>JBELMP010000004.1:0-33892 GCA_042095695.1 Maricaulis sp. | reverse complement strand
GGCGAGACCAGCGCAGACCCGGTCGAGCCTCAGCTCGAGACGTCAGCCCTCGACTCGCAGCCGGACGCAGCAGTGCAGATCGAGGACGAGGACGACCTTCCGAGTCTGGATGATGTCGCTGCCGCCGCAGCACTGAGTGAAGCGGAAAATGCTGCCGGGGACGCGGCGACGGATCCCGTGATCGATCTTGAGGATGAACGTACCCTGCCTGTCGCCCCACCTCCGCCCATGCCAAGCGCGGACAGCGGGGCAGCTGCAACGCCAGCGGAGAATGAATCGATCGCTCTTGAAGGCGACGACGAAGCTGTCGCGAATGTAGCGGCACCGGCAAGCGAGGCTGAAACCATGCCTGTTGAAACGGCAGCTGCAGACATTGAGCCACCGATTGCTGAACCGCAAAGCGACGATACCATGGCCGCAACTCCGGCGATGGCGGATGATCCGCTTATTGATGATGCGCCTGACCCCATGACCGGCGATGAAGCCGCATCAGACTTTGCGCCGGGCGCGCCGGATATCGAGCTGGACGAGACCAGGTCATAACCGGCCAGGTTCAGGGCGACAGATCTAGTCGGTTTCGTAAAAGCCGGCCTCGACCAGGGTGACAAGCGCCTCGGACGCCTGCTGTGCCTCATCGCCCTCGCTCGCGATTTCGATTGTTGACCCCTTGCTCGCGGCCAGCATCAGCAATTCCATGATGGAATCCGCGTTTACGCGCTCGCCATCGCGTGTCACGTGAATGACCGCATCGAAACCCTGGGCGGTCTCAACGAATTTGGCAGCGGCACGCGCGTGAAGACCCCGCGTATTGCAGATGGTCACCCTTCGCAGAATCGGGGTCACTTTCCGGCACCCTCCAGAACACTGGAGGCGATCGCGATATAGCGCTTGCCCGCATCAACGCCCATACGCGCCAGGCTATCCAGGTCCGCGCGCGAGCGCGCTTCGGCCAGCTTGATCAGCATCGGAAGATTTACACCCGCGATGACTTCCACCTTGCCCGGCTCGAGCAGGGAGATCGCCAAATTGGACGGCGTTCCACCAAACATGTCGGTCAGGATGAGCACGCCCTCGCCACGATCGGCATCCGCGACACAATCTCGGATATCGGCGCGGCGCTGCTCCATATCGTCATCCGGCCCGATACAGACCGCAAGAAACGCATCCATCGGTCCGACCACATGCTCTGTGGCGGCGACAAACTCATCGGCCAACCGACCGTGACTGACGATAACGACTCCAATCATGTCTGTATCTAAACGCGCCTTTGCCCATCGGAAAAGCGCCTTTTTGCAAGTCGGACCCGATCAATGTCAGTCAGCAGGTGCCGCGGGAAGGTCGACCGTGAAGCGGGCACCGATTACCTCTCCGGGTTCTGACTGGCGATTTATGGCATAGATCTGACCGCCATGCGCTTTCACAATCTGCCTGGAAATCGCCAGCCCCAGACCCGAATGTGCACCAAAGGCGGCACCCTTGGGACGCTCCGTGTAAAAGCGTTCGAAGATGGTCTCCAGATTTTCCGCAGGAATGCCAGGCCCCTGATCATCAACAGTGATTACCAGGCTCGGCTTGCCATTACGATGACCGCGACGCGCCGTTACGCGGATCTCTCCACCCTCCGGGCTGAAGGTCATGGCATTGTCAATCAGGTTTCTGAAGACCTGGCCAAGCGGCACTTCGCGCCCGAGCACATTCCCGTTCCGCACGGTCTTTTCAAAGATCACCCGCGGCCGCCCCGCCTCCGCGCCTGATTCATTATATGTATCCGCCAATTCCTCGATCAGGGCGCACAGATCACAGGGGCCGACATCCTCGCGAGCCAGCTCTGCATCGACTCGCGAAGCGCGCGATATATCGGTAATCAAACGGTCAAGACGGCCAACATCCGCTGCAATCACGGCCAAAAGCCGGTCGCGGCGCTCCTCATCCTTGGCTTTGGGCAGGACTTCTGCAGCCGAACGGATCGAGGTCAGCGGATTCTTGAGTTCATGCGCCACATCGGCAGCAAAACGCTCAATCGCATCAAGCCGGTCATAAAGCGCCTCGGTCATTTCATACAGAGAGACGCCCAGCTCGCCGATCTCATCCCGACGGGTTCGGAAATCGGGCATTTTAACCCGTCGTCCGCCGGCGCGCCGAGCCTCGTCCGCGGCGCGGGCAAGTCGCCGGATCGGTCGCGCAATGAAGACGGTCAAAGCGAGCGAAGACATCGCGCTGACAAGTGCGGCGATCAGCATGAAGGGAAGGAGGGCCCGTCGCTCAGCCTCGATCAGCGAATCAAGATCATAGGATTCGATCGTCACCACACCGATTACCGCACGTACGGGCTGGATCGGTATGGAGACTGAAACGACCCGAGCACCGGTAGTATCCCGGCGAACACCGCCTATTCTTTCGCCGGAAATGACCTGCTGGACTTCCTCCTGCAGATCACGGTCCAGTGCGGCGCGCTCTGCCGGTGTCGTCAGTATGGTCGACAACCCGTCAAGTATGCGCGAGGGAAAGCTGCGCGCGGCCTCAGCGAGCGCACCCGCCTCATCGCCCACCGGGGGCAATTCGACAGCCTCAAACACATCAGCGAGAAGATGGCTGTCCGCAATGACCTCTCCGCCCTTGTCAAAGAGCAGGACCCGCGTTTCCTCGGGCACGTAGAGCTGGCGCAGCAGCGCACGCGCGTCATTATTATTGAGCGCCGGGGTCGGGCTGGTCACCGAGGCGCCCTCCGCCAGCACATTCGCGATCAGCTCGCCCTGGGAGCGTAGCGAATCAAGCTTGGCGTTGACCAGGCCACGCCGGGTTTCCGTCAGCGCCAGCATCCCCACCGCCAGCACGCCCAGCGCGACAAAATTGGCAAGCAGGATGAGTTGGGCGAGGCGAGAAGAGGCGCTCGGCCGGATACGACGGATCGCCTGCCTTACCCCCCGGTAGACAGTTCCGAAACCCCGGCGCAGCGGCGAGGTATCAGTCCTCTTTGTATCGGTATCCAACGCCATAGAGCGTCTCGATCGAGTCGAAACTTTTATCGACTTCCCTGAATTTCTTGCGGATCCGCTTGATATGGCTGTCGATCGTGCGGTCATCGACATAGACCTGATCATCATAAGCCGCGTCCATCAGATTGTCGCGACTTTTGACATAGCCCGGGCGCGTCGCCAGGGCTTGCAGGATGAGGAATTCAGTGACCGTCAAACGTACTGGCTCACCCTGCCAGGAACAGGCATGACGGTTAGAGTCGAGCAGTAATTTGCCGCGCTCCAAGGGTTTGGTGTCTCCGGGCTCCAACGCCACGGATGTGATCGGTTCATTGGCCGAGCGGGCACGGCGCAGGACAGCCTTCACGCGCTCGCCCAGAAGCCGCTGGGAGAAGGGTTTGGAGATATAGTCATCCGCGCCCAGATTCAGCCCCAATGCCTCGTCGAATTCGTCATCCTTTGAGGTCAGGAAGATAACTGGAAGATTGGAGGACTGACGCAGGCGACGCAGAAGCTCAAGCCCGTCCATACGCGGCATTTTGATGTCGAAAATCCCCAAATCAGGCGGATCTTCGGCGAGCGCGGTCAGCGCAGATGCGCCGTCATTATAGGTCCGCACATTATAGCCCTCGCCCTCGAGAAAGATGGACACTGAGGTGATGATGTTCTCGTCATCGTCAACGAGCGCGATGGTAGCCATGCCTGCTCCGCCAATATCTTCCGTGCCTTATGGCAACATTCCGGGATCGGAGCATAGACATGACCGGCCCCGCGCGCCAAGCGTCTTGGTTCACGAGACCTTAAGTCAATGGCCGTAATGTGGCACGCTCAAGGGGTGTCATGATGAGCGCTAAGATCCATTTCGAAGTCTTCTTCAAGAAGAACAAGAAAGCCGCCTGGGCGTTGGTTGATGCCCGGGACGACAAGGCCGCGGCGATCAAGATAGCCGAGGGCCTGCTCGCGGAGAACAAGGATGGCTCGGCCCGGGTCTCTCGAGAAACTCTACGCGATAACAATACGTTCGGCTCATTGACGGTCTTTTCTGGCGGCCTGGAATCCTTCCAGGAAATCAAGGAAAAAGACCGCGAGGCCAGCCTTCCCTGCTCGACACCGGATGACCTCGCCAAACCGCATGCACGCGATACGATGCGGCGTGCCCTGGGTGGCTGGATGGAGCGAAAATCCATCCTGCCAATGGAATTGCTTCATCGACCCGATCTCGTGGAAAACCTTGAGGCCGCAGGTACAGAATTGCAGCACGCTGTCCAGAAAGTGGCTGTCGCCAGCGCGCGCGACCAGGGCGCGGATGTCCAGGTGCTGGTGAAACAGCTCAACGAGCTGGTCCAGCGCTCGCTGACCCGCGTTTACAAGGACGATCGCGAGGGCCGGCTGAAGACCTATCCCAAGGGCAAGGGCTTCGCCGAGGTTGCGCAATCCATCCATGACTCGGACCCTCGCGCTTACGCCTTGCGCGCAACCATTGCCGATCGCTTGCGGACGACCAAGAATTACGGCGACAAGCTGGAAACCCTGCTCGACCTGTCCGACGACCTGCCCGCGGACGAAAAAGCCCGGGAATTCGCCAGAGCCGAAACCGACCAATACCTGGCCGATGTCATCAGTTTCGAAGGCGGTCGCGACGCTTTATTGGGTCAATGCAATGATCTGGGCGAGACCGTCATCCGGCTGACTTGCCTGTTCGACGGCGATCATGATGCTGATGCGATCAAGATGGCGCCGCGATCCGCCCGCCGGGCTGCCGGGAAAATCGGTGACGGCATGCTCGATGCGAGCCGTGCCATCATCGCCCAGAATCTTCTCAAAGAGCTGGAGCGACCCAAGCGGCTCAAGCCGAAAAGCGTTCGAGAAGAAGTGCGCCTGCTGCGTGAACTGGCCCGCAAGCTGGTCATGAGCCCGGATGCCTTGCTGCCGACGGACCAGCTGATCAAGGCCTTCTCGATGCGCTCGGGGCGGCTCCTGCAGCCCGAGACCATTGATGAATACCTGCGCTTCTCTCAGGACGCCAATGAGGATGTTACGCGCCTGCTGGATCTTGAGGAGAATCTGGTTGGTGAGCACAACAAGCAAAAACTGGCCGGCTATGTCCGGGCGACGCTTGGCGCGAACAAGACCGAACAATTCTTTATCCGTGGCGAGTTGAAGCCGCTGGAAAGCCTGTCTCTCCTGACCGCGCATCAATCACGTGTTCTCAAGGGCAGCTACCCGGCGAAGGAAAAAGCCGATCTCAGTCATTGCCTCGACCAGCTCGGGCTTAAAATACTGGATCACTCCAAAGTTCTTCATGCGGTCGAGGCCGGCCAAAGACCGGCGCTGGATACCGCCGAAGCGCTGTTGAAGCTGGCGACTGCTGGCGCTTTGCCGCTGGGCGATTGCAGCGCCGACGCACAGGCTCGCGCCCTGCGTAAGATCAAGTCGGAGACCGGATTGCGCGAGGCCCAGGCCGCCGACGCACGCGACAAGCTCCGGCAGATCCAGGTAATGCTGGAACAGCTCGCCCAGCGCTCGAACGCCGCCTAGCTTGCCGCGTTTCAGTGCTTTGATAGTCTTGCCCGCAGGACATTACTGCCGGGAGATTATTATGCTGACCACGTTAAGGCCCCTGTTCATAGCCGTTTACGCAGGCTTTCTGCTCGCCCCAGCGGCCCTCGCCGAGGACCATGCAGATGCGGATCACGCAGCGATTGAAGCGACGATTCATGCGCTCTATGAGGTGATTTCGGGACCGGTCGGTGCACCACGCGATTTTGAGCGCATGCGGACGCTGTTTGTCGATGGCGCTGCCATGGGCGCGGTCAGGGCCGGCGAAAACGGCGAAGGCGTCGGAAGTGTCTTTTCACTGGACGGCTATATCGAACGCTCCGGGGAATTCCTGGTATCCCAGGGCTTTACCGAGCGCGAAACGCGCAGCCAGATCGATGTCTGGGGCGAGATAGCCGTGGCACGCTCGGCCTATGAAGGCGTCAATGGTGTCACCGGCGAAGTCTTCCTGATCGGGGTCAACTTCATCACCCTTTTCAAGATTGAGGGAGAGTGGAAAGTGGCCTCAATCCTCTGGCGCACCGAGACCGAAGACTGGCCCATCGATGCCGCCTTCGATTAGGCCCATTGCGTTCGCCGGTTTCGATTGAACACAGATCAGTGCGAGGACAAGCGCCCGGCCCTGGTTGATTTGACGATCACCGGGCCGAGCGCACAATCCTTGAAACCCTAACCGTCCATCAGCTTTTGCATCAGGAAGGTGTAGAGCATGGCGTCGCGCCGGGCGAGCTCCTCGAGATTTGCCGCGGCCGAGTGTCCGCCGGCGATATTCTCGTAATACAGATACTCATGGCCCAGCTCCTCGAGCAGATGCGCCATCTTGCGTGCATGGCCGGGGTGCACGCGGTCATCCTTGGTCGAGGTGTAGAGATAGATTTCCGGATAATCGCCGTTCGCATCGACATTGTGATAGGGCGAGATTGAGCGCAGGAACGCGCCTTCATCAGGATCATCCGGATTGCCATATTCACCCATCCAGGACGCGCCGGCCAGGAGCGTGTGGAAGCGCAACATATCCAGCAGCGGCACCGCCGAGACCACAGCGTTCCACAGGTCTGGGCGCTGGGTATACATAACCCCGGTCAACAGTCCGCCATTCGAGCCGCCATAAACACCAGTGCGCGCCGGACTGGTCAGACCCCGCACATGCATGTCTTCGGCAACCGAGATGAGATCATCATAGATGCGCTGGCGGTCCATTTTCAGACCGGCCTGGTGCCAGTCCGGTCCGAACTCGCCACCGCCGCGGATATTGGCCACCACATAGGCACCGCCATTCTCCAGCCAGAGCTGTCCCCGGCTGCCGGAATAGCTCGGCCGGATCGAGACTTCGAACCCGCCATAGGCATAGAGCAGAGTCGGTGTTGAACCGTCCATGACCGTGTCTTCCCGGCGGACAACAAAATAGGGGATCAAAGTGCCATCGGTGGATTCGGCTTCCAATTGCTCCACAATCAGGCCGTCAGCATCGAAGCGCTCGGGAACGGATTTGATCATGGAGACAGACATGTCCGCCGTGTTGATCATGTAGAAGCTGTCCGGCGTCAAAAAGCCTTCCGCATTCATGAATGCGATGTCTTCGCTCTTATTGGTCGAACCCAGCGAAATCGTCAGATTATCCGGCACAGGGACGGTCTCTGACGTCCAGCCCGTTCCGCTGAACTGGAAAGCCTCGATACCGCCAATGACATTTTCATCTATGGCAACGAGCAGGGCGGACCGGGTCGCACCAATCGAGCCGATCGATTGCCGCGAGCGCGGCATGTAGACCTCATGAATATCGGGCAGTTCTCCACTGGCGGCAAACTCGGCCATGGAGAAGGACAGGAGGGCGCCCGAACTATAGGTTTCGCCACCCTCCACCGGGGTCCAGTCTTCCTGGAGCGTAAAGACCAGCTGGCCCTGGAACACGTCCTGGATCGAGGATTTCGGCGGCAAGGGCACCTGGACTGCATCAGTATCTGAAGGCAGATACCACCAGGTCGTGTCATAGAAAGTGTCGGCTTCCGACGCCATCATATACACCGTGCCATCGCTGTCCTCGACCCGGAAACCGAACAGGCCGACATCATCGAGATCGCCGCGCACCGCTTCAGTGGCGCTGCTCAACTCAGTGCCCCGGGTCCAGCGATAGGCCACAGAGGGATAGCCGGATGTCGTCGTATCGGCCTCTGCGGTCGCAAGGCCGACCAGTAATGTATCCTCATCAATCCAGCTGACGCCGCCCTTGGCTTCGGGTGTCTCGAAACCGCCTTCGACGAAAGTCCGATCAGTGATCGAGAACTCACGCCGGACCGCAGCATCCGAACCGCCATCCGAAAGGGTGAGCATGCAGCGTGAATAATCCGGGGCGAGGCAGTTGGCACCGCGCCAGACCCAATTGCGGCCCTCAGCTTCGGAAAGCGCATCAAGGTCGAGAACAACATCCCAGACCGGGTCTTCGCTCAGATAGCTTTCCAGCGTTGTTCGCCGCCACAGACCATGCGTATTGTCCGCATCCTGCCAGAAATTCCAGATATAGCCGCCATAGAAGGAACCGTAGGGAATCCGGTCCTCGGACTGGTAGACGGACAAGGCCTGATCATAGAGCCCCTGGTAGCGCGCATCGCCCTGGAGACGCTCGAAGGTGCGCTCATTCTGGCCCTCGGCCCAGGCGATAGCGTCTTCGCCCTCGACCTCTTCAAGCCAGATCCGGGGATCATTGGCCGGATCGATTTCGACGATTTGGCGTCCCTCGGACGGTGTGCCGCTCTCCTCAATCACATTCGCTTCCTCTTCCCTGGTCGGCGCCTCGCACGCTGTAAGCGCGATTGCACTCGCACCGGCTAAGCCATATTTGATCCACGAACACATGCCTGGGTCCTCTTCATTGCTCTGCCTCGCAGTTAAGACCAGTCATGTGCTGGACGTAAAGCGAGCTCAACGCTATCGGGGTGTAATGCAAGCTAGATTGATGAATGGCGCAGGCAATCGCTTTATTCTGGGCGATGTGCGCGGGCGCACCGAACCCTTGCAACTCACTGCTGACCAGGTCAGGGAGATGGCGCGACGGCATGCCTTTGACCAGCTCCTGATCCTTGAAGACAGCCCGCAGGCCGACGCCTATATGCGGATCTGGAATGCCGATGGGGACGAGGTGGGCGCCTGCGGCAATGGTACAAGAGCCGCGGCCTGGGCGATGATGCGCGCAAATCCTGCGAAAACCGTAAGCATCGACACCGATGGCGGCCTGCTTCTGGCAACCCAGCCAGGCGAAATGACGATCAGCGTCGATATGGGTCGCCCGCGTCTGAACTGGCAGGACATACCCCTGGCGCGCGCCAGTGAAACCCGCGAGCTGACCTTCACGGCCCGCGCAGGCGACATCAAGGTCTCCGCGCCCGGGGCGGTGAATATGGGCAATCCGCATGCGGTATTCTTTGTCGCCAATGCTGAAGACGTGCCGGTCGCAGTGCTGGGCCCCGAGATCGAGATGGACCCGACCTTCCCGAAGCGGGTCAATGCGAGTTTCGCGCAAATCTATGACCGTACGCATATACGCTTGCGTGTCTGGGAGCGCGGCGCCGGGATCACAGCCGCCTGCGGAACCGCCGCATGCGCCACCCTGGTCGCAGCTAACCGGCGCGGGCTCGCCGACCGGAAGGCGTCGATAATGGCCGATGGCGGAGAATTGCATGTCGAGTGGCGGGACAGCGATGACCATGTGATCCTCACCGGACCGGTCGAGGATGAGGGCCCGGTAGAAATCGAGCTCTAGATGACCCTAACAATCATGTCTCTGAATTGCCTCAAGCCTGAGCGGAATTGGTCATTTTCCTCTGTTTGAAGTTTCGCCTAAGGTGGATAGCGGACCGCGGGGCAAGTGGTCATGAATGACTGGGGACACAGTATGCGTCGATTTTTTCTGACTGCCGCGCTGGCGGCATCGCTTCCGGTTCTGGCGGTTTCCGAGCCAGTTTGGTCTCAGGATGAGCCCGCACCAACCCCGCAAAGCATTGCCCTGGAATTGTTCGGAATGGCCAATAGCTATATCGGCGCGGGCGATTTTGAAGCGGCAAAACGGTCGCTGGAAGCCGCGCTGGACCTCAAGCCGGGTCATGCCGCGATCCTGCGCGGCCTCTTCATTGTCGCCAGCCGTGCCGAAAATCCGCACGACGCTCTCCATGCATTGGAGCGTATGGCTGATGCCGGTATCAGCTTCGACCCGGGCGATGCGGCGGGCTGGCTCGCCGAGGCCGATGCGAACCGCTATGCCGCAGTAAGCGCCCGGCTGTCCGCCCTGACCGCACCAGTCGGTCGTGCCGAGCGCTACGCCGTCATCAACCGGCCAGATGCGCTGATCGAAGGCGTGGCGATGGATCTGGAGACGGACCGTCTTTTCCTGTCCTCTGTGGCCGAACGCGAAATTCTTCTGGTCGAACCCTTCGCGCGCAATGAAGCCAGCGTGTTCGCAGACCGCGAGGATGGTCTCTGGTCGGTGTTCGGCCTGGCCGTCGATGATCGGACCCGCATGGTCTGGGCAACGTCCGGCGTCGTGCCGCAAACCCCACTGGAGGACAGCGAGACCGAGGGCACGGCGCTGTTCGCCTTTGACCTGATGACCGGCGACCTGTTCCGGCGCTATGAAATCGAAGGCGCAGTCCAGATGGCCGACTTTGTCGTGCGGGACGGTATTGTCTATGTCTCCGACACGCGTGCGCCGCGTATCTATGTGCTCAACAGCGTTACCGGCGATCTTGAAGTGCTGGTTGAAGATCCGCGTTTCGTCAATCTGCAGGGCCTGGCCCTGGCACGCGGCGCGCTCTATGCTGCGGATTACGCCATGGGCATCTGGCGCATTGATCTGGGGGACCGCTCCGTCAGCCTGGTCCGCGCGGGCGATGAGTCCTTGATGGGTATTGATGGCCTGCTGAACACGCGGGATGGTCGCCTCATCGCCGTGCGCAATGGGACACGCCCGCATCAGATGATGGCGATCGATCTGGATCGCGACGGCCATGCTGTCGCAGCCAGCGAGGTGCTCTTGCGCGGACACCCGGATATGGGCGCGAATACCGAACCGACCCTTGTGGACCTGGCCGATGGCCGGGCCTGGCTGGTTGCCAATGCCGCCTGGCCGCTTTTCCCCGAGGATGGCAGTGCACCGGATGCAGCTCGGCCGCAGACCGTAATTCTTGAAATGGATTTGCCCTGATCGGCTGGTCAGCCTCTGTTCAGATATTTCTCATAATCTGTATCGCTCTCCTCGCGTTTTGATGGAGGCGTGAATGACTGAGGCAGACACTGACTTTACATGCCAGCTCGCTGGCAAGCGCCTGACCACGGCTGAAATTCTCTACTACATGCCGGATCATCCCAGCCTGTTGCAGAGCTTTCTTTGGCAGACCCATGATCGCGCGCCGCGCTATCCCCGTCTGATCCGTTTCCTGGACTTCTGGCGCCAGGAAATAGACGCGGTGATACACACGGTACGCATCGCGCATCGCGGGCTGATCTCGCCGGCCGAGTGGTCGCGGGCGGATATTGAAATCCGGCTCGACTAGGACCGGACCGAGCGCAGAGCCAGATACCCCCCGCTTTTTCGAAGCGCGGGATCTGCGCCCTTGATGGTGAGGCGATGATTCGCCTCCATCGCCCGGCGCGCGCCTGTCGGTTTTGAGGCGCAATCACGGAAAGTTGGCAGATCAGCCCTTCCCCTGAGCCCAAGACAAGGCATAATCAAGGTCAGTGACTTAGCCGAGAGTTGGAGTGACCGATGAGAATTGCCCTTTTGAGCCTTGGTATCGCCCTGACCGCCGCTGCTTGCACCGCCATGCCGACGCCCTATCAGCCGGCGACGGGCAGCCGCTGGGGTTTCGAGGAGACGCAGATCGAAAGCAATCGTTTTCGTGTGTCCTTTGGCGGAAACTCTCTGACCGATCGCGAAACCGTCGAGACCTATCTGCTCTACCGGGCGGCCGAACTGACCGTCGAAAACGGCTTTGACTATTTCGAAGTGGTGACCCGCGCCACGGATACGCAGACCCAGACCTATGGTCACAGCCCCTATTATAGCGGTTTTCACGTCCGCTATTCCTATTTCCACCCGCGCTGGGGCTGGCGCGGCTATCGCGACCCGTTCTGGGATGATGTCCACATCCGCGAAAGCCAGCGTTTCGATGCGAGCGCCGAAGTCATTCTCCGGTCGGGCGACAAGCCGGACACGGCCAATGCCTTTGATGCCCGGGATGTCCTGGCCAATCTTGGCGATGAGATCATACGCCCGGAACCCTCATAGCGATCTGGTTGCGCGATAAGAAAACGCCCCGGCACCAGGCGCCGGGGCGTCATCGCGCAATCGGAGCAATCGCCTATTTCGGTGGCATGCGCGCACCCGCATCAAGGCGGACGCACTCAGCGTTGATGTAATCATTCGACACCATGAAAGCGACGAGATCTGCATACTCGTCCGGCGTGCCGAACCGGGTCGGGAATTGCAGGTGCGAGGCCAGGTTCACTTTCACTTCCGGCGGCATCTGCTGATAGATCGGTGTCTCGAAAAAGCCTGGCAGGATGGTGTTGACGCGAACGCCTTCACGAGAGAGGTCGCGCGCCATCGGCAGGGTCATCCCGTAGATACCACCCTTGGAAGCAGAATAGGCAACCTGACCGATCTGGCCATCCTGGGCGGCAACGGAGGCGGTGTGAATGATCACGCCGCGGCCGCTTTCGCCATGCGGGTCAAGGGAGAGCATGCCCGCGGCCGACTTCGATGCGCACATGAAAGAACCGATCAGATTGATCGAGATAACACGGTTGAAACCGTCCATGGTGTGGGCGCTGATATCACCGGAGGAGGAGCGGCGCGCCGTCTTTTCAGCCCAGCCAACGCCGGCGCAATTGACCAGTACACGCTCCTGGCCGTGAGCCGCCCGTGCTGCCTCGAGGCCGGCATCGACACTGGCTTCATCCGCAACATTCACCTGGCAGAACACACCGCCGATTTCACCGGCGACGGCTTCGCCGCGTTCGGCGTTCATATCGAAAATTGTGACTTTGGCGCCATCCGCAGCCAGGCGGCGCGCCGTGCCTTCACCGAGACCAGATGCGCCACCGGTAACAATGGCAGCTACAGAACCGTCGAGTTTCATTTTCATCCCCTGAGAGTTGATTATGCCTGCGACATAGCGTGTCGATCAGGAAAAGAAAACGCATCTCGTGCGCGGCCTTCATGCCTTTCCCCATAGGTAAAGCAGTGCTAGAGCCAGCCTTAACAGGAGGATGGGATGAGCGGAAACTACGCCCTGGCGCTGCATGGCGGTGCGGGAATTCGCGGTGATCATGATTACGCAGCGATACGCGCGCACCTTCAGGGCCTGGCCGAGCGCGGGCAGGACATGCTGTCTTCCGGTGGCCGCGCTATCGATGTCGTCACCGCAATGGTGGAGGATTTGGAGGCATCCGGGCTCTATGTGGCCGGCAAGGGAGCCTCGCCAAATGCGGCCGGTCGCTATGAGCTGGATGCGGCGATCATGGATGGCGAGAGCCAGATGGCGGGTTCAGTGGCGGCACTGACCGGTTTCACAAGCCCGATCCGCGTCGCCCGCGCAGTCATGGAACAGACGCCCCATGTCATGATCGCCGGGACCGGCGCGGTCAATTTCGCCAGCCAGGGCGCCTTTGCGCGGGTCGAGCGCGTGAATGATTACTACACCCCGGCGGCGGAGCCGGATGATCGCGCCTTACCGACCGGCACAGTCGGCGCGGTCGCCCTTGATGTGCAGGGTCGACTGGCCGCAGCAACGTCGACGGGTGGCACGCTGAACAAGATGGAGGGCCGTGTCGGTGATTGCCCGATCATCGGATCGGGCACCTGGGCCGATGCCCAAGTCGCGGTCTCCTGTACCGGGCAGGGCGAATTCTTCATGCGTTGCGCGACAGCGCACGACCTTTCGGCGCGCATGCGCCATGGCGGGCAATCCCTGGCCGTCGCCAGCGCCGGCGCAATGGCAGATATCGCGGCGCTGGGCGGCGAAGGCGGCATGATCGCTATCGACAGCGCGGGCAATATTGCGGACCCGTTCAACTCACCCGGCATGAAGCGCGCGATTGTCAAACCCGGCATGCCTGTGTTTGTAGGGGTCGACTAGGCGAGGGGGCGTGCATGCGCGGATATTTTGCGGTTGGAGCCGAGGGCATATCGAAGGCGATGAATCTCGGCGCGATCCTGCGGACGGCCCATGCCTTCGGCGCGAGTTTTGCCTTTTCAGTTCAGGCGCATCACAAAACCCGCGAGATCTTCGACAGCGATACATCGAAATCGATGACCCATGTCCCCTATTATGAGTGGCCTGATCTCGATGCGATGGCCCTGCCGTCAAACTGCCAGCTGGTCGGTATCGAGCTGACAGACGAGGCCGTTGATCTGCCCAGCTTTCGGCACCCGCTCTGTGCCGCCTATGTGTTCGGACGCGAACGCGGATCGATTTCCGAGGACCTCCAGGCGCGTTGTGCCCATATCGTGAAGATACCGACCAAATTCTGCGTCAATGTTTCGGTCGCCTGCGCCGTGACTCTGTACGACCGCACGCTCAGCCTGGGCGGCTATCCGGAGCGCCCGCTCATGCCCGGCGGACCCGAGCTGGGCACGCCGGAAGGCTGGAAGAAGTTCGGTGTCCACCGGTAATATCCCGGCAATCTCCACAGCGTAAGTTCCGGTTAACCCTGCCTTGAAACCGCCACTGATATCGGCTTTTTTCAACCCATTGCATTAGCCCGGAGTGCCCCCGACCATGCGCCGACTGATCGCTGCCACGCTTTTGTCACTGACCAGTTTCTCACCGGCCTTCGGCCAGGCCGATCCGCAATTGCGCGGTGAGTATACCGACTGGCGGGTCTTCACCCGCGATACCGATCAGGGCCTGGTCTGCTATGCGCTCAGCCGGCCGACAGACAGCTCTCCGCGCAATCACGCGCATGGGAGTGTCTATTTTATTGTCGCCTCCTGGCAGTCCGGCATCGTCGAAGAACAACCGAACTTGCTGGTTGGATACGACCTTCGCCCGTCCAGCCCGCCAGAGATCCGGATCGGATCCAGCCGCTACGACATGTTTGTGGACGGACAGGAAGGGTTTCTCGACGATCTCGATGATGAGCCGCGCGTTATCCGGTCCATGGAGCGTGGCTCGGCGATGCGAGTTACGGCGACCACCGCCGACGGCGTCTCGGCCGCTTACGAATTCTCACTGCGCGGTGTAACCGCGGCGATCCAGCGCGTCGGCGCGCTGTGCTGACGCACGGGCGGGCAGGATTCGGCAGAAACCCAATTCTGTGATAGAGGCCCGCCTCTTCTCACTTATCGACTGACAACACTCGAATGAACCACGCGCTCAACATTTCTGGCTCTAATCCCAATGCGCCTCGCATTGACGGATCCGCGGCCCTTTCTCCCGTCTCGCTTGCCGGCATGACGCGCGAGCAATTGCGCGAGGCGGCGATCGAGATTGGCGTCGATCCGAAGAAAGCGAAAATGCGCGCGGAGCAGCTCTGGCGCTGGATCTATCATTACGGCGCTCAGTCCTTCGACGAGATGACCAACATCTCCAAAGACTTGCGTGCGCAGATGAGCGAGAAATTCGTCCTGACCCGGCCGCGGCTGGTCGAGCGCCTTGTCTCCGTCGACGGGACCCGGAAATATCTGATCGAGCTCGCGCCCGGCGTTGAATGCGAAACGGTCTTCATTCCCGATGTCGCCAAATCTGGAGCGCTGTGCGTCTCCAGCCAGGTTGGCTGCACGCTCAATTGTACCTTCTGTCACACCGGCACCCAGGCATTGGTACGAAACCTGACTGCGGCAGAAATCGCTGTCCAGGTCATGATCGCCCGCGATGACCTGGCCGAGTGGCCGACCTCGAATGAAAATCGTCAGATCACCAATATCGTCTTCATGGGCATGGGTGAGCCGCTTTACAATCTAGACTCGGTTTCCGATGCGATCGATACGATTTCCGATGGCGACGGGATGGCGATCGGTCGCCGCCGAACCACGGTTTCGACCTCCGGCGTGGTTCCGAAGATCAAGGAATTGGGCGAGCGTACCGGCACCATGCTGGCGATTTCCCTGCATGCGACAAATGATGATCTGCGTGATGAACTGGTACCGCTGAACCGGAAATACCCGCTGGCCGAGCTGATGGATGCGATCCGGCAATATCCCGGACTCAATAACTCCAAGCGGGTGACCTTCGAATATGTGATGCTCAAGGGTGTGAATGATTCCATCGCGGAAGCGCGTGCCCTGGTCAAACTCCTGAAGGGCGTGCCGGCCAAGATTAATCTCATTCCCTTCAATCCCTGGCCGAACAGCCCGTATGAATGTTCCGACTGGGATCAGATCGAAGCCTTTGCCGATGTGGTCAATCGCGCCGGCTATGCCAGCCCCATTCGGACGCCCCGAGGTCGTGATATCTTCGCGGCATGCGGCCAGCTGCGCTCGGAGAGCAAGAAAGTGCGGGCCAGTGAACTGCGCAAGCAGCGATTGGATGCCAGCGGGGCGTGACCACGGCTGCCCTCTATCACTGGCGTATCAAACCAGGGCGCGAAGCGGAATTTGCCTCGGCCTGGGAGGCGGGTACCCGCCTGATCCACCAAGCCTGCGGGAGTTATGGCGCAATATTGCATCGGGGCGCTGATGGTCTGTTTTGGTCCTATGCCTCCTGGCCGGACGAAGCGACCCGCCAGAAATGCTTCGCCGAACATGACTGGTTCTCGATGGACTGCTTCAAGACCATGCAGGACTGTGTCGCCGAACGGTTTGACGAGGTCACGCTTGAAGTCTTGAGCGATCAGCTCGGTGAGAGACGGACGAAGCAACCGCCTCCCCTTTTGACAACTCCCCGGCTGCTCCTGCGTCCGATCGCCATGAGTGATGCGGAGGCACTTGCCCCCGCGCTCATGGACACTGCCAATATGCGCTACTGGTCCCGTGGGCCACTGGAAAGTCTTGATGCGGTCCGTGAATATATCAGCTGGAATGTCCATTCAGCTAACGTGGATTGCTTTGTTGCCTGCGTGAAAACCTCGCCCGATCAGGCACTCGGCTGGTGCAGCCTGATCGATGACCGGCCGAAATGTGCAGAAATCGGATTTATTTTCAGACCCGATGCCCATGGAAAAGGCTATGCTTTCGAGACCGTGTCTGCGGTTATTGATCACGCCATGGAAACGCAGAGGTTGCGTCGCCTTTTCGCCGATGTCGATCCGGACAATCATGCATGCAGACATCTGCTTGAGCGCCTGAAATTCAAGGAAGAAGCTCGCTTGACCGCAAGTTGGGAGACGCATATCGGTGTTCGCGATGCGATCATCTACGCGCGACTCAATTCCGCTCATTAACACGTATTGGTTGCGCGTCACCGCCTTTTAAGTGCGCGGTTTTCGCTTTTAAAGCCAAAGTCATACCGTATTACCGGCAAGGCTCTGTTAACCAGGAATACCGCAATTCTGGTCCCGTTTTACAACGGGAGTCACGCGTGCCAGGACGCCGCCTCATTTCTGCAATCCCTGCAGGCTTCATCGCGCTGGCGGTGATCGGCACGCCGTTGCTTGGCCTGGCCGAGCCCGTCGCAGGTGAGGAAGTTGCGGCCGTCTTCCCGCCCGGATGGGATGAAGCGGATATTCTCCTGGCGTCTGCAGCGGCGGAGACGTCTGTCGTTCGCTTCGGCGCCCTGGCCAATATTGGCATAATCCGCATCGCAGATCCTGACGCGCTGTCCGCCCTACGCGACCAGGGCGCCTGGCTTCTCCTACACCCTCAAGCGCTCGGCGGCTGCCTGATCGGCCCTGAACGCACCGTAATGCCTGCCCCCGACACCAATTGGAGTTCAACATGACCCGTCTGGAAGCGCTCCGCGCTCAGGCTCAAATGGGCCTTACCTATATCGTTATCGGTGCCGCGGCGCTCTACCCGCTTCTCGCCGTCTTTATCGCTCCCGATAAGCTGATCCCCGGTGGCGTCCTGCTTGGCGCGGTCGCCGCAGCCGCTTTCTTCACCTGGAAAACTGACCCCAATACAGTGATGTCACGCGCTACAACCGCTGGGGCAATCATCGCCTTCCCGGCCGTGCTGGTATATCTCATGAGCGGGACGGCCTGGCAGATCGACATGCATATGGTCTTCTTTGCGGCCCTTTCGGTTTCCGCCGTGATGATTGACTGGCGCGCGATCATCGCAGCGTCTGCAGTCACCGCCGTTCATCACTTGTCGCTGAACTTCCTTATGCCCTGGGCGGTCTTCCCGGACGGCGCGAGCTTCGTGCGCGTGCTGTTCCATGCTGTCATTGTGATTGGTCAGGCTGCGGCCCTGATCTGGATGACCTACCAGACCGCCAAGGCACTCGAACAGGCCGATGAAAGCATGTCCGACGCCAGCGAGGCGCAAAAGGCCGCCAATAATGCAACGGGCGAGACCCGGGCCATGCAGCTCGAGGCGGAGGAGAAACAGCACAAGATTGCGACAATCGCCTCCGATTTCGAGCAGGCATTGCGCGTTGTCGTCAGTTCCGTCTCAGGCGCCTCATCCCAGGTTGAGGGGCTGGCGGCCCAGCTCAATGGTGATGCCCAGGCAACACGGTCCGGCGCCGAGGCCGCATCGACCCAGGCGGTGCGTACGAATTCCGACGTGCAGTCCGTCGCCGCTGCTGCCCAGGAACTCTCTGCTTCCATCACCGAGGTTGCCCGTATTCTTGAAAGCTCCGACGAAGTGTCCGAACGCGCTGTTGCCGAAGCTGAAGGTGCTGGCCGGTCCATTGATGACCTGCAGGGCGCGGCCAAGGAAATCGAGGATATCATGCAGATGGTCGCTGACGTGGCAGAGCAGACCAATCTCCTGGCTCTGAATGCCACCATCGAGGCGGCTCGCGCGGGCGAGGCAGGCAAGGGTTTCGCCGTGGTCGCGTCCGAGGTGAAAGCCCTCGCCGAACAGACGACGAATGCCTCCAATGACATTGCGGGTCGCATCGACGCCATGCGTGGCGCATCCGGCGGCGCGGCAACGGCGCTCGGCCGAATTGCGGAAATCATCGCCGAGATCCGCTCGGCATCCGATAGTGTCCGCGACGCCTTCGCGCAGCAAAGCAATGCGACGAGCGAAATCGCCCAGCTCGCCGAACAGGCCGCCGGTGCGACTTCGGAAGTCAGCCGCAATATGGATGAGGTCAATGATGCCGCTGCGCGCGCGAGTACCGCTGCGGAGGAGTTCACCCTGGCATCTGCCGAGCTCAATGAGAATGCCGCCAAGCTGGATGAGGAGCTCAACAGCTTCAAATCCGCACTCGATGTGGCCTAGCAGCGCTTTCACATTCTGGAATGAGGGCGGCCCGCCGGGCCGCCCTTTTTCTTTGAGACCTCGGACAGGCTTTCGCTAGGGCTTACGGAAGAGATAGATGAAGCGATCCGTTTGGCGTCGGATATCCGGCGCGAACACGCTGATTGTCCGCGGGTCATCGCTATTGGTCAGCATGTCGCTTTCGCGATCCAGGACAAAGCCTGCCGCCGTGACCTCCTCCAGCACGCTCGCAGCATCGATCCGGTGTAAATCCTCGACATGCGACAGGCCGGTGCCCGTCGCCGCATGATGATCGATCACCAGATAGACGCCGCCAGGCTTCAAAGCCTCAAAGGCGGCCGCATTCATCGCTGCTCGATCAGCGCCGCTCCAGACTGTGTCATGATAGAAAAGCACCATGAACACCGCATCCAGCGGCGTATCGATATCCTGATTGAAACTGTCAATCTCGTTGACGATATGAGTCATGTTCGCGCGCTCACTGGCCAGGGCAGAGAGCGCGGAATTGGCATCGGGAAACTGCTCCGCGGCCCAGCTGGGCACTTGCGCATACACATGGCCATTCGCGCCCACGGCGGTCGACAGGACCCGTGAGTAATAACCGCTCCCAGCCGACAGGTCTGCGACCTGCCATCCGCGATCAATGCCAGCGAAGACCAGAACCTCCGCGGGATGCCGCATCGTATCCAGCACCCGATCCGCTTCTGGCCGGCTGTCATCGGCCAGGGCTTGCTCGATCACCGCTGGCATCGGATCTGCCGGGCCTGGCTGTGTCGCCTCGCCGACATCAGACACAGGTGAGGCATCCTGGCCAGCCGGTGTCGCTCCGCACGCCTGAAGCGCAAAGACAAACGCGAATGCAAGATATGCGACTTTCATTCTGCCCCTCCTGAATCTTCGCCCAACATCTCCCGCGCCGCTGATATCTGACAAGAATTTTCGAGCCTCTTCACGCATCCGTGACTGGTTCAGCGCTTTACCTTTGCGCAGGACTTTCAGGCCAAGACTCAAGCCCTGTTCGCGATGTGATTCGCGCAAAACACTTACGGGCCGGGGAGGCACCATGCATATTGTTCTCGCGCTCGCCACGGGCATGGCCCTGGCTGCAGCCTATATCTATCGACTGGAGAGCCGGCGCTCCTGACGCCGCCTCTTTCGATCTGCCCCCACTGCTCAAAGCGCTTTCTAGCCCGATACAGCGTTCAGTCCTGTATGTCATGTTGAGCTTCGCAGGGAGTCTTGCGCCGGCGCGCGTTCGGCGCTTTCCTGCTTGGCTTGAAGTATCGGAGGCGCCCCATGTTGTTGCACCAGTCCACCTGGCAGGAAGTCGAAGCCTATCTCGAACGAAGCAAAGGCATCGTCATCCCCATCGGATCGACCGAACAGCACGGGCCCAACGGGCTTCTGGGTACAGATGCACTCTGCCCCGAAATCCTCGCTCATGAAGCAGCCGCGGAAGCAGGCTTCCTGGTCGCACCGACCTTCAATGTCGGGATGGCCCAGCATCATCTCGGCTTTCCAGGCTCGATCTCTCTGCGCCCCTCGACCATGATCGCAGCGCTGCAGGACTGGATTTCCAGCCTCGCCGGCCACGGGTTTGAGGCATTCTACTTCCTGAACGGGCATGGCGGGAATATTGCGACCCTGGACGCGGCATTCTCCGAATACTATGCGGAAGCATCCTTTCGCGGCGAGGCAAGCACCGTCACGCTGAAACGACGCAATTGGTGGGAATTGGCCGGCGTCATGGAAACCTGCGTCTCCCTGTTTCCGGTCGGGCACGGCTCGCATGCAACCGCCTCGGAGGTCGCCCTGACCTATTACGCCTATCCCGGCTCGGTGAAAGCCGTGGAAATGACGCCAAAAATCGCGCCTGATGGCACATTCACGGATGCTGCGAACTTCCGTCAGAATTTTCCCGATGGCCGCTGCGGTTCAGATCCAGGCCAGGCCACGCCAGAGCTCGGCGCAAAAATCGTCGCTCGCGCGAAACCCGCACTGATTGCAGAAGTCACAGCCTATTTTGGCATGCCGTCAGGCTGAGAAAGCCTTCAATAGACAGACACAGAAGTTTCATTTCCTTCTCAGGGCTCTTATGCGATAGACCGCAGCCAATCCAGTACTCTACGAGAGGGTTCGAAATGAAGCCGACCTATCTTATTCCTGCGATCTTTTTTCTCGCTGCGTGTTCCGCTCAAGAGAATAGCGCGCCTGTCGCCGATGCCACCAGCACCGCCGACGAGGCGCCTGCAGGCCCTTACAGCGCGGATAACCTCGCCTATTCAGAGGCTTGCGTTGATCTTGAAAACCGCCTGACCCTGCTCGAACCGGGCCAGACACTTCTTGAGCGCGGGCCGGCAGGCCTGGTCACGGTTGTCTATAATAATGATGGTGAAGTTGGTAGTCATGACTTCGCGATTATCGAACTGGCCGAAGATCTGCGCGCTCGGGTCGACGGCGCTGCTGCCGACTTCTACCGCAATGCCGGCGTCGCCTATGATGTGACCACCGATCACGTCATCTATCATCGCCGCCAGGACGGGACGTTCTGCACAGTCGTCAATCTGCCGGAGATTACCGCGCCCCTTATCGCCGAGGCGCAGGCTGTCCAGGCTGAACTGGACTCTCGCGCGACGGATTCTGCGGATGCTGCAACCGACCCGGAAGCCGGTAACGACGCTGGTGATCAATAGCGCCTAGCGCAAGCGGATCTTGCCGGCGGACACGTCGCTTTCTACAGCGACCAAAGCTTCGCCGGCAGCCGGCCCGCCCGTGCACGCGCCTGTCACCATGTCGAAGCTCGCACCGTGCACGGGGCAGATGATTTGCCCGGACTTGTGAACCAGCACGCGTCCGTCCGGCAGATTCATTGGCAAGCCCGCATGGGGGCACATATTTTTCCAGATATGGATGCTGTCGCCGCGCCGCACTGCGATCAGCTGATCGGCCGGCTCGCCGATGACGCGGCCCTCACCATCAGCGAAATCCTCCAGCCGTCCGAGCACGCGTGACGTGCTCAAAGCGGCGCACCGGTCGGCGGATTGATAACCCAGCGGAAAGGCGCTGTCTCGACGCTCTCGAACAGGCCAGCCTTGGCGTAGGGGTCATTTTGCAGCCAGGCGCCGAGCGCCTCGCGATCATCCATTTCGACAATCAGCAGCGATCCGGCCGGGTTGTCACCGCCATCCAGCCAGGGCCCGGCCGCCTTGATACGGTCTCCAGCTTCGGCGAGCCATTGCAAATGAGCCTCTCGATTGGCCAGGCGCGTCTCGAGGGCGCCTGACTTGTCGCGCGTATGCACGATGAACAGCATCACACAGTCTCCAGGGTAAAGGGGCGCGCCAGAAGGGCTTCAATCGCATCCTCGACGGATACGCGACCAGCGAGAATCGCATCGACAGCCTCGCAGATCGGCATCTCGATACCGTGCTGTCGGGCCAGGGCGACGACCGCCGGCGCACTCGCCACGCCCTCCGTCACCGCTCGACGCTCAGACAGGATATCGTCAAGATGCACGCCTCGTCCGAGCGCCAGGCCACAGGACATGTTGCGCGATTGAGGCGATGAACATGTGAGGACGAGATCGCCCAGGCCGCAAAGGCCGGACAGGGTTTCGCGTCTTGCCCCCAAGGCCAGGGCGAGCCGCGTCATTTCCGCAAATCCGCGTGAGATCAGTGCAGCATGGGCCGATTTTCCAAGTCCTCGCCCCTCGGAAATACCACAGGCGATGGCCAGGACATTCTTCACAGCGCCGCCGATTTCAGCCCCGGTGAGATCCGTGGCCAGATAGGGGCGGAAACGGGTCGTTCCAAGCGCCTCGATCAAGGCTTCACCCACGTCCTCATCCTCGCAGGCCAAGGTTACAGCCGTAGGCAGGCCTTTTGCGGTATCGATCGCGAAGCTGGGCCCGGACAGAACGGCGGGGATCGCCCGCGGCAGCGTCTCCTCAAGCACTTGCGTCATCATCGACAGGCTGGATTGCTCAATCCCCTTGGCACACAAAACAATCGGCAATTTGTCTGGCGCGAAGGGCAGATATTGTTCGAGCACACGCCGCAAATGCTGGGCTGGCGCCACCGCAAGAATGGCATCACAGACAGCGAGCTCGCTCATCGCCGTAACCGCCTGGATACGTTCGGACAGTGCGACATCGGGCAGGTAGATCGTATTCTCCCGCTTGGAGTTGATGGCGTCCGCAACATCCTGTTCGAATGACCAGAGCACCACGTCGCGCCCCGCACTCGCTGCTGTTTGGGCCAAGGCCGTCCCCCAAGCACCCGCACCAATCACACCAATCGTTTCATAGCTCGTCATGCTTTAGGTCCTTTCCGGCCGGAACCGATCGCCGGGTCCAGTCTGGCCGAACTTTCATCAAGCGGCCAGCGGGCCCGCGCGGGCGCGTCCAGGCTGTCTTCCTCTCCCAGCCGATAGCGCTCAATCCCCGCCAAGGCGATCATCGCTGCATTATCGGTACACCACTTGCCCGGCGGGGCGATCAGGGTAAAGCCCTGCTCGGCGGCGGCCGCTTCCAGGCTTGCGCGAACCGTTTGATTGGCCGCGACACCGCCGGCAACGATCAGCGGCCGGGGCAATGGGACATCGGGATAGTCTTCGGCAAACAACGCCATGGCGCGCCGCGTACGCGAGGCCAGTGTCGACGCAATTGCCGACTGCATGCTCGCCGCCAGATCGGCGCGATCCTGCTCGCTCGGGTCTTCCAGCCCATCCCAGATCTGGCGGGCCGCGGTCTTCAGGCCTGCGAAGGAGAAATCGCAGCCCGGCCGCCCCTTGAGCGGTGTCGGGAGCTCAAACCTTCCGGCGTCGCCCACGCTGGCGGCGCGTTCGAGTGCAGGCCCGCCGGGAAAGCCCAGCCCCATGATCTTGGCCGTCTTGTCAAAGGCCTCGCCCGCCGCGTCGTCGAGGGTCGAGCCAAGCCTCCGGTAGCGCCCGACGGCCTCGGCCACGAGCAATTGCGTATGCCCGCCCGAAACGAGCAACAGCAAATATGGAAACTCGACCGCATCGCTCAACCGCGGGGACAGGGCATGACCTTCAAGGTGATTGATCGCGATCAGGGGCCTGCCCACACCGAGTGCCAGCCCTTTTGCGGTCATCAAGGCAGCCATCACACCGCCGATCAGGCCAGGACCGGCCGTGGCCGCAAAGGCATCCATATCCTCGAGCGACAGCTGCGCTTCCTGCAGCGCTGCAGCGACGAGACCATCCATCGCCTCGGCATGGGCCCGGGCAGCGATTTCCGGGACCACGCCGCCATAAGGCGCGTGCGCCTCGACCTGACCAAGCACAAGATCGGCGAGAACCACGATCTTGCCTGTGACATCACGGCGCAGGATCGCCACCGCACTCTCGTCACAGCTGGATTCCAGGCCGAGCACGGTGACAGGCTGGTCTTGCAAGGATGAGGATAGCGGGGCTAAGTCCATGTCTCTTCGATAAACCCCCTGCCCGATTGCCGCAACGTGTCTTCACTGTCCCAACCTCTTCCAATCGCCACCCGCAAATCACCGCTTGCCCTCGTCCAGGCGCGGGATGTCCAAACCCGTCTGGCGCGTGCGCATGGCGTCAGCCCTGAAGCGGCGGATCGGGTCTTTCCGATTCTCGGCCTCATTTCGACTGGCGACAGAATTCAGGACCGCACCCTGCTCGAGGCAGGCGGAAAGGGGCTTTTCACCAAGGAGATCGACGAGGCGCAATTATCGGGCGAGGCGGCCTTTGCCGTCCACTCGATGAAGGATGTGCCGACACGACTGCCCGATGGCCTGCGCATTGGCGCGATCCTCGCCCGTGAGGACCCGAGAGACATGCTCCTGGCACGCGGTGGTGAAGCACGCCTGGCCGACTTGCCCGAGGGCGTCGTCATTGGCACGGCGAGCCTGCGCCGACAGGCCCAGCTACTTCATAAACGCCCAGACCTGCGGGTCATACCATTGCGCGGAAATGTCGACACACGCCTTGCAAAACTGGCTCAGGGCGAGGTCTATGCAACCTTTCTCGCCCAGGCCGGGCTGAACCGATTGGGTCGTCCTGAAGCCGCAAACCGCCCATTGGCGCTCGATGACATGCTGCCGGCGGCGGCCCAGGGGGCGGTTGGCGTGACGGTTCGTGCCGATGATGAGCGGGCCTATACCCTCGCCCAGGCCCTCAATGACAGCGAGACGGAGCAGGCCATAACCGCCGAACGCGCCTTCCTGGCAAGGCTTGACGGGTCTTGCCGTACACCGATTGCGGCCCACTTTAATATCAAATCAATGGACTTCGCCGGCGAAGTTTTGAGTCCTGATGGTCGGATTCGCTGGCGTCAGGATGCGCGAGTCGAGCCTGCCGGGTTGACGCTTGCAGAAGCGGCGGCGCTTGGCGACAGGCTGGCGCGTGCGATCCAGGCCGAGGCCGGAGACGGTCTCAAACGGGCAATAGAGTTGGAATGACAGTATTGATCACACGTGGCTGGCCGGGTGCGGAGCACACGGCGAACGGGCTCAGGGACATGGGTATCAACCCCATTATCTGCCCCGTGCTGGACGTAAATTTCCGTGCCGCGATCGATGTCGACCTGAGCGATGTGCAAGCGCTCGCCTTTACCAGTTCTAATGGCGTTCTCGCCTGGGGGCCACGCCGGCCCGAGCGGGATTTGACCGCTTTCGCGGTCGGGGCATCAACGGCGAAAGCGGCCCGCGATGCAGGCTTCCGGCATGTGCATTCGGCGAATGGGGATGCCGCCAAGCTCGCAGCGCTGATTGCGCGCAAGCTCCAGCCCAAGCACGGCTCCATCCTCCACGTCCGGGGTATTCATACCGCAGGCGATCTGGCCGGCGATTTGCGGTCGCAAGGCTTCACTCTGCGCGAAGCCATCGGCTACGGGACAGTACCGGTGGATATGCTCAGCGAAGAGGCGATTGCCGCCATGGTTTCCGGTGCCCCCGTGCAGGTGCTTATCCATTCGCGACGGGGCGCAAAAACCTTTCTCGATCTCGTTCGACGCTTTGGCTTGCACCATTGGCTGAACAATGTTGCGGCCTACGGTATCAGCGCCAATGCGCTGAAGCCGCTGGAAAACTCCGGCTTCAAGAGCCTTCATGCTGCGACCGAGCCCAATGAGGAGGCCTTGCTCAGTCTTCTCGATCAGCCTGTCGATCTGGTCTCGACGCGCGACGCATCCTAGACTGTTCGCTCACCCAGCGAATCACGAGCCGGCATGTCCGACACCCAGTCCGATCCAGAACCCCTCGACGCCGAGTTTGAACTCGCCGATGACAGCCCCGATCGCGCATCCCGCCAGGGGTCCGGTCTCGGCATCAGCCTGGCGGTCTTCTTGTTTGCGAGCTTGGCCGGCGGGGCGCTTGGCTTCGCAGCCGTCAGTGCCTTTCCACCGACGCATCAAGCCGATGACGCCGGAGCGGCCGATGAGCGGGCGGCCCTGGTTCAGCATATGACCGGTCTGGAGACGCGGCTCGGGGCGCTCGAGAGCGAGGCGCTCGACCCGGCCACTATCGCCGAAATCGGTGATGGCATGATCGGGATGGATAACCGGATCGCTGCACTTGAGGCCAGTGGCAGCAGCGATGCTTCTGCCGCTGGCGCACTGGGGGCGCTTGAAGCGCGGCTGGACGCGATTGAAGTCACGGTGTCGCAAGCCCAAGCGGGCGCGGATCTTCCGAGTGTTGATCTCGCGCCACTCGAGGCGCGGCTGACGCAGATTGAAACCGCTCAAAATGAGCTTACCACCCAGCTCCTCGCGCTGGCGGAGGTTGAGCGTGCAGGCTTTGACCCGGATATGCTGCTGGCGATCAATGATCGGCTTGGCGCTCTGGAAAGCGGCCTGGCTGCGGAACCCGAAGATCGGTCTCCGGCGGAAATTGAAAGTCTCACAGCGCGAATCGCGGCGCTTGAAACCGCCCTGACCGATGCGCAGGACATGGCCGCCGGCGCCCAGGCCGCGGCAAACGAGGCACAATCACGCGCAACAGATGCAGAGGAGACAGCCAGCGCCTCCATCGCGGCCGCCCAGTCTGACAGCGACCGTCAACTCGCAGCGCGCGCGCTCGCACTGACAGCCCTGCATGACATGGCTGGCAGCGGCGCTGCTTTCGAAGCGGAGCGGGCTGCACTGGCTCGCCAATGGCGCGGCAATTCGGACCTGGCGGGACTGGCGAATTTCTCGCGAGCCGGCGTTCTCACCCCGCGTGAGCTGGCGGACTCCTATCCCGGTGATGAAATCCGCGACGCGGATGGTGGCTCGACCCATTTTTGGGGCCTGATTGCGCTTGAACGTGTTGACCCGGAGATGGATGAAACCGGCACGCTCGCCCTGACAGCACTCAGCGAGCAGAGACTCGCTGCGGACGAGCTTGCTGCCGCGATCTCCGTTACCGAACAGCTCGAGGGCGAAGCGCTCGAGGCGGCCCGGGAATGGCTGGTCCAGGCCCGCGCACGTACGCGCGTCGACGAACATATCGCCGCGCTGCGCGCAGATCTGACCCGCGCGGCCGCGGCTCAAGGAGAAGATCCGTCATGAACCGTCTTCCCTTCAAGTTTCCGAATTTGAAAATCCCGGGAATTATCAAATTCGTCCTGCTCTTTCTGGTGATCGCTGCCGCAGCAGCCACAGGCTGGTTCTTTGCGATGAATCCCGGCCGGGCAGTCTTCGAATTCCTCGGCTATCGCATGGAAGTGCCCTTCGTCATCGGCATCGGCCTCTTGATCATTACGACCTTCTTGATCTTTCTTCTGATCTGGGCCGGCTATCTCGCGGTTACTTCACCGGAGAAGTTTCGCGCCTTCCTCGCACGCCGCCGGACCGAACAGGGTTATGATGCCCTGGAACGCGCCCTGATCGCATCCGCGGCCGGTGATGGTGAAACCGCTGTTCGCCAGGCCGCTCGCGCAGATGCCCTGCTGGAACGCCCGGCGCTCTCCGGCCTGCTCGCCGCACGCGCCGCCGAGGCCGCGGGCAATCTGGAGGGTGCAGAAGCCCATTATGAGGCCTTGCTGGAGGACAATCGGACGCGTGTCGTGGCCCGGCGCGGCCTGGCCCAGCTCGCGCATTCTCGCGGGGATCACACCGCAACAGCAGAACATGCGCAGGATGCCTTCGCCCGCGCCAAGGGCGCGCGCTGGGCCTTCGACGCCCTGTTCGACGCCCAGATTGCCCAGTTTCGTTGGCAGGATGCGTTGTCGACACTCAATGAAGCCGAACGCCGGCGCCAGGCGCCTATCGAGCTGCTGCGGCGACGGCGTGCCGTGGTGATGACCGCGGCAGCGATCGATCTGGAAGACAGCGATGCCAGCCGCGCGCGCGAACTTGCCGAGGCGGCATGCAAGATCGCACCGGAATTCGCGCCCGCTGCGACACTCGCCTCGCGTCTGCTGATGCAGTCAAAACGTTATAAGAGAGCTGCTGATGTGCTCGAATCCAGCTGGCAGGCCGCCCCACATCCCGTTGTTGCGCGCACGGTGCGGGATCTGCGTCGCTCGGATAATCGCGCCAAGCGGAATGCGCGCATGCGGGCGCTGGCCGCGCTTCAGCCAGACCACCGCGAGAGCCAGCTGATCCTGGCGGAGATTGCCCTGGACGAGGGCGAGAGCGCCGTCGCCCGTCGGATTCTTGAGCCCTATCTCGATGGCGATAATCCGGGCGCTCGGATCTGTTCCATGGCCGCGCGATTGGCGCGCCTGGAAGATCAGGACGAACAAGCGCGCCGCTGGATGACACGGGCAGCCCGCGAAAGCGCTGAGGCAGACTGGACGGATATGGACACTGAAGGCCGCCCCTTCCCCTATACGCCGGAAGACTGGCAGCGCATGGTCTATGTCTTTGGCGAGGAGGGTCGACTGATCCATCCGCGTTATGAGCGCTTTGAAAGCGCGGCTGGAGCCGTTCCGGAGACGGCATTGCTGGAGGCGCCGCGGCCGAAACCAAGCCAGGGAGGCGTCACACCCGGCACCGGCACACAATACTTCGAGGCGTCACGTCAACCCGATGATCCGGGCCCTGCCCGCGATGACGACAAGGCTGACGGGCGCGGTGCATGAGCTCCGCCTGCCGCCTCATCGCGATTACCGGCGGGTCTGCCTCGGGCAAGACCCGCCTTGCCCATGCCCTGGCCAGGCATTTCGGGCCAATGGGCGGCTATGTCCTGTCCGAAGACGACTATTATCTCGATGCCGGAAACTTCACGGATTTCGACCCGGTCAGTTTCAATTTTGACGAACCCGCCGCCAAGGAACACGATCTGCTCGCCCGGCATCTCGAAGCGCTGAAACAGGGACGCAGTATTGCGGTACCCCGGTATGATTTCGCGACGCATTGCCGACAGGGCGAGACATCCAGACGCGATGCCGCCCCCTTTGTCATCGTCGAAGGCATGCATCTGCTGTGCAGTGATGGGCTTAGGGAGCTCTTCGACCTGTCCGTCTATGTCTCGGCTGGCGATGATATCCGGCTTGAACGCCGCGTCGCGCGCGATATTGCAGAACGCGGCCGGACCGCAAGCTTTGCGCGCGGGCAGTTCGAAACCCATGTCCGACCCATGCATCAACTGCATGTCGAGCCACAAAAGGCCCGCGCTGATCTCATTCTGGTCAATCGCGGGGAGCCTGACTTCCAGGCGCTGATGCAGCCGGTTCTGGACCGCCTAGACCTTGCTGTTAAGGCAGGCTGATACCGACCGCAGAGCGGGACTTGGCAAGTGATGATTTCGCGGTTAGTTTCCGCCGCCTCTCGGCAGGCCATCTGGGCCGTCGGGCTCAGTGTGCCGCTTTAGCTCAGCTGGTAGAGCAACGCATTCGTAATGCGTAGGTCGCGTGTTCAAGTCACGCAAGCGGCACCACCTTTTTCCTATTTTCATATATTTTTTAAAGTGCTGGAAAAATTGACACCAGCTCTACCCACCCGTTTATCCACCCTTTGCGGCTGATGCGAACTACAGCGTCGGTATAATTTCAGCCTGTAAACGAAAGATCTCGACTCGCTTCAGCAATGCGGCCATATTCACCTTCTGGATGCATAAACTAAGCGTCACACTAAACAGCGAGATCAAAATGCTAGCTTTGTTTGCTGCCATAGCATCGCTTGCTACCGTAACAACCCATATCGGCGCTCAGCCGACTCGCCATTCCGTCAGTGCACTCGCGCATTCGACAGCACTCGTAACAGATGGCCCGTGCCAAGCTGTGCCCGCTACAACAATAGAAAATATCGAGCTCGGGCGAAAGAGAAGTGCCGGAGTGTTCCACTTATCCAATTTCCAAGCCGTGAGATCCGGCCAGCGAAGCAATATCTACTACGTTGCTGCGCGTGTAGGGGCGACACCAGGCTCAGATAATTACGGCGTGGCAGTCTGGGCACTCACGAGATTGGACCATTCAACCGGAGACATAGGGGCAATTTGGGCGCTTCCGGAAATCGCGACCCACTTCACCGATTGGGGTGATGGCGCCCAAACACGTGCGCGACTCGGACGAGGTGATACGGCGTATCACGCGGCGCGCCGGTGTGTGCGATGAAATAAACCAGTCCCGTAGACTTACCAAGAAACCAACCGATCCTTGAGCCTGTGAGATACAGTGAAGCTTTTAGGGCCACACTGACGAGGAAACAATGATACGCTTAGCCTGCCTACTTTTGCTAACAACAACTCTTTCAGCATGCGCCACCGCAAGCGTTCGGCATAGTATGGGAGCTCAACTTCTTGGCTCGGAAACAGTTTCGGAGACGAATTACTCGCTAAATCAGCCCATGCAGGCTTTTGTCGGCGAAAGTATGATTAGAGTGCAGGAGTTTCGCAGAGACACTTGGTCCGGCGCTGAAGTTCGGATAAACCACGACTTTGAGATCACTGGCGGCTTCTTTAACCGATATTTCCGGGCCGGCGAAACTCATCCGTTCGGTGGACAGACTATCGTAAACGAGACGGAGATGGAGTTCTTCCGAATTGGGAACTACGGCTTCGTTTACAACGAGATGGGCCAAGTCCAGCCCCAAGCCCTGAACCTTGCAACATTCCCACCAATATTTTTTCTCTATGATTTCGAGAACAGTGGGGGCAGCGGCGCAGTGCGACGCACGACCTCCGAGTCGAGCTCAAATATTCCCGACGGGCAGAATTACGAAATCGTTTTTTCTGGCGTAGACGGAGAAACGCTTCGCCTAAACTATCGCGAATTCACAGACCAAGACATGGCGCGCCAAGCATTCTTCCAGGAGCTCACCTACCCCGCATCTTCGGATACGATCCGTTTTCGCGGAATGATAATTGAGGTCCATGAGGTGGGGGCGGATAGCATCACTTTCTCCGTGGTCCATGACACTTACTCAAGGTGACCCATGTCATATGTCGAGAAATCGAATGGCGAGGGAGAGCATATCGTCGCGCGCGTCCCGTTGCATTGGAGCGCCTACATTGTGCCTGCAATCGTGACGATCATTTTCCTGCCAATGGCGCTTTTCACATTCGGATTAACGCTGCTCATCGTACTGGCCGCTTGGTTAGAGCCGCTGACGACTGAAAGAGCCATCACTAATCGCCGAATTGTCTACAAAAAGGGCTTCTTCAACACCAAGACTGAAGAAATGCAGATACGTTCGATTGAGACGGTTGAATTCAACCAGTCAATTTTCGGAAAGCTTCTAGGTTATGGGAAGATCAAGGCGACAGGTCGAGGGGTTAGCGACGTTAGCCTCAACAAGTCTCCGAACCCCTATGACGTAAAGAAAGCGATCGAAAGCGCACAGATCAGAAGCCACCAATAACGCCAGAAAGATACCAGAGCGTGACCGCCGATGTAATAGTAGCCCGATGGCGGCCAATGTCGCCTGACCTTAACCTCGGTTTGCGGTCAAACTCGAGCGTCGCCGCTACATCCGCTACAATTGCTGCGCTCAGGTCAGCTTCTGCGAGAACGGTAGCAAATGTAGCGGATGTAGCAGGAGCTACTCACGGATGACCTTCCACGACGGGCCTTGCCGCGCCTCACTCCTGCTGACCGGCTGAAGCCATCCGTGCTCCTCCAGAACCTCGAAAGCTTGCTTCACCGATTTTGAGTCCCGCAAGGCATTCGGCCCCCGCTGATGCGCATCGCGCACTGTGATCTCGTCCGATGGCCATCGATCGCACAGCCAGATGCGCATCTTCTCGGCGCGTTGTATCTCTTCAGGGATAGCCGACCAGCCACAAAGACGGTTGGCCTCACCGAGATAATACTCCGCGAGTGTCACACCCCATCGCATTTGCTCGCCGCTCACATGGGAAGCCTTCAGATTGTCCCACAAGCAGAGAACCCCAGCGATACGCGCAGCCTGCTCGGCCACCTTCGATGCACTCCCCCGAATGTGCTCCCATTTGCCCTCTGGGGCCTGTTGTTTCTCGGCGGTGTTGTAGAACTCAATTAGGCGTTCTTCGGCTTCGGTGGATAGTGGTAGCAAGCGCGGTTCAAGCCCCCCTGTATCCGGATCTATAGGCATGCTTTCCATGAGAACCTCGCGCATTCTGGCATCGAAAAACTCGATGGCAGCAGCATCGTTTAAATGGCCCTTATAAAAACGCGTGCCTATAGTGCTTTCCGGGTGAGATATGAGAAAGCGCGCAAGAAACCCGGTATCCGTGGCCTGATTGTCCGCCATAAGGTTTTGAGCGACGCCAGGCTGCACCATTAAATGCAGAGCGAGGCGCCTGCCATATAGCGTCTTGTGCCCCTCTCCCGCGCGTGTCCGTCGGATTGGGTCACCTTGCCAGAGGTTATTGAATGCAGCGAGCGTTTTTTGCCGATTGTCTTTGTTCATGGCGTGACCGCCGAGAAACTGCCCCCCTTCATCTGAAAATAGGCCGAGCGAAGGCTGCGCCTCGTCAAAAAGCTTAGTAAGGCCCTCGAATGTCGGTTCGCTTACAATTCGATCGGGGAGCGCTGGGGCAGGAAGCGGTGTGGCTAGCTGGTCTAATTCAGCCCGCACAGCGTCTGATTGCCCACCAGCGCTTTTCAGCTTATTATAAAGGGAGGACCTTTGTAATTTTTGAATTTCACAATCGGTTTCCCACTTCGCCCTTTCAGCAGAATGGCTTCGAAGCTGCGTTCGCTCGTGCTCCCTCAGTACCTTCATAAAAACTGCATCACAGGAGGATTTTCGCTCACCGCTCTCCGCGATAGTGAGCGCGAAAAGCGATAGCGGCCTTGCTCCACCCAGTGTCTCAACATTCGCAAACCCCTGCACCGCCAATGAAGCCGCCGCCAAGGCCGATTGCGCTGGAATTGCGACTGGCGCTTGTGTGCGCTTGTGAACACACTCCACGACGCCTCTGAGCGGCCCCAGCGCCTCCATCGGGTACTCCGCCCCCTGAGACGGTTTACGGATTAGCGGCTGTGGCGGCACCCGCATCGTTTCGCCCTGTACCGGCTCGGCACTGGTGCGGTTAGACCTGATATAGGCAGCATCCGGCTTTGATGCGTTTTCAATCGTCCGATTGCGGTAGTCTCGGCGCTTTTGCCACTTATCACGCGCGCCCAATCCACTGCGGCCAAATAGCCGCTCCATGCGCGGCCCATCGCGCCCGGTCCAGTATCCAAGGCGCTCCATCAGCGCGGCATCCGCCGAACTATGATCGAAGCCACACTCGCCGTCGCTTGGCCAAAACTGCGCAAGCGCGGAAGCATCGGCGTGCCATAATTGTTTAAAGGTCGCTCGCTCCTCGAACCCCTGCGATGCGGAACCGCGAGCGTTCAGCGCGCGACGAATAAGCTCATCATCATCCGTGGGGCCAGAATAGCCCGAGCGCGGACCACTAGATACGGAGGCAGCCGAAGGACTGTTAGCACCGTCGCGACGGTCGGGCAGCCATTTCAAGAGGCGGTCGGTTGCATCGTTCTTTTGATCCAACACGTCGGGATTCGACCATGCCCCGCCACCAAACGCGATAAAGCGTTTGTGTGAGTAGAACTCCGCCGCCGTTCCACCTGGGAGCAAAAACCGATTTTTCTTATGGCTTAGCCGCTCGTGAGCATTAGGCGCAAAAAGAACGGCATG
>JBELMP010000003.1:0-57517 GCA_042095695.1 Maricaulis sp. | reverse complement strand
GATCGTCCCTGCGACCTGGATGTCAAGATCACGAGCCGGATCGACATAGGTGCGGCGATACACATCACCGGCGACATAATTGCCCTCGCGCGGCGGAATATAGAAGCCATGGACCGTGCCATTCGCGAATACATTGGAATAGCCTTCGGTCTCATTCTCAAAGGCGAGGAAGTTGTTTTGACTATCCGCTGACCAGAAAAACGTCGCACAGGCCCCCGCAGCAAGGGTCTGCGGCGGCAATTCACTCAGACCGGTTGCCGCTTCGGTTGCAAGGGCAGAACGCGAGTTTCCAAAAACCGGCGGCGTAATCGTATTGCCTCCGCCGGTGCTGACACAGGCGGTCAGCCCGCCACTACACACGAGCGCAATCAGAACGGTCTTTACCCTAGCCATCATACCGCGCCCTCCCGGACTGCCGCCAGACCTCGCCATCGCGCTCCAGCCCCATCAGCGCAAATGCCTCGGCCAGTTCGCTTTGATCTGTCTGTGCCTCAATCTGCCAAGCATAGCCGTCGCGGCTGAAGATGACACGCCCGGAAAGATCAATCCGGTCAGTACTCCCGAAAACATCCAGCACGAGTTCTTCGCCATCACAAAGGAGAACCCCTTCAAGGACCGGCCCTTGATAGCCATAGGTTTCGGCAAGTGCGACAATAGCATCGCTTCGGACATCGCCGGCAGCGCGAATGCATTGATCGCCCTTCATTTCCAGTTCGATCACAGAAATGCGGACCATTTCGTCGCCGGTAAATCCGGGATAGCCGCCCAGTCCAAGTCGATCGAATCCGACGCGGAGGTCGACATCTGCTGCGGACAACCAATCGCCGGACACGGCGGACTGGCCCTGGCCGCGGAGCGTGTCATCACTCACGCCCCAATCCACACTCACCCGTCCCGCTATCAATGGCAGGGCTCGCGAACTGATCTCGATCTCGCGCACGCGATCGCCGCCCAGGCGAAGACCATAGATACGTCCATCCCAGACCGTTCCATATACATCCTGATAGCCGAAGGCATTGGTTCCGCCCGCCATGATCATCACAGCCTTGAGCGGCAGGAGGGTGATCATCCAGAACACGAGGAAAACTGCCAGCAAGCCAAGCCGAATGATCATGACCCGTCTCCCGCGCGGCGCAGGACCAGGCTGGCCTGAAGGCGTTCATCACTGGCACGGTCCATGGTGCTTGAGTGGACGCGGATCCCAAACCGGCTGTCGAGATCGCGCAGCCATTGCATCACGGCGGCCGTTTCGGCTTCCTCGATACTGACCGTCAACGACCCGTCATCGCCCGGCACAAGGCGGGCAATAGCAATACCATTGGTCAAGGCCAGTGATCCGACGATCGATCGCATGGATTGCTGGCTGGTCGCTTCGCGCCGCACAGCGCCAGCGCTCAATTCACGATAGGTCAGCGCATCGGCTTCGATTGAGCGATACAGGCGCATGGAAGCGACATAGGCATCGCGAGAGCGCTCATGATAATCGAGCAGGGGGCGAGCGATCAGGAAATGGATGATCACAAAGCCCAGAAGCGCGCTCATAATCGCCAGCAGGATCTGCTCACGATCGGACAGGTCGTGCCAATACTCACGGATTGAGGTCATTACTGCGTTCATTGCACCCTCAACAGAAACTCGCCCTGCAGTCCGGCATCGCCTTCGCGCGCGCCCTCGTCCTGCAATTGCACGCCCAGCCGTTCTGCAGCGGCGCTCAACGCATCGAAATCCGCAAAATCGGTGTAGATCGCCGAGACACGGAGTTCGCCGCGGGATTGATCAAAGCGCAGATGTTCAATCCGTACGCGCTCATTGTCTTCGGTCAGGCTGACCAGGGCGGCAGCCAGGCTGAGGAAGGAGGAGGTGTCAGCACCACCGCCCAGCCGGGCCAGGTCCTGTCGCAAAAGACGCTCAACCTCTGCCGGAATAGTGGCGCGAGTGAAGCTGGGATTGACCTCACGATAGACGTCGATACTGGCCTGCTCGAACCGGTCCGCCTGATAGCGATAATAGACACTCTCACCGATCAGAAGTGCAGCGAAGATGATCACCGCCGCCGCCGCCAGCGCGGCGGCCCGCCGCAGGGGCAGGAGCAGACCGGTCCAGTCCAGGCTGGACAACCATTTCTCTCCAGCCATGGCCGGCAGCAAGCCGAGCTGGCTGTCCTCGAGTTTCGACGCACAGACATCAAGGGGCTGGGGCGAGTATGCGTTCAGGCCCGGCCCGGCCAAGCCAAGGCTGGGCGCAACGCGGACCTCACCGCCATTGGCGCCGGCAACCAGGGCGGCCGCCACTTGTTCGAACAGGCGCGCCTCGGCGGCACCGCCTGCAGCCTGCCCCGGGATCCGGACTTCCGCGCCGTACCAGAAGAGCACGCTGCCCGCCCGGTCATAAAGTGTGAGTGCTGCGTCCGGTTCGGCGATCGCCATGGCATCCGGCAGAATGTTAACCGGCTTGCTCAACAGCGGTTCGATCTGCTTCAGCCTATGGTCGAACCAGTCCTCGTCGATTGCGAAAATCCAGCGCTTGCCGTTCTCATCCCTGGCCCCGCTCACAATCCGAGTCGCCTCAAGGCGCGAAGCCAGCTCATCCTCGATCATAAAGGGCGCGGCCTGTCTTGCTTCCCGGTCGCTGCGCGCAGCCAGCGCGATCTGTGTCGCGAACACGCGCTCGGCAGGCAGAAGAAGCAGCGTCCGGTCGATCTCACCCAGATCCGGCAGATTCGGCAGCGCACCGAGCTCAGCCTGGCCGGACGCCCGGCGCTCGCCGGTCTCCCGGGTCAGGATGGACCAGGCAAACGCCTCGCCATCGCGCAAATGGATCACCAGATCCTGGCTCATGAAAAACTTCCGTATCGCTGGGACACGCGGCGAATACTTCCACCTTCGCGCCGTTCGACAATCTCGAAGAGTTCGAAACGCATGCCCGCATAAAGCACATCGATTTCAATCTCAAAGTAATTCGTGGTCAGGCCGATCATGGATTGCACCCCGGCATCCGGTTCGACCGCCGCAATGATCGGGTTCGCCCAGAATTCGCCCGGTGTTTCATACCCGCCTTGCGGCCGCGTCAGAAGCACACCGTCAACATCGGTCCGGCTGAGTGCGCCATCGAATATCGCCTCGAGCAAGGGGGCCTGGTCCAGTCGCAGCGTATTCAGGTTTACGGGCAAGGCGTCATTGGTCGGCCGCACGCAGACGATGGGAGCAAGGGCCGCATAAATGGCCGGCGTCATTGCCGACAGTCCCAGTAATTCTTCCCGTTCTGCCATGAGGGTATTGCCGGTCCTGTAGCCGCGCGCGCCCTCTGCGAGATAGGTATCATCCTCCGCACCGCCGATGACGGAGCGGATATCGCTGTCAATCCAGTCGACAGCCTGAGCGGCAACCAGGCTGGCTTGCTGTGATGGCAGGCCGAGCGCAATCATAAGGCGTTCGAAACGCTGGCGCTGCAGCCCGTCTTCGACGAGCATACCGCCCGCATCGCTAACCACCAGGCTGTTGAGATTGAAACAATTATTCCCGTCGCGCACGGTTCCGGACAATTGCCCGTCACGGATCGGGAAGATTTGCGGTCCGCTGAGCCAGCGCGCATCGGGACGCAGGTTGGACGCGGGATCCTCCATCGCGCGATCAATGATGGCCTCCGCAAAATCGCGGGCACCGAGTGCATACCAATAGGCCTGGTCGCGAACATCCAGATTGGCGGAACGCCGCATGGCAAAGCGCATATCCGTCGCCAGGGCGAGCGCGATCGATGTCATCAGGGCGACCAGAAGCAGTGCGCTGATCAGCGATGCGCCACGTTCCGATTTGGTGAAGGACCTCATGACGCAAACCCTTCGGCACTGAGCACGATATGCTCGATCTCACGGGCGCCGGTGAGCTGGTAACGAAGCCGCATTGCCGGCGGCAGGATACGCGTCTCGGCATCCAGGGTGAGAATATAATCAGCGCGCCAGTTCGCTCCGACCCAGAAGCTGAGCTCCAGGTTTTCGATGTCCTGCAGCAGGACCTGCTCAACCATGAGGGTTTCCGATGACAGGTCAGGATACTCCCGCGTCCGCCTGATCAGGGCATTGTCTCGAACCAGATACTCCACGAAGACCAGCGAGCTGCGCGCCCGGATATAGCCGGGGTTGGCACGTCCATGACGGGCAAATGCCAAAATCCGGCCGCGCTCCTCGGTTTCGCCGACAATCCGCAGACCTTCCGTGTCGCCGGCAAAGATATAGCGCCGCGAAAATCCGGCCTCGTCGCGGCTCGGCCGAAGGGCGACCTGGCCAAAATCCTCGCGCAGGATAACCCGCAGCCGGTCGAGGTCCGCAGCCCGCGCCAATGCGGCCTCATTGGCTTCCTGTGCTGTCATCGTTGTTGCCATGAGAGCGACGGAGATCGTTGCCACAATCGAAAGCACGAATGCCGCGACCAGGATTTCTACAAGAGAGACGCCTGCCTGCCGGTCCATTACCGCCTCCGGCGCTGGAAAGTCTCCAGCTCGGCGAGAATTTGCTCCCCCTCAGCACTTCGGACCGACATTGCCAGGCGAAGCAAATCCGGATCGGTCGTGTTATCCACGCGCAGCGTCCAGTCATAGCGAACGCCCGCCAGCTCATAGTCACCGCTACGCGCCTCGAACTCCCGATTGCTCAGGATTTCCTGATTGAGAAGGTTTTCTGCGGCCAGCATGGCCAGGGATCGTTCCTCGATTGCCGCAGCATTTCGCGTGGTCACCTGCATCATGTTCAACACAGCCAGGCCGGTGAGCGACAGGATCGCCAGGGCGGCCATGGTCTCGATCAGGGAGAAGCCGTCTTGTCGCATCAGCCTGCCACCTCTTCCCAAATACCGGGATTCCGGCTGTCCCAGACCAGCAACAGGCTGCGCGAGGATGTCTGAAGGCGCAGTGTAAACGGGTCGGTCAGCCCGGCCGGATCGAACCAGAAAAGCGGGACGCGCGGAGGGGCTTCATCGCGGTCGGCGTCTTGCTCGAAAATCGCCTCCCGCACGTCCAGCCTCACATCATCGCTCAGCCAGTGTGCCCGCAAGGCAGGATTGTCCTCAATCGGCCACCAGCGCCCGTCGATATAACGGTGAAAACTGTATCCCGTACCAAAGTCCTCGATTATCACACCGACAGGCTGACCCGTCGCGATCGCATCATCACTGGCAAAGAGCAGGCGTGCACTCAGTCGCTCGGACTCCACATCCAGCGGCGCATCGCCGGGTTGCACCGAGAAAATCACCGCGGCTGCGAGGACACTCATGATCGAAACCGCGACCAGGATTTCGATCAGGGAAAGACCGGCCTCACTGGTGCGCGACGCTCTCATCAGCCTTCCCAATTACCGATATCGGCGTCGAGTTCCTCACCGCCCTCGCGTCCGTCAGCGCCGAGCGAATAAATGTCGAACAAAGCACCATCCCTGCCCGGGTAGACATATTGATAGGGATTATCCCAAGGATCATTGGGCAGCCGGCGAATGTAACCACCCGTCCGGTAACTGTCGCTATCATCGGTTGGGGCGGTCACCAGAGCTTCCAGCCCCTGTTCGGAACTCGGATAGCGACGCATATCCAGGCGATAGGCATCGAGCGCCTGCTCCAGCGTAGCAATATCAGCGCGGGCTTTTTGAACCATGGCCTGGTCCTGGGCCGGCAAGACATTCAGCACGACAATGGTTGTGAGAATGCCAATAATGGTGATGGACACCATGATCTCCAGCAAGGAGAAGCCGGCGTCCTTCTCGGCCTCTTGCGATTGGTTTTCGATTTGCGTCTGCGATGTCATCTGCGCCTCCTTAGCCCAGCGCCATTGTATTGAGTTGCAGGATCGGGAGCAGGATGGAGAGCACGATCAGCACCACCGCTACGCCCAGGATCAGGATTATACCCGGTTCGAGCAGGTTCAACCCGATGGATACAGAGTTGTCGACGTCCTGCTCCAATTGATCCGCCGCACGGCGAAACATATCGCCCAGCGCGCCCGATCGTTCACCCGCGGCGATCATGAACAGGGCAAGAGGCGGGAACCAACCGCGCAGGCGCATCGCCTCCGACAAGCCCTTGCCACTTTCGATATCGCGCGTGACGAGATCGATCCGGTGCTTGAACGCGCGATTACCGGCCGCACGCTGCGCCGCGCGAAGCGCGTCAGGCAATACCGCACCACTTTCTATCAGGATGCCCATCGTCCGTGAAAAGCGCGCGGCCTCCACATGCCTGAGGAAGCCGCCAATGCCTGGCAAGCGCGCCAGCACGGCATCAAGACCGGCACGCACCGGCTCCCGTCTCAAAAGCACCCCGGCGATAATGAAGCTGAGCACCAGACCAGCCAGAAGATAGGGCCAGGAGGTCTGCAGGAAGCTGGAAACACCGATCATCACCCGGGTCAGAAGCGGCAAGTCCATACCCATGCCCGTGAACTGCTCGGCAATACGCGGGACCACCAAGGCCATTAGCAGGGTAATCACGCCGATCGCAACGCTCATCAAAACCGCCGGATAGATCATCGCGCCGGTAATGCGGCTGCGAACAGCCTGGTCTTTTTCCAGGTATTCAGCGAGACGATCCAGCACGGCTGGAAGCCCCCCGGCGGTCTCGCCAGCCGCAATCATCGCGCGATAGACGGCCGGAAAAGAGCCCGGAAAAGCGTCGAGCGCCGCTGAAAAGCGTTCGCCTTCGGTTACGCGGACACGGACAGCCATGAGAATTTTTCGGGCATGATGCTTGCTGCCCTGTTCAGCGATCAGGCCGAGCGTTTCCGCCACAGGCATTCCGGCACCAATCAGGCTGGCCATCTGCCGGGTGAAAAGCATAAGCTCCCGCGCCGACAGGGATTGCTGTGTCAGGCTGCTGAGACTTGGCAGGCTGAACCCGCGCTCCGCGCTGTCCGTCCCGGCCCGTGCTGATCGGTCCTCGGCGTGACGGATTTTCAAGGGCGCCAGGGCACGGCCGCGCAATTCCCGCCGTGCAGCGACCTCACTGTCCGCAGTGATCAACCCTTTTGATTTTCGACCGCGTTGATCAAGCGCTTCATACTCAAAGGCCGGCATTCCGCTCTCCGTCATCGCGGCAGACCCGCAAGACTTCCGACAGCGAGGTCGTTCCGTTCATCACCAGATCCACGCCATTATCGAACAGGGTCTTGCGCTGATCGAAAGCGTGGCCGGACATGTCGGACTCGCGCGCATCATCATGGATGAAGCGTCTCAGGGTATCATCGACCACGACGAGTTCATAAATCCCGGTCCGGCCCTCATAGCCAAGCTGCTTGCAATGCGAGCAGCCTTTTGGACGACAGAGTTTCACGTCGGTATTCGCAGGCAGGCCCAGCAGCTCCAGCTCAGCAGCATCCGGATCATAAGCCTCGCGGCAATGCGGGCACAGACGACGCACCAGGCGCTGGGCGACGATCGCGGTCAGTGTCGAGGCCAGAAGATAGGATTCAACGCCCATATCGCGCAGCCTTGCGATCGCTGCGATCGCCGAATTTGTATGCACGGTCGACAGGACCAAATGCCCGGTAAGACTGGCCTGAACGGCGATCTGGGCAGTTTCGACATCACGAATCTCGCCGACCATGACGATATCGGGATCCTGGCGGAGAATGGCCCGCAATCCGGCCGCGAACGTCATCCCGACCTTCGAATTGACCTGGGTCTGTCCGATACCATCAATGGCGTATTCGACCGGGTCCTCGACAGTCAGAACATTCCGCGTCGCGTCATTGAGCAGATTCAGCCCCGCATAGAGTGTCGTCGTCTTACCCGCACCCGTCGGGCCGGTGACCAGGATGATCCCGTTGGGCTGACCGAGGGAACGGCGAATATCCCCAAGCATGTCCAGCGGCATGCCCAGATCATCCAGGCTGTAGCGCGCCTGGCTGTTGTCGAGCAGACGCAGAACGACCCGTTCGCCATAGCGCGACGGCAGGGTCGACACGCGAACATCCACCGCCTTTCCGCCCAGGGTGATCGTCAGGCGACCATCCTGCGGCACCCGCTTTTCCGAGATATCCAGCCGCGCCATGACCTTGATACGCGACACCAGGGGCGAGGCGAGTTTTGGTGAAACTGCGACGGTTTCCCCGAGCACGCCATCGATGCGATATCGGATGGAGACACGATCCTCGAAGGGTTCCACATGGACATCCGAGGCAGCGGTCCGCACGGCCTCGGCAATCATGCCATTGATCAGACGAATAATCGGTGCGTCCGAGGCGCTGTCGAGCAGGTCCTCGGTCTTGGGAATTTCATCGACGAGGCGCGAGAGGCTCTCATCCCCCTCTTCCTCATCCATCTCCTCGGCGCCGATCGCGTCGAAGGCATAAATGTCTGACAGCGCCTTGTCGAAGGCTCCCGCATCGCACTCCTGGACCGGATAGCTTGCTCCGGCGACCCGGCACAGTTCCAACAACGCCCGACGATCCGCGCCGCTGCGCAGAAGGAATAGGCCCGTCTCCGGCTGGAATGCCACGCCCTTCTGGCGCGCGAAGGAATATGTGATCGGGGTTGCCGCGCGGCTGGCGGGCGTCTCGTCGGTGGCGTTAGCGGTCATCACCAGTCTCTGCATCGGGAAGGTCGACCATCAACATGTTGACCAACGCCTCCAGACTGCTGTTGCCATCCGGGTCAGCGGCAGTCTGCTCACCCCGGATATAGTTATAGCGGTTCTGTGTGACCGCCTGCATATCCGCTTCATTGCGGATAATCGTCGGCCGGATGAAGATCATGAGATTTCGCCGGGTCGTATTCTCAGTCTCATTGCGGAAGAGCCGACCCACGGCCGGGACATTGGCCAGCCCCGGCACGCCGGTGACCGTTTGCTGCTCATCCTGTTCGATCAGCCCGCCAAGCACGATGATCTCGCCATTATCCGCCAGCACCGTGGTCTGGATGGCGCGCTTGTTCGTGATCAGATCCGTTGAGTCCGTCGTCACCGTCCCGGCGACGCTGGACACCTCTTGTTCGATGTAAAGCCGGACCGTGTCGCCTTCGGTGATTTGCGGCCGGACAATGAGTTTAACACCGACTTCCTCACGTTCGACCGTACGGAAGGGGTTAGAGTTATCCGATCCGAGGACTTCACCCGTGGTCACCGGGATTTCCTGGCCCGACAGGAATGAGGCTTCCTCATTATCCATGGCGAGGATGGATGGCGTTGCCAGAACATTGGAATCCGCGTCTGCCTCGACGGCATTGAGCACCAGCCCAAATAGCGTTCCATCAGAGTTCTGGCCTCCAAAGCCAATCGCAGCACCTTGCACACCGAGCAATGAGGCCAGGGCGGCATCTTCGAGGGCGGTGGTCGTCGTATCCGTTCCGGCCTCGGCCAGTGCACCGCTCAAGGCGAGAAGATCAGGCGAGCTGGTCGAATAGCGTGTCATGAGCAGCGGGGAATCCGAGTTTTCGCCTCCGGTCAGCAGGAGCTGGACGCCCAACTCTTCGGCCGTCGTGTCAGAAATCTCGACAATAATACCTTCGACCAGGACCTGCGGGCGACGCACATCGAGCTGGTCGACGACGCGCTCCATTTCGCGCTGGATATCCGGATCAGCATTAATCACCAGCGAATTGGTCGGCGCATGATAGGAAACCGAAGCAATTCGGTTGGCGCTTTCGGCGGCGCTGAAGGTTTCCGCGACCTGCTGAAGAATGGGGAGCAATTCCTCGCCATCTGCATGGTCCAGCCGGATTACGCGGAAGCTCTGATTGGACTGGCTGACGCCATCGACCTGCCGCACCAGCCGTGCCATCTCCGAAACAGCACTCGGATATCCCCGAAGCAGGACGGTGTTGGACGCAGGAATGGATGCGACCGTGACATTGAAAACGGGATCCTCATTGGCATTGTTTTCACGATCCCGGACGGTCTGGATGATGCGGACCATTTCGGCAGCGGACACATTCTCCAGCTCCACCATCTCGAATATGGACCGGTCCTGGTCGAGTTCGCGAACAACCTCGCGCAGACGGTTCACATTCTCCGCGTTGTCGACAATGACCAGCGTATTGCCGCTTTCAGTCGCATTGATCGAACCCTGCGGGCTGACCATTGGACGCAGGACGTTGAGGGCATCGCGATGGCTTGTATGGTCAAGGCGAATAACCCGCGTCACGAAACGGTCACCGCGAATATCCTGATTGACCGGGCTGACGCTGCGCGCGCCATTCTGCTCGGGCACGATCTGGAACGTGTTCGGCTCCACCGTCGGCACGACGGTATAGCCGTGCACACGCATGGTGGAGAGAAAGACCTGGAAATACTGGTCCGCATCCATCGCCTCTTGCGAGATGATCGTCACGCGGCCGCGTACATTCGGGTCGACGATGAAGCGATTGCCGGTGACAACCGAAACGTCATCAATGACGGCCTGGATCTCGGCCTCGTTGAAATTGACGACGACTTCCTGCGCCTGCGCCGCTGGGGCCAGCAGGATCACGAGTGTCGCGGCGGCCGCGAGAAACCACTTAACGATTTGGTACATCAGGCATATCCACCGTTAGATTGACGGGAAATCCGGAACGGATCACCGCAAGCTCGACACTAGCATCGGATCGTAGATCCTCGAACAAGTCTTGTATATCGTCGGCATTCGTCACCGAACGGCCATCAATCTCGACCAGGATGTCATTCATCCTCAGACCGACAGAGTCCAGCAGGGTCTGATTGCCGCCGACCAGCGCATATCCGACCAACGCATCGTCTATGAAGCGCGGATCAACCTGAACCAGGCCGGCCAGATCGACGCGCTGGCCAGGCCGGCTGCGCGCATTGCGGATCTGGTTCGCAGTAAACATCGGACGATCTGGCGTCGGCGATGCGCGCTCCGGCTCGGCAGCGATGTCCGCATCCGCCTCAGGGTTCGCTGCAGGCTGGCGCCGCGTGGAGGGCTCTCGGACATGAAGGGTCTCGAGGATGCCTCGCCGCGCGATGATCACATGGTTCTGATGAACCTCTCGAAGTTCGACACCGTCGGAGATTTCCTCCCCCACGGCAAAATAGGACTGATCGGCCGAACCAGCTTGAATAAGGGCAACACCGCTTTGCGGGTCAGCGCCCTGGCGGATACCGCGCAGGGTCAGATCGAGCCGGGTTTCGGGCAATGTGGCAGGCTGCTCGGCGACCGCTTCCTCGCCGCGGCGGTCCGCGAACATCGTCCCGAAATTCACCGTCGCCAAGTCACGTTCGACATAGCCGCCAGCCGGACCGGATGTCGCCGGGGATGCAGTGTCGGCAATCAGGCTGGAACCGCTGGCGCCAAAGGCAATGAAGAACACGATCCGGGCAATCAAATAGGCCACCGAGACAAGCATTATCGTCTCGATAGAAAAAGCGATCAGTCGTTGATCGGCAAGCCCGGGCATGAATCCAGTTTTCGGCATAATAAAAGCACTTATAGCCGTCTGTTCCAGTTTGCACAGATCAATTCACCGCTCGAACCCGATGACATGTTCAAACCCGGTGATGCGTTCGAACCCGGTAATTTGTTCGAACCCGGTGAGATATGCCCGATTAAAGTCCGGACCGGTCAATTCAGGAGCCTGGCCCCGGGTCAAGTCGGTAATATCGCCTGGTAGGCGGAGCAGGGGTGACTAGGCCTTGCTCAAAAAACTCAGGCACGATGACCAGGAAAGCAAGCGAGGGGCAGGCTGCTGCCCGCCCCTCGTGCCATACATAGTCTTACCATTCGCGGCCGATGGAGATGCTGAAGGTCGTACCCACATCATAGGTATCAACCGGCAGCGTCGTATCGCCATCGGACTGGGTGGCCTCATAGCCATCGCCAAGGATGTTCCGGACAGAGAAACCGAAGTCCCAATCCGCATCCGCGATCTCAACCGTGCGGCTGTAGACGAAGTCGAGAGAGGACGGAACCTCCTCGATGATTTCCGGCAGGCTGTCGGAAAGGTTCGCCACGGCACGCGTACGCTCACCCGTATAGTTGTACAGGAGGGCGCCGCGCTGACGACCGTCAAAGGTCTCATAACCAATCTGCACGTTGAACAGGTGCTCCGACTGACCTTGCAGAGCGCGACCGTCTTCGACGAAGCCGGCAGCGTTAAGCTCGATCGGGATCGGCTGCCCGAAGGCACCCTGTGCAATCGTCACCGTACCATCGGCGGAAACTTCCGATTCGATGTAGGTGTAGTTGGTTTTGAAGAACCACTCACGATCCGCGAAGAAAGCGTGGTCGAAACGGTTGGAGAAATCGAAGGTCTTTTCGAACTCGAATTCCGCACCCGTCAGAGTCGCTTCCGGAGCGTTGATGAAGGAGGTGTTCAGACCATCACCAATCGGGATGATGAATTCCTCGATCGGGTTGTCCATGATCTTGTGGAAGACACCGACAGTCACGAACTGGTCACGGCCGAAGTAATACTCCATCCGTGCGTCATAGCTCTCGATCTCGGTGTTCACGAGATACGGGTTACCCTGGAAGCGCTGGTCGGTCTCGGTATTGAAGAACTCAGCAAAGGCCAGCTCGCGGAATTGCGGGCGGGCGATTGACTGAGAGTAACCGGTACGCAGCTGGAGATTATCCGCAAAGGTCCAGGTCAGGGTCACAGCCGGCAGGAAGTAGTCTTCCTTAACCGGAGCCGTGTCGACACCATTCGGCGTTCCCGGCGGGAACGCGAAGGTATCAACGCGCTGCTGGCCGCTTTCATAGCGACCACCAATGGCGGCACGCAGGAAGGGGTTCAGCTCTGCGTCAAAACCGACATAGGCAGCTTCGACCTGGAGTTCGCCAAGATAGGCTTCCGGGAAGGTCAGACCACCGGTCTCGACCAGACGGACACGCTCATCCGTGATGTTCTGCTCAGCAAAGATGTAATCAATGCGGGAGAACAGCAGGTCTGCGGGGATGCCGACAGAGCCCTGCTCGAAGGAGAAACGACGTGAGAAAGCTTCACGCTCACGCAGGGTGTAGGAGTAACCCGCCGAGAGTTCGACGTCCTTACCGGCAATGGTCACCGGCAGTTCGAAGTCGATACCACGATCCTGCGTATTGTCCTCGATTTCGGAGAAACGCGTGAAGTTATCGTTGATGTCACCCTCATAGCGGTACTCACCGCGGGCATCATCAAACTGATAGTTCACAAAGCGCTGATAAGGCGCATCGCGTTCAGCCGTCGCCTGGGAGATGCGCCAATCAACGCCAAGGTCACCCAGACCTTCGAAAACGTGAGAACCGGACAGCTGGTTGAAGATCACCTGACGCTCGAACCACTCCGTGAAGTCACCGCGAAGGACCGCTGAGGACCCTGCATTGAACTGCTCCTCGGTACGCGCCTCTTTCGAGGTGGAGCGCAGAGCGAGGGAGAGGAAGTTGATCTCGTGATCATTGTACCAGTCGACACCAACGGACACCATTCCGGACACGTCGATGACACTCTCGGTGCCGAAATAGTTGTTGATGCCAGTGCCGGCAGCGGCCAGACCAGAACGCTCCTGCGTCGGCGGACCATTCTCATAGGTCAGCCCATTGCTGCCGATACGGCCTTTACCACGCTGACCTTCGCGCGTTTCCCACTCATTCGAGTAGGAGAAGGAGCCAAGGACGCCGAGGGAGAAACCGTCGAAGTCGTAACGGTCGCCCGCGCTGACTTCGATCGAGCCATTCGCATCAACATCGACTTCCTGGACAACCCAGAGCTCGGAATTGACCAGCGAGCGGCCAATCGCCTGCTGCTGCTCGGCCGGCAGTGCGTTGCCAACACGCGTCGTGTTGTAGACAGCGGCCAGTTCAGCCGGGATGTCACGAAGACCGTCATCATAGCCGAGCCAGTCCGTATCGGAACCGGCATAGGTCAGACCGTCATTACCCGTGGTAACAGTATCGAAGGAACCGCCGACAGAAACGCTGAAAAAGCCTTCATTCGGCAGGGTTGCGGTTTCGATACCGATGACACCGCCACCGAATTCACCCGGGAATTCCGGAGAGAAAGTCTTCTGGACCAGGACATTCGAGAGAACGTTGGTCGGGAAGATATCGAGCGGTGCAGCGCGACGGAACGGCTCCGGAGACGGCATCGGAGAGCCGTTCAGAAGCGTGTTCGAGTAGCGCTCGTTGAGACCGCGAACAACCGCGAAACGGCCATTCGTGGTGGAGATACCAGTGATGCGGACCAGGGCTCCTGCCAGGTCAGAATCGCCAGTGGTAGCAAGATCGTCGAGAGACAGAACCGCAGAAACCTCAGAGGTCACACGGCGGTCATCAGGAATGTACTGATAACGAACCGTGATCTGATCTTCGATCTGCGCGTCCTGAGCGACGGCTGCAACCGGGACCAATGTAGTGGACGCCAGCAACGCAGCCGAAAGTGCAATTCGATTGGTTTTCATCTTAATCACCATGTGACTGCATTAAACAAGTTACCTCTGGCCGGCCGGAGCCGGCCAGAAGTTCGATCGCGTTACTGGTAGGTGTAGGTCCAGCCCTGGTACCACGTGTCATTGGCGTCTTCGACAGCACCGATATAGGTCGTTGCGTCGAACCAAGGATCCAGAGCGTTGACGTCGGTTGCCGTAACAGCAGCCTCAGCAGCACCCGGGACAACACCCGTATTACCATCGATGAAGGCGAAGCCGCTCATCGTGTGGGTGATCGCGGTGTTGTTGGACTGAGCGAAGAACCAAGCGTTCAGGTCAAGCGGTTCCGGGATCGGGTTGTCATTGTCGTCTTCGTCCGGAGAGACGTCGATATTGTTGACACAATCGACAACCACAGACTGGACGACGATGTCTTCGTCGCCAGCAGCGCCGGAAGCGCCGATGCGTGCGAAGGTCTCAGCATCGTCAACGTCGAAGCAGTCTTCGCCGAAGTCGACGATGATGCCGTTGTAGAGCTCACCAGCCGTACCGGCACGAAGCAGGGCACCGATGTCGGATTCGGCAGCATTGCGCTCGCCGATCAGGGTGAAGTTGGAGATGCGCGGGTTGGAACGCGGCAGCAGCGTGTTGTTCGAAGAACGGTTGTCGAACTCGAAGCCCTGGTCGGCGTCGTCGCCAGACTGGATGACAAGAACGTTCTGAGCGCGGCCAATCCAGCCGTCGGTGTAGTCGAAGCTGTCATCAGCATTGCCGGTCAGGACAACATTGCGGACATCAACCGTACCACCGAACATCTCAACGCCGTCATCGGCATTGTTGTGGACCTGGATGTTGGACACGGAGGTCGCGCTACCCACGCCCTGGAAGGCGATGCCGTTCAGCTCGTCTTCATTGTTGATCAGGAAGCCGGCATAGCGGACCTGGGTGAAGAAGAGGCTGCCGGAGTCATCGGTCGGCGTCGCGCCACCGAAGAGACCGGAAGAACCCTCACCGGACTTTTCACAATCCGTGGTGCCGCCGGTCGCCGTACCATCGATACAAGCGTTGATCGGAGCACGGCCATTCATGACGAGACCGCCCCACTGGCCGGTTTCGTTTTCGCCGACCGTACCTTCGACATCCGAACGGGCGGTCATGACGACCGGCGCAGCGGAGGTGCCGTTGGAGTTGATCGTGGAGCCACGGGTGATGACGATGTAGTCAGAACCAGCGGTACCGAAGATGGTGACACCCGGATCAATCGTCAGATTGGCTTCGATACCGGACGGCAGCGGAGCAGCCGGGTCGGGACCCAGGTCCACACCGACGAAGACCGGACCGACAAGCTCATAGATGGAGTTGCGGTCGAGGCGGACGTCAGAGGTGATGTTGCCGGTCAGCTGGCAGACGCGCTGGCCATTGACGGTTTCGACAGACTCGGTGGTGCCGGTCGGGCAACCCGGGTCAGCGAAGACGCCGAAGGTCCAGCCAGCGGCCCAGTTGGAAGCCTCGGTATCAGCCGGAGCGAAGGCACCGACATAATCCTGGGAAGCAAACCAGCTGTCGAGCGCGTTAACGTCGGTTGCCGTTGCGGCAAGCTCGACCGGGCCCGGCAAGACGCCAGCCATGGTGTTGGAAATCGCCTGGTTATTAGGCTGAGCGAAGAACCAAGCGTTCAGGTCAAGCGGTTCCGGGATCGGGTTGTCATTGTCGTCTTCGTCCGGAGAGACGTCGATATTGTTGACACAATCGACAACCACAGACTGGACGACGATGTCTTCGTCGCCAGCAGCGCCGGAAGCGCCGATGCGTGCGAAGGTCTCAGCATCGTCAACGTCGAAGCAGTCTTCGCCGAAGTCGACGATGATGCCGTTGTAGAGCTCACCAGCCGTACCGGCACGAAGCAGGGCACCGATGTCGGATTCGGCAGCATTGCGCTCGCCGATCAGGGTGAAGTTGGAGATGCGCGGGTTGGAACGCGGCAGCAGCGTGTTGTTCGAAGAACGGTTGTCGAACTCGAAGCCCTGGTCGGCGTCGTCGCCAGACTGGATGACAAGAACGTTCTGAGCGCGGCCAATCCAGCCGTCGGTGTAGTCGAAGCTGTCATCAGCATTGCCGGTCAGGACAACATTGCGGACATCAACCGTACCACCGAACATCTCAACGCCGTCATCGGCATTGTTGTGGACCTGGATGTTGGACACGGAGGTCGCGCTACCCACGCCCTGGAAGGCGATGCCGTTCAGCTCGTCTTCATTGTTGATCAGGAAGCCGGCATAGCGGACCTGAACATAGTCGAGCGAACCGGAATCGTCAGCCGGGTCATTGCCACCGAAGAGGCCGGAAGAACCTTCGCCTGACTTCTCACAGTCCGCGGAGCCACCAGCAGCCGTACCATCGATACAAGCGTTGATCGGTGCGAAACCATTGATGATCAGGCCGCCCCAGAGACCGCGGTCATTCTGGCCGACGGTACCTTCGATATCCTGACGCGAGGTCATGATGATCGGCGCAGCAGCCGAACCATTTGCCTCGATGTCGGATCCGCGTGCAACGACCAGGTAGTCAGAGCCGGCAGAACCGAAGAGCTGAGCGCCCGGGTTGATGGTGAGGGTAACAGATGCGCCACCGTCAGCACCGACGAAGGTCGGTCCGGAGATGATCACGCCGGCATTGGCAGCGATCTCGGTATCGGACGTGATGTTGCCGGTGATCTCACACGCGTTGATCGTCACATCACCATTGGTGATGGACGCTTCGCGCACGGAACCCGTACCACAGCCGCCAGCCGGAACCATATCGATCGTGGTGGCATTGCCACCGGTGTTGCCGCCGCCACCAGTGACGGGCGTACCCAGGTCCTGAGCACCCGGAGAGGAAATGGACGTGTCCGCACAAGCTGCGAAAAATGCGCATGCGGTAGTTACAAGCAGAAGCTTGCGGTAGTTTTGCTTCACCGACATTGAAGACCCCCAAAAAGGACAAAATCAATCGCGTCGCGCCCCAACCACTGGAGCGACCCGCTTGGGGCGCCGATTAACATCAGGATTGCAACAGTTCGATGACAGCGACCTGACGGCGATGTGACTGGCCACGTATATATACACGGCAACCGGTCTTCGAGCGTCGGATTGGCGCTCAAAATACTGCCATAACAGGGCGATCCGGAGCGGTTGCAAATTCACCACAGTCGCATTTCCGGACATTGAAATTTTTGTGACAACCCGGACAATCCGCGGCTCAAATCGCCCATGCAATTTTACCGCGCACCGGTCAGGAAATTCGCATTTTCAAGAATTTTGTTCGTGTACCGATGATTTTTTTCATAAGTTTGACGCGACTGATCTGCATAATTTTGCAGGCCAGCAAAAGATGGATTTTTCGCGCCGTCATAATTTGAAACGCGCTTTTTCCAATTCCGGGCTTTACAGCCGCCTCATTTGGCAATAATGGCGCTCTTCCCGGCGGAGGCAACGAAGCCGGATTGGGTTAACTGCCATCAGGGGGTCTCGTGAATTGCGCACGTACCATACGCCCCTGGACCTGGTCCGCTCGCGGCAAATAGAACGCCCGGTCGTCTGTAAACGTCCGGAACTTCTGGCCCGAGCCAACCGCTGGTTCCAGGAGAATTTCCCAGGCGACGTTCTGTACGCCGTCAAGGCCAATCCGAGTGATTGGGCCATCGAGACGCTTTGCGCGTCCGGGTCGGATTTCTTCGAAGTCGCATCGCTTGACGAAGTCGAACGTATTGCCCGGCTGGCGCCGAAAGCCCGCATGGCCTTTCTGCACCCGGTCAAGAGCCGCGCCGCCATCCGCCGGTCCTATCGCGATTTCGGCGTTCGCATCTTCGCAATCGACAGTCATGATGAATTGCAGAAAATCCTCGAGGAAACCAATCATGCCAAGGACTTGACACTGATTGTCAGATTGGCGGTTTCCAGTGATTTTGCGCGCTTCTCCCTTGCCGGAAAATTCGGTGTAACCGCGCTCGACGGGCCGAGACTGATCCAGGCCACACGCCACCATGCCGACGCGCTTGGCGTCAGCTTCCATATCGGCAGTCAGTGCATGGAACCGATCGCCTTTCGTGCGGCCATGCTGGAAGCCTCGCGTCTCATCGTCCAGGCTGGTGTGACCGTGGATATCGTTGATGTCGGTGGTGGATTTCCCTGCATCTATCCCGGTATGACGCCGCCCGCCATGGGGCGCTATATTGATGCGATCAGGGACGCGTTTGAAGACATGCTGGTGCTGGAAAATGCCGAGCTATGGTGTGAGCCCGGCCGCGCCTTGGTGGCCGAGGCTGAGTCCCTGATTGTCCAGGTCGAGCTTCGCAAGGATGATGCGCTTTTCATCAATGATGGATCCTATGGCGCGCTGTTCGATGCCGCCCATGCGGAATGGCGTTTTCCGGTTCGGCTTTTGACCCCGGAGGACCGTCCGGACGCGCCTTTGCAGCCGTTCAAATTCTTCGGTCCGACTTGCGATTCCCTCGACGCGCTCGATGGCCCGTTCAACCTGCCGGCTGATATTGGCGAGGGCGATTTTATAGAAATCGGCATGCTTGGTGCCTATGGCACCGCCCTGGCCACGCTCTTCAACGGTTTCGGACGCTATGACACGGCAATTGTCGAAGATGCGCCCTTCGCCTCAATGTATTCAGGCGACAAAGAAAACACCAATGTAATCAATGCACAAAACGCATTCATCGATGAAGGACTAGCGCGATGAATATGATCTCCAATATCGACATTACGCGCGAGGACAGCCTGGACGCCCCCGACCATTTCATCATGGTCGATGGCAAGGAAGTGGCCGGGAAGCACATCATAATCGACCTCATCGGTGCCAAACACCTCGAGGACGAGGCCCTGATCCGGACCGCGATGACCGATTGTGTCAAGGCATGCGGCGCGACGCTCCTGCATATTCATACGCACGTCTTCAGCCCCAATGGTGGCGTTTCGGGCGTGGCGGTTCTGGCAGAAAGCCATATCTCGACGCATACATGGCCGGAGCGGAACTATGCCGCCTTTGACGTGTTCATGTGTGGCGATGCCCAGCCCCATCTTGCCGTCGACATCCTGAAAGCGGCCTTCGAGGCTGAGGAAGCCAATGTCACCACAATTCTTCGCGGTGAAGGCGCATGATCCCGAAATATTGTTTCGAGGATGATGACGGGCAGCTCTGGTTCAAGGAAAGCCTAACCGCCTCTGTTGGCAATGCTTTTCGGGTCGACCGGCTAGTGCATTCCGAAGATAGCGATCTTCAGCATCTCATTCTCTTCGACAATGAGACTCATGGCCGGATTCTCGCTATCGACGGGCTGGTGCAAGTCTCCCTGGGTGACGAGTTCATCTATCATGAGATGGTCACCCATACGCCGATCCTGGCCCATGGAGCGGTGAATTCGGTGCTGGTTGTTGGCGGCGGCGATGGCGGTGCAATGCGCGAGATTCTCCGTCATTCCAGTGTTGAACGGATCGTTCTGGCCGAGATTGACAAGGCGGTTATCGATTTTTCCCGGGAGTGGCTGCCCACAGTCTCCCGCGGCTCCTTCGATGACCCGCGCGTCGAGATCAAAATCTGCGATGGCGTTGATTACATGCGCAACGGCGATGAGCACTTCGACCTGATTATCATTGATAGTTCCGACCCGGTTGGCCCCAGCGCGGTGCTTTTCACCGAAGCGTTTTATCGCGATTGCCACCGGCGCCTGGCGCCCGGCGGCATTCTGGTTACGCAATCCGGACTCGCCGCGATCCACTCAGATGTCGTTGAAAACACATCTGAATACTTTGACCGGATTTTCCAGCATCACGGGTTTTATGCCATCACTGTGCCGACATTCTCGGGCGGGGTGATGACTTTGGGCTTTGCCACTGACAATGCGGAGACGATGAGCCCGGCGCCCGGCGTAATCGAATCCCGTTTTGCCAGCTCCGGCCTGGATACCCGCTATTATGCGCCGGATGTTCATCGCGGTGCCTTTGCCCTGCCCCGCTTTCTGCAGGCCCTGCTGAAACGCTGACCAATATCTGACATCCTTGCTTTTTTGCATGGGGGACATGTGACGCCGGAGCCAAATTGAAGGTGACCGCGGGCGCTTTCGGCGCTAAGGCGAGATGCAGGACAGGATATTACAATGCTTGAGCTTTTCACTACCGCCTTCGTGACCTTCTTCGTTGCCATCGACCCGCCGGGCGTTGCCCCGATCTTTGGCGGGCTGACCGAGGGCTCGTCTGCAGCGCACCGGCGCAGCATGGCCATCAAGTCGGTTGTTATTGCGACCGGAGTCCTTCTCGGCTTTGCGCTGATTGGTGATTGGCTGCTTTCGGCCTTGCATATCAGCCTGGATGCCTTCCGTGCGGCTGGCGGGGTCCTGCTGTTTCTCATGGCGCTGGAAATGATTTTTGAAAAGCGCACCGAGCGACGTGAAGAACGCGCCGAGAAAATCTCCGACGAGGATGAGACAATTCCCGGAACTCACGAAGATATATCGGTTTTTCCGATGGCTATTCCGATGTTGTCGGGCCCCGGTGCGATTGCCACCATGATGCTCTTCATGTCCGATCCGGACAATTCCAGCCTGGTCGCGCAATTGGTCATTCTCAGCGGCGCAGGGATCAACCTTCTGATTTGCTTGGTCGTTTTTCTGGCGATTGGACCGGTTATGCGTTTCATTGGTGAAAGCATGGCCGCGATGATCACGCGAATACTGGGTGTCATCCTGGCCGCCCTGGCTGCGCAGTTCATTTTTGATGGCATCAAGGGCGCGCTCTTAAGCTAAGCCGCTGAAATACTGCTTCCTTCTCATTTCTGGCAAAAAATCAATCGCGCAGAAACGAGTCGTTATCCCTATTGTGTCATGCTTTAGCCACTGAGACTGATCACAGTCCAAGCGGGGGTATAGGAGGACGGGATGCTTTTTCGGGTGCTTATGCTACTGGCCGCAGCAGGTCTGACGGCAGCGGGAATAACGGCTTCAGCCTATAGCCTGTCTCATGGGCAGACGGATCAGGCGATCGCCTTTGCCTGGCCGGCCATTGCTGCCATCATTGCCTTCGGTCTGATCATGCCGTCGCAGCGCGCGGCTCACTCTGGCCCGGATCCGAAGTAAGGCGGATAGAGATCCGTCCGCCGGTCCCGGAAAAAGCCCCAGCCTGCCCGCTCGCGCGTCAGGACATCGCGATCGAATTCCGCCAGAACAAATCCGCTATCTTCCCGATTCATCTCGGCAATCATCGCGCCATCCGGGCCGCAGATGAAGGATGAGCCATAGAAGACCTGCCCGTCCTCATCGCCTGTTCGATTGGCTGCCGCGACCGGGATAACATTGGCGACGGCATGTCCCTGCATTGCCCTTTGCCAGCGCGCGGCAGTATCGAGGGAGGGATCTTGCGGCTCCGCCCCGATCGCTGTGGGATAAAGCAGGACTTCTGCCCCATCCAGGACCATGGCGCGCGCGGCCTCCGGAAACCATTGATCCCAGCAGATACCGACACCGATACGGCCATATTGTGTATCCCAGACCCTGAAACCGGTATCGCCCGGGCGGAAGTAGAATTTCTCCTGATAGCCAGGACCGTCGGGAATATGGCTTTTCCTGTAAAGGCCTAACACCGCTCCGCCGGCATCGATCATGACCACGGAGTTGAAATAGTTCTGACCATCGCGCTCGAATATGGAAACCGGGATGACAAGGCCGAGTTCCTTGGCGAGCGCCTGCATTGCCAACACGCAGGGATGAGTGTCCGCCGGATAGGCGCGTGCAAAATGCACCTCATCCTGGGTCTTGCAGAAATAGGGACCCTGGAAGAGCTCCGGCGGCAGCACAATTTGGGCGCCGGCTGCCGCAGCCCTGCGAATAATGTCGGTAATGGCACCAATATTCCCTGCGATATCGCTGTCGAAACGCGATTGAATGACCGCCAGGGTGAGACTGTTCGACATGCCTATTCCTCATCAAACCGGTCGAGCCAGCGATTGCCATCACTGGCGCCGGTTCGCAGGTCCATCACTGCGGGCCATAGCCACCAGGTGGGACGATTATCCGAATTCCACAGAGCGACGAAGCCGAAACCGGTCTCCGGTTCCAGAACAATCTGGGCACCATAACCCGAGAGATATCCCGAGTGCAGGACCAAGGTTCGATCCTGCCAGTCATAAACACGCCAGCCAAGACCATACCAAGTCCCCGATACACGGTCAGACAATGGACCCAACCGTCTGGTTTCCCTACGCGTTTCTGTAATCCGGGCATGCGCGCGATCGCGCACTTCCGGTGCCAGCCCCGGCCGGCTGCCCAGCTGGATCTGGGCCCATGCAATCATGTCATTCAATGAGAGATTCACCCCTGCTGCCGAGGGCGTATTATCATAGGGTGAGTTCGGGCTTCCCGCCTGGTCGCCCGTGCGTCGCCAGCCACGATGCGGCGCGGCCCAGCTCGCCTCCTGCTGCAGGGCGTCGGCGCCCAGAGAGGCGCTCGGTAGCGCCAGCCGCTCAAATAATTCATTTGCCAAAACAGCGGCATAACTCTGACCCAGAGCATTCTCGACGACGGGTTCGACAGCGGCAAAGGCGACATTCTGATAGCTATAGCAACTCCCCACCGGGCAGATCAGATCGACATCTGACAGGCGGTCACGAATTCCATCGACCGGTCGGCCAGCTTCAAGGATATTGTCATAGGCATTCGGCGGCAGACCGGTCCGATGACTGAGAATTTCCTCGATCGTGGGTTGGCGGGAACCCTGTAAAGTCATGATATCGGGAGGAATTTCCGCACTGAGATCGAGCCGCCCCTCTTGTTCCAGCACCGCCATCAAAGTGCCGGTAAAAGTCTTGGTGACCGAGGCCGCGCGAAACAGCGTATCCGGGGTGACCGGACTGCCTGCGCCGGCCGCCGCCTCGCCATGCGTGTAGACAAGGACCGGCTGGCCATTTTCGATCACCGCGGCCGCGAAGCCGACGACCCGCTCTGCGGCGACGACGCGGTCGAATTGCGCCTCTACCGCGCTGATATAGGCTGGCGTTTGGGACTGCGCAGAACCGGGCTGGGCCAAAGCCCCGCCGGCGTTCACAAAGCAGAATGCGGCCGCTGCCGCGAGACCAAGACGAATCACTCAGGCACTCCTGGGACATGACATGTCACGCAATGAAACGCCCCCCCGCCGGTCAGAATAGCGTTTGCGCGCAAACCTTCCACCCGCCATTGCCGAAAAATTCTGCGTAACTGGGACAAGGCCCTGTTTTCGCTTGCCGTTCCATAAGTGGGCACGATGAGATGGCCCGCCCCCATCACCCAGTTGAGATAGCTGGCGGGCAGGAGATCACCATCATCATCCTCGACCCGGCCAGGGCCTGGGATTGTGAGGACCTGGAGCCGGCGTCCGCGTGCATCGCGAAACCCCTGGAGCTGTCGATAGATGTCTCGGAAGACCCGGGCCTGGCGATCCGCCGGGTCGGCCGGCTGCTGACAGACAACGACCCCGGGGCGGACAAATCGGACAATATTATCGATATGCCCGTCGGTATGGTCGGCGACCATGCCCTCATCAATCCAGAGCACGCGCTCAACGCCCAGGGCGTCGATCAGACGTGCCTCGACCTGGCTTTCGCTCAGCCCGGGATTGCGATTGGAATTCAGCAGGCATTGTCGCGTTGTCAGCAATGTCCCCTCGCCGTCGAACTCCAGCGCCCCGCCCTCGGCGACCAGATCAACGCTCTGCGCAATCGCGCCCGCATGACAGGCGAGTTCGGCGCCCAGTTCCCGGTCTCCGGGATAGAGATATTTGCCGCCCCAGCCATTATGTTCGAAACGGATCGCCCGAAGCACGCCGCCTTGGCGGAGGAAAACGGGGCCGGTATCACGTGTCCAGACATCACCATAGGGCCGTCGGATGATCTGCGCGCAAGAGCCGAGCCTTTGCCGGGCAACGGCCTCGGCCTCGCCACTGGCGGCCAGAACCGTTATCGGCAGGCGCCTGCCACGGCGATCAGCCTGCCCCAACGCCATGAGAAAAGCGGCGAATTCCTCCCAGACCCGGTCCAGGGATGTCGGCCAGTAATCCTGCTCGGCAGGCCAGCAGGTGTAGAGGCGCTGCGGCAGGACGGCTTCATGGGGAAGATAAATCTCGGTCATGGCGCGCCACTAGCACGCAGCTCGCGACATTGCGAGCGATGACACATTGCAGACAGCAAACGGACCGGGGCGGCGAAATCCCGACCGAAGTCCCTTTGCGAAAACCCAGGGATGGACAAAAAAGAAGGGCGACCCGAGGGCCGCCCTTCCAGACTTGCTTCTGATGCGAGTTCTTAGAACTCGTAGCGCAGACCGAAGCGGATCTGCCAGACCGAAGCTGCGTCGTTCTCGAAGAACAGCTCGCCGCCATCGGCATCAGTTTCAAGGAACTGGTACTCATAGACACAGGTCGTGTCGACGCCGCAGACCGGATCCGTAGCCGTACCTTCAATGGTATTGCCCGTCGCCGTATCAACGAGGTTGACGCGAGCAACGGTTTCGCCACCGAAGCTCGGGCCTTGGACCCGTGTGCCCCACTCGTCATTGAGCAGGTTCATGAAGTTGAAGACGTCCATGGTGAACTTGAAGTTATTGTCACCAACGAAGCGATCAAGATAGCCAACGCCCGGCAGTTCCTGCTCGAAAGCAAAGTCCCAACGCTGGGTCCACGGAGACGTGTCGACATAGGTCGGCGTCCACGTGCCCTGGAATTCGTCCAGACCGCGGGTCTGAATGAATTCGAGCAGCTCAGCTTCAACGGTCGCATCTGCGAAGGTCGCATTCGGATCAGAGAAGCCCGTGCCGGCAGAGTTGATAACCGGGACGTAGAGGTTGTCGTTGTTGCCGTACGGGAATTCACCGTCAGAGGCGACACCGAACAGGTGGTCGAAGGACCGCATGCCGTAGCCGAACGGAGAACCGGACTGGATCGTACCGAACAGCGAGAAGCGAGACGTGTAGTCCATGAAGAAGTCGCGCTCATACTCCAGGAAGATGTTGAAGGAGTGCTCGACTTCGTTGATGGACCGGTGCGCCGCGATGTTCTGGCGATCCGGACCCATACCACCGCGGAAGTTGGAAACCGCGCGGGACGAGGTGTAAGGCTGCGCATCTTCAACATCAGAGTATGCGTAGCTGATGTCGAAACCAAAGCCGCTGTCGAAGTCTTTGGCGACAGACAGGGCGATGATGTCGGCAGAGCCTTCATCCGAGTTGGTCAGCATGATCGGAGCGCCGTATTCCAGCTCGTTCAGGTTCGGGTAGATCGGACGACCATCCGGTGCGATACCGGTGCGGCCAATCTCGTCGGTTTCCCAAGCCAGGTTCACGAAGCGAAGCTGGTTGTGCGCCTGTGAGTGCACATACTGAGCGGTGACATTGTAGTCATCGCCGAAGCCCCAGCGGCTGAGGTCCAGATTGTATTCAGCGACGAGAGATGCACGCCACTGAGCGGGATCTCGAAGTCCGGGCTGAACACGCCGAAGGCCGGGACGAAGCGTCCATTGGCATTCGCAGCATTCGTTGCGATTTCCGTCAGAGCCACCTGCGGGATGGACGATCCGCTGATGCCAGCGAAATTGTCTGCATTACCGCGGAAGGTGAGCGGAACGTAGGAGTTCGCCAGGAAGACGGCCGGAGAACCACCGGAGAAGAGGCCGAAGCCACCGCGGAGGGTCAGGCGGTCATTGACGGACCAGTTGAAGCCGGCGCGCGGCAGGATAATGTCAACACCGTCCAGATTGTCCTGGCCGGAGATGCCATAAAGCTGCTCGAACGTACGGGTCTGGCCATTGGCCAGCGTCACGTCGAGACGTGCCGGCGGCTGGTCGTCCTGCGACAGGCGCTCATAGCGAATGCCGTAGTTGAACTCGAAGTTCGGAGACAGGGTCCAGGTGTCCTGAGCGAAGAAGGCCCAGAGCTCGTAGGAGTACTCGGTGATACCGTCTTCGATATTGCCCGATCCCGGCAGGTCAACGAAGTACTCGTCGACCAGCGCATTGGCGTAATCAGAGATACCGTCAAAGGTCGCGACACCGGCAGAACCCGGCACGAAGACGTTGAGAACAGAGTAGTCCTCATAACGCAGGCCGAAGGTCAGGGTGTGATCGTCGATGGTGTAATCACCCTGGAAGTAGAGGGTGAAGAGCTCATCATCGATGGCATTGGCCTGGTCAAAGCGATCCGGGCCGAGGCGAACGGTGACCGGAGAGGAACCGACAAGCGCGGCGCCATCAAGGCCGTTAGCTGCGAACCACGGGTCGGTCGGGTCGATGTCTTCGATCGTGAAGGATGCGAAGCTGGAGCCAGACGGGCCGCCGGCTTCACCGATCGGCGTACGACGCTGCTGGGTTTCTTTCTGACCGATGCGGAGCAGGGTCGAGAAGTTGTCCGTCCAGTCAGAGATCAGCTCGACAGAGATCTGGTCCGTGTTGAGCGGAACCTGGCGAGCCGCAGTCGGGAAGTCGAAGGAACCGAAGGAGCTCACCTGGTCTTCCGCCAGCTCGAGATAGGTGAGCGTGGCACGGTGGTCTTCATTGATGTTCCAGTCGAGCTTGACGGAGAGACGTTCAGTCGTCTCGGAGTCGTCAGCCAGACGCTTGTCACCCGGATCGTAGCTGTAGACCGACTGGGTCAGGCTGCGGATCGAGTCGAACAGAGCGATGTCGGTGTCACCGAGATTCGGCGAGGACGGAGCAACGCGCTCGAATTCAGAGTAGGACACGAAGAAGAACAGGTGATCTTCGATGATCGGGCCACCAACATTGATGGAGATTTCTTCTTCTTCGAAATTGCCAGCGTCATAGTCATTGCCGAAGGCACGGTCGCCGACATAGTCAGCATCGGTCATGTAGTAACCGATGACACCGTCGAACTCGTTCGTACCGGAGCGGGTCACGACATTGATGTTACCGCCCTGGAAGCCGTTGTTCAGGACAGAGAAGTCAGCAACGGTGACAGACACGGATTCGATCGAGTCGAGATCGATCGGCGGACGCTGGGACGGGAAAGCACCGCCAGAAGCGATACCGAACTGCTCACCGATCTCGATACCGTCGAGAGACAGGGTGTTGAAGTTACGGCCGACACCGGCGATGGAGAGTTCGCCATTGCCGAAGGAGGTAACCAGCGGGTCGCGAGCGAGGACGTCGGAGAAGTCGCGCGAGAAGGACGGCTGAGCGTCGATCTCGGCAGCGGTGAAGGCAGAACCGATACCGTTGTCCAGCGAGATCGAGTCGAGACGCTCACCACGAACGGTGATGACGTCAGCGATGTCAGCGGTGGAGTTCAGCGTGATACGCAGCGGTGCAGAAGAACCGGCGTTCAGGGACACGCCCTCGATGATACCGGCCTCATAACCGTCAGCCTGGACGGTCAGGCGGTAAGGACCACCAACGCGCAGGTTGGCCTGGCTGAAAGAACCATTGGCACCGGCAACAGTCGAAGCAACCGTCGCGGTCGGGAGGTGAATGATGGTGACAGCAGCACCGCTCACCGGGGCGCCATTAGCGTCGGTGATGGTACCACGAACAGACGCGGTGGTCTGCTGGGCGTAAACCGCAGCCGGAGCCGCAGCCATCAGAGCGACAGTCGCCGCGCTGAATGCAAACTTTTTAAGCAAAGACATCTGGTATGTCCCCCACTAGAACGACCAATTATTGGGGGAATATCCCCCGTTGAAGCAGGGGCGAACTACGCCCGCGATTAGACGGTTGCAAGACGCGGGCGTGAACCTTTCGTGACACCCTGAGGGGTGTCAACCAACTGTCATATATACAGAAATTCTATACCATACCAGATGTGTGATTCCACCATCAGCCAACTCAACATGATGTGGTTCCGGCCTCCCCCGAGACACGAAAATATCGGATTTGTGACTGTAGACTTACCGGAGAAACAGCATAGGCTGCGGCCAAATTGCTACACTCAGACCGAGAGGCATGGATCACAACATGTATGTTGAAGCCACAGAACAACACCCCATGAATTGGGGGCGGGCGGCGCTGCTTCTCATCCTCGTGGCGGCGGCGCTCCGGGTGACGGCCCTCGCCCTGTCCAGCCTCGAACTTTACCCGGACGAATCGCAATACTGGGTCTGGTCGCGCGAGTTTGATTTCGGTTATTTTTCCAAACCGCCGATGATCGCCTGGCTGATTGCCCTGACGACCGGCGTGTTCGGAGACAGCGACTTCACCGTGCGTCTCTCGGCACCGCTAATCCATGCCGGGACAGCAGGATTTCTCTTTCTTTGCGCCCGGCGGCTATGGGATGCGCGGACCGGGTTTTACGCCGCCCTTTTTTACCTCACCATGCCGGCGATCTGGGTTGGCAGCGGTGCCATCTCCACCGACACCCCGATGATGCTGGCCTGGAGCGCCGGGCTCTATTGCATAATTCGCTTGCGTGAAACGCCTGGATGGCCCTTCGCGATCGGTCTGGGCATCGCCCTGGGCGCCGGTTTCATGTCGAAATATGCGATGATTTATTTCGCGATCGGGACCGGGCTGGCCATCCTCCTGGACCAGCCGACCCGCAAGGCCCTGCTGACGCTCCAAGGCCTGGTAGCCGGCCTGATCGGGCTGGCCGTGCTGTCGCCGAACCTGATCTGGAATGCGGCCAATGATTTCGCCACGGTCTCGCACACGGCGGCAAATGCGAACTGGGGCGGTGATCTATTCAAATTCAACGAATTACTGGATTTCATCGCCGGCCAATTCCTGTTTTTCGGCCCGGCAGCCTTCATGGCTCTGATCATCGTGGTCTATCGGACGCTGCGGCATCCGCGCACGGATACCGAGCACGGGCTATTCCTGCTGGTCTATACGCTGCCGCCCATTCTCACCGTGTCCGCCCAGGCATTTATCTCGCGCGCGCACGTCAACTGGGCGGCATCGGCCTATGTGGCGGCGACACTGATCACCGTCTTTTACCTGCTTCAGGGTGGCCGGGTGCGCTATTTCATCCTGGTCGGCTCAATCGTTCTGCATACGCTGATCGGTGTCTTCACCGGAGCCATCGCAGCAAGCTCAAGCTTTACCGAAGCGGTGGGCATGAGCAATTCGACCAAGCGCATCCGGGCCTGGCAGGAGACCGCCGACGCCGTTACCACGGCCGGGATGGAGCGCGAATATGACGCCATCGTATTCGATAATCGCAATGTGTTTCACCAGATGCAACGCTATGCTGGCGAACTGGATCGTCCCATGGCCATGTGGCTGCGCTATGCCGGCCCGGTCAATCATGCCGAACAGGGCTGGCCGCTGGCAGCACGATTTGACGGTGAAATCCTGATTGTATCCGAGCGCGCGCGGGAAATTCCTCGCATGCGGGAGGACTTTGAACATTTCGAACCGGCCGGCGCCATCACCATCGCGCTCGATGGCGACAAGACCCGCGATTACACGCTCTGGCGCGCCAGCGGGCATCAAAGGGTCAATCGCGATACAGATTATGAGGAACGCTGGCTCACGGTCGATTATGTCCGCGACAATTTCTAGCCGGCAAACTCGTCCAGCCCCAGCGCCAGGGTCAGGTTTTGCAGAGCCTGCACCGCGGCGCCTTTCAGCAGATTGTCCAGCGCGCTGACGATCACCGCCCTGCGGCCGGTCGGATCGAGGCCGAAACCGCCGATAAGCGCGCCATTGCGTCCTGCGACATCACGCACTTCGGGAATGGTTTCGCAGACCTCGATCAACCCCTCTCGCTCATAATAGGCGCGATAGCGCGCGATCAGCGCGTCACGGTCGACGGGCGCCTGCAGGGACAGGTGAATGGTTGCGACAATACCTTGGAAAAACGCCGCCACATGCGGGGTGAAACAGACGCCTGCGCCGAGGTGGCGGGACATTTCGCGTTCATGGATATGCCCGCTCAGCGCGTAGGGCATGAGATTGTCGGCGAGTGCTTGCGGGTCATTCTTCCGCGACGGCGTCGTCCCGGCACCGGAATAGCCCGACACGCCGAAGACATGGGCATCGCCCGACAACAGATCGCGCATCGGTGCGATGGCGAGCTGGCCAGCGGTTGCATAACAGCCCGGATTGCTAATGCGGCGCGACCGGCTCAGCACCGCACGGCCATGGATTTCAGGCAGGCCATAAGTCCAGTCCGGGTCAAAACGATAATCCGCGGAGAGATCAACAATCAGCATTTGCGGTGCCTGCGCAGTGATCGCCGCGACAAAGGGTGCCGCGGCCCCATTCGGCAAGGCCAGTATCACTGCGTCGACACCCGATGCCGCCACTGCCTCGGGACCGAGCGCTTCAAACATCAGCCCGTCAGGCGCCTCCGGTGCCAGCTCGGTCACTGGCCGGCCGGCAAATTCACGCGAGCTTGCAAACAAAAGCTGGAGATCCGCGCGGCCACTGATCAGGCGGATCAATTGGCGACCCGTATGGCCCCGGGCGCCGACCAGGCCGATCCGGGCCGTCATCGCGGCGCCTCCAGCGTCGGCGGCAGGGCGAATATCTCCTCGATGACCGGCGATAAGTCGGCAGGGTCCATGGGGCCACGCCAGAACACCGTCCAGTCATCGCGCCGCACAGCGCCATTGCATTGCTCGAAATAGAAGCCATTCACCGGATTATCGGTCCGCGACCGCCAGATCAGATGCGGGGCGTAATCGATCAGGCGCTGCCAGACCGCCCGGCCCAGCCCTTCGCCCCGCGCCTCGTCGAGAACGGCAAACTTGTCCAGATAGACAAGATCGCCCAGACGGTGCGTGATCACAGCAGCCCGATAGTTTTCAGTGACAAAAGCCTGGTCGAGCGCCAGAGCGTCCCAATATCCCGGAACCACAGACCGCCCGAAAGCCTGCGCGACGAGATCATCAACGCGCGCGAGATCCAGGTCTGACTTGCGCGCAAGCGCGTGGATGCGCTCGCCCTTGCGGATGAGCGTGCCGGACCCGGCATGGGTGAAGAGTTCCCGGGTCAGCTCTTTCGGGCTGGTGATCGACACCGAGCTGGTCAGAGGCAGGTCATCGAGCAGGCGTTTGATTTCCTCGATTTTCAGCTGCATTCCGCCAGACACCCAGTCAGCAGCGATCAAATCATCGAAATCCGTCGCCAGATTGATCGAGGAGAGGATGTCTCCAGCCGCATCCAGCAGTCCGCCGGTTCCGGTCAGGAACACGATCTTGTAGGGCTGGAGATGATGCACGAGGGCCCGCACGGCGGCATCGGCATTGATATTGACCAGTCGGCCATCGGGCGTTTCGCCGAGGCAGGCGAGGATGGGCGCCTGGCCCGCGCGGGCCGCAGCGGCGACCAGATCGAAACGGATGGCGGTCGGCTCGCCAACCCGGCCGAGACGCACCTCATCAACCAGCTCGGCCTCGAAAACCCCGCTCGGCACCGAGGCCGCCTGGCCGCCTGCAGCGCGAATCCCGTCGACCAGGGCAAGATTGGCAGCGGTCAGCGTCTGGCGGATTACCGGGATCGCCGCCTCACGGGTCACGCGCAGCCCGTCCACCCGCTCGGTCGCAATCCCGGCCCCGCTCAGCGCTCTGTCGAGCTGGGGGCCGCCGCCATGAACAATGATGGGCGAGAGGCCGACGGTCTGCAGGAAGGCAAGCGAGGCGCTCAGCCCGGCCAGATCGTCCTCGATTACCGCTCCGCCGACCTTGATGACGGCAAAACGTTCCTGCTGCAGGCCGGAAAAGCGATTGAGATAATCGCGGATCTCCTTGCCGTCGCGCATATGCGACAGCAATTGCACAATCGTTTGCCGGGTGTCGGACGCCGTCTCGGTCATGATAATCCGCCCTGGCTGGCCAGTGCTTCCATGACCGCCTTCTGGACATGCAGGCGATTGCCGGCCTCCTCAATGCCCAGAAAGGCTGGACTATCAACGACGGCATCGGCGATTTTCACATTCCGACGCATCGGCAGGCAATGGCTGACAACGGCATTATTGGTCAGCGCCATTTTCTCCGGCGTAATCATGAAATCTCGGCCCTTGGCACGATAGGCTGCCTCGCCCTCCCACTGGCCGTAGAAGGGAATGGCGCCCCAGCTTTTGGCATAGACTGCATCGACGCCAGAATAGGCGGTCTCAATATCGGTGGTGATGGTCAGGCTTGCCCCTTCGGCATCGGCAAAGCCCTGCGCCGCGTCCATGTAACGCTCATCCAGTCGATAGATCTCATCCGGGAGCAGCAGGCGGACATTCATGCCGAACTTGGAGGCAATCAGCAGCGCCGAGTTCGCGACTGCCGTGTTCAGCGGTTTGGGATGAGGCACCCAGGTCAGCAAGAACTCCTTGCCTTTTACATCGCCCAGATGGCTCTGCAGGGCGAGCATCAGGGCCAGTTCCTGACAGGGATGAATGATGGTCTCCATATTGATCACCGGAACGGTGGCGTGGGCGGCAAAGGCGGAGATCATCGGATCCTCCCGCTCGAAGGACCAATCCTTGAAGGCCGGGAAACAGCGAATAGCAATCAGATCGACATAGCTGGACAGGACACGCGCCGCCTCGCGGACATGCTCTTCCTCATCGCCATCCATGATGCTGCCGTCGGAGAATTCCATCGGCCAGGTCGCACCCTTGGCGTCGAGCACGATGGCATGACCGCCAAGCTGATGGGCGCCGATGTCAAAACTCGACCGGGTTCGCAAAGACGGGTTGAAAAACAGCAGGGCGATGGATTTGCCCTCGAGCGATCGGCTGACCGTTCCGGACTTGAAGGCCGAGGCACGATCTAGCAGGCCCTGGAGCTCGGTTTTGGACCAGTCGGCGGTCGATAGGAAATGGCGCATGACCTGTGTCCCTGCTGCGCTGCGATAAACCTGAATATCGGCCTTAGGCCCCGCCTCGCGCCATGTCCAGTCGCTGAGCGGACACCGACTGCACTTGCCTGGCAGAGGTGTGGAGTGGAAATCGCCGGCGCGATGTGGAACAAGCCGGACAGGAAGAAGGAGTCAGCCATGTCCGTGCTCGCTGTAATTCCCGCCCGATACGGGTCCACGCGCTTCCCTGGCAAGCCCCTTGCCAGGATCGCCGGCAAAATGATGATCGAGCGTGTCTGGCAGATCGCGGCCGCCGCAGAGGGTGTGGACCGCGTCGTGGTAGCCACGGATGATCAGCGCATTATGGATGCGGTCGCTGCTGCTGGTGGCGAAGCTGTCATGACCGATCCCGACTGCCGCAATGGCACCGAGCGTGCGCTGGACGCGCTCAGACGCCTGGATAGCGATGCCGAGATCATCATCAATGTGCAGGGCGATGCCCCGCTAATCCCGCCCTGGGTCATTGGTGGCGTCGCAGAGACGCTGCGCGCGGACCCTGCCCTGCAAATGGCAACGCCGGCAGTCATCCTGCCGGATGAAACCGAGGCGCGGATGCGCGCGGACAAGGCGGCGGGCTCGGCGAGCGGCACCACAGTGGTCTTCAACAAGGCCATGGATGCCATGTATTTTTCCAAGAATGTCATACCCTTCCGCCGCAAACCCGGCGCGGGCACGCCGGTCTATCAGCATATCGGTCTCTATGGTTATCGTCGCGAAACCCTGGAACAATTGGTGGCGTATGAGCCGACCCCGTTTGAGCTGACCGAAAGCCTTGAACAGCTCCGAGCGCTGGAAAACGGCATCCCCATCCGCGTCGTACTGACCGACTATCGCGGTCGCTCGGCCTGGTCGGTGGATGCGCCGGAAGACGCCGAACGGGTCGAGGCGATCATCGCCAGCGAAGGGGAGCTGGTCTGATGGGGCGCATCCTGCTCGCACGCCATGGCAATACATTCGGCCCCGGAGACAAGGTGGTCTGGGTCGGGGCCCGCGAAGACCTGCCGCTTGTCGCAAAGGGCGAGGACCAGGCCCGCGCGCTCGGTGACGCTCTGCGTAATGCCGGCCTGACGCCCGGGCGCATTATCTCCGGACCGCTCCAGCGCACCCGCCGTGCCGCGCAGATCGTGCAGTCCCTGACTGGCTTTGACGGCGAGATCGAGATTGATGACCGATTGCGCGAGATCGATTACGGATCCTGGGGCGGCAAGTCGAATGATGAAATTGAAGCAGAGTTCGGACGGGATGCGCTGATCGAATGGGATCAGCACCACCAGCGCCCGGCGGGCGTCGACTGGTCCCCCGCGGAGATCGAGCTGAAAGCAAATGCGCTGTCAGTTATGCGCGAGGCCGCTGCCGGCGATGACCTGCCCCTGATCATCACCTCGAACGGGATATTGCGTTACATGCACGCCGCCCTGTCCGGCGATGATGCCAATGCCAAGGTCAAAACCGGCTATTGCTGTGCCGCCGATATCGATGGCGAGACCGGCCGCCGGTTATTCTGGAATGAAGCCCCGGATGCCGACCTGCTGCGTAAGCAACTGAGCTAGTCGACCCGGCGCAGAAACGCCTCGACTGCGGCCCAGGCGACCGGTTCGGTCAGGAAGGGTGCGTGCCCGACATTGGGGACTTCCGCATAGGCCATGTCAGCTTTGCGCGCCCGCATTTCGGCCACCGTTTCCGGGGTCAGGAGATCGGTGATCCCGCCCCGCACCAGCAGTACCGGCGTTTCGGAGAATCCAGGTGTCCAGAAATCCCACAGCAGCGGCGCGTCACCATCCCCGATCTGCTGCGTGATCGCCCCGTCATAATCAAGATGGATCAGACCATCATCGCGTTCGATGAAGATGCGCCGGGCAAAGGCCTGCCAGAACGCATCATCATTGTCGGTTTCTGGAAATTCCGAGAGATTGGACGCCTTCGTCCGCTCGACCGCCTCCGGCCAGCTGGCGACGGGGTCGCGGCTGGCGACATTCTGGCGGATCCGGTCAAGCCCGGCTTCCGCGATCTCGGCGCCGATATCATTGATAACCGCCCCTGCAATCAGATCGGGCCGCACTGCCTTCACCACCATGGTGATAATGCCGCCCATGGAGGTGCCGACGAATATGGCCGGTTTGATCGCCAATTCATCAAGCAGTTCGACCATATCGCCGGCATAGACAACCGGCTGGTAACGTTCCGGATTCGGATCCCTGTCCGACTGTCCCCGGCCCCGCTGGGATACGACAATCACGCGGCGCCCCATGGCGGCAATCTGTGGCGCCAGCTCCTCGAAATCCTTCACATTACGTGTCAGCCCATGCAGGCAGAGAACCGGCAGGCCCGTCTCTTCGCCCACGGGCGCGTAATCACGATAGTGCAGACGCGGCCCGTCCGCGGTCGTGAAATAGCCGTCTGAAAATCCCATCAGCCCTGCATACCCCGATCAGTCTTCATGCCAGTCCCGGGCAAGATAACGGGCCGCCAGGAACATGAAGGCGGCGGCAACAAGGTAGAAACACGCACCAATGGCGATGGAGACCCGCAGCGAACCGTCACCGAAGGTCGGCTGCAGAACCGTCGATACACGTCCCAGCACATAGACCCCGCCGCCAATGCCGAGCAGATTATTGATCAGCAAGAAGACCGAAGATGCGCTGGTGCGCATGTGCGGCGGCACCAAATGCTGGAATGCGGACACCACCGGGCCGAGCCAAGCGAGACCCAGCGCTGTGGGAAGAAAGAGGATTACGCCAGCCAGCCAGGCCGATGGCGACATGATGCCGAGCCAGTAGAGCGGCGCACTGACCAGAAAGGCGAAAGCGGGCACGATGGCATAGGCCGAGCGTTTGCTCTTTCCGAGAATGTCACCCATCACGCCGCCCAGGAAGATGCCGATACTGCCGGCAACAAAGAGGATGCCCCCAAACACCCAGCCGGTCTGGATCAAATTCAGCTCGAACGTGCGTGCGAAAAAGGACGGCATCCAGAAGAAAACGCCATAGCCCATCATCGAAGAGGACGAGGCGCCGAACACCATCAGCCAGAAGCTCCACTTCTTGATGACCAGATCCATGAAATCACGGAAGGCAAAGAAGAAGGCGCCGATCAGTATGCCCGCGACCAATCGCCCGATGAGCCAGCCAATCGCGGCACCCCCGAAACCCGCCCCACCAAGCGCGGGAATAATCCAGACCACGAGTCCCGGCACGATCATAAGTGCTCCAGCGCCCACCATCAGCGAGACCAGACCGGTCGTCTTGCCAACCCATCCGCCTGCCATCCAGCCGGACAGACCGCCGATCAATGCACCGGCGCAGAGGAGCCAGAGCGGCTGGACCGGGCTGGCGGAAAACAGCAGAACATTGAAAATGGACAAGACGCTCGGCAAGGCAAAAAGAATGGCGCCAGCGATCTGGAGGATCCGTGTCTTGTCGTCGGAGTAGACGCCGACTTCCTGCGGCGGCGGTGCGGTATGGGCCGTGCCCGCATCATACTGTCCCCGGCTCGGTTCCTTGACGATGAATTTGAAGATCGGCGCCAGGATGATCCCGGCCAGACCGACGATTATGAAAGCGGAGCGCCAGTCCAGATTATCGGAAATCGCACCGCTGGCGATCTGGGCGCCCGCAATGACGCCGAAGGCACTGCCGACGGGGATGCCGAGTGAGTAGATCGCCAGTGCACGGGCACGTTTCTCGGGCGGATGATAATCCGCGATGATGGTATAGGCGGGTGCAACACCGCCGGCCTCACCGACACCGACACCGACACGCGCCAGGAAAAGCTGGGTGAAATTCTGGGCGAAACCGCTGATCGCTGTGAAACCGCTCCAGACTGTCAGGGCAATAGTCATGATCCAGGTCCGGCTGAACCGGTCCGCGAACCAGGCGATCGGAACGCCGAGGGTCGAATAAAGCAATGCGAAAGCGATGCCGCCCAGCAGACCCAGCTGCTCATCGGTCAGATCGAGTTCCGCCTGGATCGGAATGGCGAGAATGGAGATGATCTGTCGGTCGAGGAAATTGAAGGCATAGACCAAAAACAGGAGCAGCATGACCACGCCGCGATAGCCACTGCTGACTGGATCCGCCGGTTGGGGCAATTCGCCCTCGCTCTTCTTCGACATTCGATATCCCCTGAATTGCGCCCATTCTTCAGTGTCTGGCGCTTGAGCGGCTCAAACATGAATGGTCATTCAAGTTTGGTCAAACATGTTTTCTTTAATCGGTGAGCCTTGCCCGGCCCCGGCGCTAGAAGGTGCGGCGCGCTGTGAATTTCTCGCCACCCCGACTCTGCAGGCGAGAGGTGTAGCGGGCCTCGTCGATAATCGCACCTGAATGGACGCAATAGACCGAGCGCGCATCGGAAATGCGGGGCCAATGGACAAAGTCCGCCAGCACTGATTTCAGACCCGAGGCGACATTGACCTCCAGCGAACCGATCGACTGGGCGAACGCCAGATTATTCTGGAACATTCCTTTCTCGCGAACGAGGTCGAGATTGGCGATGAAATCGCCTCCGAGGAATTGGCCGACCTGTCGTCCTTCAATCGCCTCGCGCTCAACCCCGAAAAGGTCCAGAGCCCCAATTGAGATTGCCTTGAACATGCCCAGGCTGTCGGTCACGAATTCGATGGCCGGATTCATCGACACAAGGTCCACCCAGGTAGGGGCGGGCGCGACCACAAACGCATCCTGGACCAATTCCATCATGCGGCGTTTGACGCGCTCAGGCGGATCGGATTCGCCGTTTTCCCAACGCGAAATCATGGCCTGCGTGACGCCGAGATCAGCGGCAAGGGCCGCCTGTTTCAGGCGCTTGGACATGCGGAAGTTTCGGATGACTGAAGGCCAATTCACCTTCCCGGCTGATACCGGAAAGTTCACATTCTCAACCAAGACCGGCCCCCTTAAGCCCTCAAACCGAATCCAGAACGCGCGTCTGATCCCCGAATTCTCGCCGCAACACTTCAAAATCGGCGTCGGAGACGCGCGCGCCGTTTAAAATCCATCGCGGTGCACGATCCTCACCCCGCCGCCACCAACTCAGGGCATGGACGGGAAAGGAGACATGCTCGCCATCGGCACGCTGAAAACTATACTGATCGATACTTTCGACGGTTTCGACACGTTCGTCAAAGAGTCCGTGTTCGCAAAGTCTTGAATACAGGGCCGGAAGATCTCCGGAGAAGCAAGCGTCTAGCGGCTGACCCTCCAATTCCCGGGACTGGCAACCCAGTGCGCGGGCCAGGCCGGCGCTCAGATTCTCGATAATCCCGGCCTCGGTTATAACGGCGGCAAAGGCCGGCGTTTCCGCAATGGACTGGCGCCAGCCAACAAGCGGCTCGGACAGGTCTTCCAGCCGCACCATTTTCAGGATGCGCGCCTGCATCGCCCGCCCCGGCTTGACGCGATTGCTTTCCCAGCGCGACACCATGGCCTGGGTCACATCGAGATCCTCGGCCAGAGCCATCTGCTTCATATTGTTGGTAAACCGATAGTGCCGCAGAACCTCGCCCCAGCTCTGCCCGTTCAGCACATGGCTCAGATCCTTCCGGTCCGTCATGGTCACAACGCCCGTTTGATGACAACAGAACCGCCAAGACGCTGGCGGATATCATCCCCGATCTCGGCCGGGACAACGGCGCCCACCGCCAGCCACAGCACTTCCGGTCCCGGCATGAAGATCGGTTTGTGCAATGCATGCCCGTAGACCGGCTTGCCCGACTCATTGCGCGGCTCGATCAGGCTGATGCTCTCCGCCAAGGCCACCCGCCCCTCGAAAAAGCCCGCAGCCACGACATCGCGATAGAGCGCGATCAGATCGCCGGTGAAACAGTCCTCGGCCAACTGGCCTTCAAGCGCGCTACGCTCAACACCCAGCCCTTTGAGAAGGCCGGCACTGGCCGCGCGAATCCTGCCGGATCCTTCGACAACCGCCTGAATACTCGGATTGATGCGGAGCCGGTCGTGCCAGACATCGCGAGAGATGGTTGCGCTCACCGACCAGTAGAGATCGAAAATCAACTCCTGGATCCGGCGACTCGGATCCGCACCGCCGGCCTCCCAGCGCGAAACCATCGTCTGGGTAACTGCGAGTTGGTCCGCGAGCTGGGTCTGGTTCAACCCCGCCGACAGGCGATAATGCCTCACGACCGACGGCCAGTGTATTGTTCTGTTTATTGCTTCAGCGGCGTCAACGGCCATCACAGCGTCCGGATGTTTCGCACGGGATTCAATCTCTAGGTTATATTTTATAACCTGTTTCGAGGGGATTGGGAAGCAGTTTTACAACCCTACCAGATTCCGGCGGCAGACCAAGTATATTTGACACTTTTGTGAAAAACTCATCCCAGCAGAACTTCGCGATTGATCCATTCCCCGCGCCGATACAATGTCCGCCGCAATCGCGTTCCAAGGGGTCGGTTCAATGGAAAATCTCACTCTGGTCGTCTGGACCTTCTCGATTATCGGCTTTCTGATCGCCGCCTATTCGATCGTCGCCAACGACGCGATCCAGACCCTCGGCACCTTTCTCTCATCGAATGCCAAACGGCCCTGGTGGCTGCTCTGGCTCTACGCCAGCTCGATCATCGTAGCGGTGATGCTGTATGGCTATTTCTCCTACGACACGGATATCGCGTTCGATCGCCTGAACTCCATTCCCTACCCCGAGGAAGGCGTGCAGTGGTACCATGCGCTGCCTCCACTTTTCCTGCTGATCCTGACGCGCTACGGCATTCCGGTTTCAACGACCTTCCTGGTATTGACCATTTTTGCCCTGACCGGCGGCGACAGTACCGAAGGCGTCCTGCCGAGCATGTTGCAGAAATCCGCCCTCGGCTATCTGGTGGCGATTGGCGCAGCCTTCTTCGTTTATCTCGTCATTTCACGGATTTTCGAACGCTGGATCAGCAATACGGCCGACCAACCGATCAATCCGCTCTGGTATGTTCTGCAATGGTCCTCCACGGCTTTCCTGTGGTGGCAATGGCTGATCCAGGACCTGGCGAATATCTTCGTTTTCCTGCCCCGCACGACCACGCCCAATGGCGAGGGTGGTGTCGATGTCACCTTTGATCCGTCGCTGTTGATCTTCGCCACGGTCGTGATGCTGGTCCTGCACGCCTATATCTTCAAGACGCGCGGCGGCGAGATCCAGAAAATCGTCCTGACCAAGACCAATACGACGGATGTGCGCGCCGCCACGCTGGTCGACTTTATCTACGGTCTCATCCTGATGTATTTCAAAGAACTGAACGACATCCCGATGAGCACGACCTGGGTCTTCCTCGGCATGCTGGCCGGCCGCGAAATCGCAATCGCCTATATTGCCGGTCTGCGTGGCAAGCTCGAAGCCCTGTTCGACGTCCTGACCGATATTTTCCGCGCCTTCATCGGCCTGGTGATCTCGGTCATCTTGGCGATTTTCCTGCCGGCCATCGCCCGCGGCGAACTCGGCGTGGTGATGTCAGACTTCCCGGGCTATCTTTCCAACGTGCTCGGCTTCTAGCGGCATACCTGCGCGCTCACACGCGCAGACGATACGCACATCGAGACTTTGAACGGATCAGCCACGCTGATCCGTTTTCAGTTTGACTAGGTTTTCAGTTTGACTGGCCGGCATGCTACTGCGCGCAACTGATTGCCTTACGGGACATGAATAAAATTAACCATGTCAATGGCTTTCGACGGGTATTCATATTCAATGAGTGCAGGCTCTGTGCTCTGACCCGTACAAATCGCGTAAAACTTGCCTCAAACAGAATAAGCTTACGCAATATGGACTGGGCGAAACTCGTGAAAACGACGCGAAAGCGTCTGAATCTCAATCAGGAAGGCCTTGCAGATCTGCTGGGCGTCAGCCAGACAACCGTCTCCCGGCTGGAATCCGGCATGGCCATTCCCACGGATGATATCCGCGAGAAGCTCCAGACCATCCGCCAGGATCCGCGCACGCGCAGCGTCTTTGATGATTTCGTCGCCTCGATCGAGCACAGCCCCTATGCCAGCTTCCTCGCACAAGCCGAAGACGGGCGTTTCCGCCTGGAGGCCGTCAGCAGAGAGCTAAAATCCTCCTTCGCCCTGACCTCCAGCGTGCTCAATGAGGTCGCCGGTACCGATGCGCTGATCATGCATCTGGAGGCGCTCATCCGTCGCGGCTTCGATGCCGGGCGGATCGAGAGCGCCGTCGGTGTGTGGACGGATTGCCTCCCTGAGCCCGGCTATTGGAGGATCGTCTACTCACCCATGCGCGACGGCACCGGATCCTGGTTCATCTTTGCAGCGATGATGAAGACCAGCGAAGCCGATTTCGAATCCCACCATGCAGAGCATGATGGCGGCCTCGCAATCACGACCTACCAGCAGGATGGTCAGGTATAGCCCTTCAACAGTCCCGGCAAGGCTGACTTCCCCGGACACAGATCGGCATGGGCGAACCGGTTCAGCGGCTGCTCCGGCAGACGATTGGCTGCATGCATGTCGCCCATATCCTCGTTCAAATAGAGCAGGCCGGTCCGGATCTCGCCACTTGCGGACGGCGTCATCAGCGTGTCGATGGCCTGCGCCTTGTCGCGGGGATCATAATCCGCATCGGTCTTCTTGAAATTCAGATAGCTGCCATCATGCAGCGTGACCTGAAGCGCGCCGTCCTGATCATACTCGCCGGTAATTTCATCCGCATCGGCGACAAAGTCGGTATGGATCAGCGGGTGGTAGTATTTATAGGTGTGGGCATAGCTCTTGGTCGAACCCTTGTGATCATTGAAGGTGACACAGGGCGATATCACATCGATCAGGGCAAAGCCCTTATGCATCAGCGCCGCCTTGATGAGCGGTATGAGCTGCGACTTGTCACCGGAAAAACCGCGCGCCACGAAGCCCGCGCCCAGTGTCAGGGCCTGCACGCAGGGATCGATCGGGGTCTGCTCATTGGGAATGCCGCGCTTGGTCGTGCTGCCAATATCCGCGGAGGCAGAGAACTGCCCCTTGGTGAGCCCGTACACGCCATTATTCTCGATCATGTAGAGCATGTTGAGATTGCGCCGGATGGCATGGGCGAACTGGCCAAAACCGATCGACAGGGAGTCTCCATCGCCGGAGATACCGATATAGTGAAGATCGCCATTTACCGCATTGGCACCTGTCGCCACGGAAGGCATGCGACCATGCACGCAGTTAATGCCATGAGACTGCCCCATGAAATAGGCGGTGGTCTTGGACGAACAGCCGATGCCGGACACTTTCGCAGCGCTTTCCGGCGCCAGGCCGAGCTCCCAGAATGCCTGGACCAGCGCCGCGGTGACGCTGTCATGTCCGCAGCCAGCGCAGAGCGTCGACATGACGCCCTCATAATTGCGGATGGTCAGCCCCAGCTTGTTCCGGGGCAGGTGTTTGTCGAGCTTGGGTTTCGGCATTGAGGTCATGTCAGCCCTCCTGCGTCTGGCAATGGGCGAGCACGCCCTGGACAATAAACGCCGGATTGGCCGGCATGCCGGCATAATCGAGCAAGGGGATCAGCTTGTCGCGCTCGGCTGATGTCTCGTTGATCAGCAGGCTGCGCAATTGCGCATCGCGATTCTGCTCGACCACGAAGACCTGGTCATGGGCCTCGATAAAGGCTTCGATTTCCGCCGAGAAGGGGAAGCCGCGAACACGCAGATAATTGACCGGGCAACCCTGCTCGGCGAGCCGGTCCATCGCCTCGCGGACGGCACCATCACACCCGCCGATCGACAGGATCGCATTGCGCGTCTCGCTCTCGGCCGCAACCACAATCGGACCCGGCACCGCATCCGCGGCATTTTCCCACTTCCGGGTCAGGCGATCGAGAACCTCCTGGTATTCGGCCCCATCCTCGGTATAGCCGCCCTTCCAGTTATGTCCTGACCCGCGGGTGAAATAGGCCCCCTTGGGGTGTTCGCCGGGTATGGTGCGATAGGCGACCGCATCGCCATCCTTGTCTTCATAGCGGTAGAATTTCTCGATTTTCTCGAGATCCTCCGCATGCAGGACCTTGCCGCGATCAGGGCGGTAGCTGTCATCCCAGTCCAGCTCCGGCACCATCCAGTCATTCATGCCGATATCGAGATCGGTCATGAAGAAGACCGGCGTCTGGAAGCGTTCGGCCAGATCGAACGCCGCGACCGCCATTTCAAAGCATTCCTTGGGGTCGGCCGGATAGACGCAAATATGCTTGGTATCGCCATGGCTGGCATAGGCCGCCAGCGTGAGATCGCATTGCTGTGTGCGTGTCGGCAGACCCGTTGACGGTCCGGCACGCTGGACATCGAACAGCACCAGCGGGATCTCACCATAATAGGCGAAACCGATGAACTCGCTCATCAGTGAGATGCCCGGGCCGGATGTCGGCGTGAACGCGCGCGCTCCGTTCCAGCCAGCGCCCACCGCCATGCCAACAGAGGCCAGCTCATCCTCAGCCTGGATAATGCAGAATTTCTTCTCACCGGTTTCCGGATCGATGCGCAGCTTCTCGCAAAAGCTCTTGAAACCATCCATCAGCGAGGTCGAGGGTGTGATCGGATACCAGGCACCGAAAGTCGCGCCCGCATAGACACAGCCCAGTGCTGCCGCCGTATTGCCATCAATCATGATGTGACCGGCGGTCTTGTCCATGGCCTCGACCTTGAGACTGATCGGCTCGGCGTAATGGTCACGGACATAGTCGAGGCCAAGCTCGATGGCCTTCATATTGGCTTCAATAAGGTGGGCCTTGGTGCCGAACATTTCCTCAACCAGGCCGCGGATCACTCCAACATCAATACCAGTCAGGCCGGCGACAGCGCCGACATAGGCCATGTTTTTCATCAGCACCCGGGTCCGGGCGTTATCGAACTCGGCATTGCACATTTGCGCCAGCGGAACGCCGATCGCGGTCACGTCCGTACGCTCATGCAGCTCCGGGCGCGGCCAGGTATTGTCGTAGAGCAGATACCCCCCCGCCGCGACTTCCGCGATATCCTGGGCGTAGGTTTCCGCATTCATGGCCACCATGAAATGGGTCTGCCCGGCGCGCGCCGCATAACTGTCCCTGGTCAGCCTGATCTCATACCAGGTCGGCAGGCCCTGAATGTTGGAAGGAAAGAGGTTTTTGCCGACCACGGGCACGCCCATCCGGAAAATGGCCTTCATCAACAGCCCATTGGCACTGGCCGAGCCCGTTCCGTTCACATTGCCGATTTTCAGCACGAAGTCGTTGACGCGCACCTGGGCGTCGATACCGCTCACCGCATTCATTCCGCAGCCACTCCCTCGGCTTCCTCATTCACATGCGGAATGAAGATTTCGGCATCCTGCATGTCCCAGGCGGCTGTCGGACAACGCTCGGCGCACAGGCCGCAATGCAGGCATAAGTCCTCGTCCTTGACCATCACCCGGCCCGTTTCGGGCAAGGCCTCGGAAACATAGACCGCCTGTTCAATATTGTTTGCCGGCACTTTCAGCGTCTGCCGCAATTCCGGCTCCGGTGCCGCCGGTACAATGGACAGGCAATCCACAGGGCAGATATCAAGGCAGGCATCGCACTCCTTGCAGAGCGGGGCCTCGAACACGGTCTGGACATCACAATTGAGACAACGCTGAACCTCGGTGACAATCTGGGCATCGGTAAAGCCCGTCTCGACTTCCATCTTGCGGTCCGCCAGGCGCTGTTTGAGATCAACCAGCTCCATCTCACGCCGGTTGGAACCGTCATAAGTGTTGGAATACATCCATTCATTCACACCCATCTTGGCCGAGCTGAGCGTTACACCGCGTGGCATGCGCGTCGTGACGTCCGCACCCTGACAATGCTTGTGAATGGAAATGGCGGCCTGGTGACCATGCTCGACCGCCCAGATGATATTCTTCGGTCCGAACGCGCTATCGCCACCAAAGAAGACACCTTTCAGCGTCGATTCATGCGTGATCTCATCGACAATGGGAACGCCCCATTCATCAAACTCGATACCGATTTCCCGCTCGATCCAGGGGAAGGCATTTTCCTGACCGATCGCCAGGATGACGTCATCACACGGAATGATCTTGGAGCCTGCGGTTCGTGTCTCTGTGATGCGCCCGCGTTCATCCAGCTCATACTCCATGAGCTCGAATTCCATGCCGACCAGCTTGCCATTCTCCAGCACGAAGCGTTTCGGCGAATGGTTCACCAGGATCTCGACATTCTCATCCTCCGCGTCTTCCAGCTCCCAGGGCGAGGCCTTGAAGAATTCGCGGGGCTTGCGCGCCATGACTTTGACATCGGACGCGCCGAGGCGAAGCGAGGTCCGGCAGCAATCCATCGCGGTATTGCCGACACCGATGATCAGAACTTTTTCGCCAATCTTCCCGGTATGCTCGAAGGCGACATTTTCCAGCCACTCAATACCGATATGTATATTGGCGGCCGCCTCTTCGCGGCCCTCGATATAAAGGTCCTTGCCCTTCGGGGCGCCGGATCCGACGAACACCGCATCATACCCCTCGCCCAATAGGCTCTGGAGGCTTTCAATCCGGTGGTTGAGCTTGATATCGACACCCATATTGGTGATGTAGCCGATCTCCTCGTCCAGCACTTCTTCCGGCAGGCGGAAGGACGGGATGTTGGAAATCATCAGGCCGCCCGGGCGATGCATGGCCTCGAAAACTGTGCAGTCATAGCCAAGCGGTGCGAGATCATTCGCGACTGTTAGCGAGGCCGGCCCGGCACCGATTAGGGCGACTTTCTTGCCATTCATGGCCTCGGGCTTTTGTGGCAGCATATGGGCCACTTCATCGCGATGATCTGCGGCGACGCGTTTCAGCCGACAGATTGCGACGGGTTCTTCTTCGACACGCCCGCGACGACAGGCCGGCTCGCAGGGGCGGTCACAGACCCGGCCAAGGATTCCCGGAAACACATTTGATCGCCGATTGACAAGATAGGCTTCAGTGAATTTACCCTGGGCAATCAGCCGAATGTATTCCGGAACCGGCGTATGGGCCGGGCAGGCCCACTGGCAATCAACCACTTTATGGAAATAGTCCGGATGCTTGGTATCCGTTGGCGCCACAATCCCCTCCCCGGCTGCGCGGCGTGAGGCGCAGAACCGAAATCGCTGCATGTCCTGAAGGATATACTCGCACCGAGCTTGCCCCGGAGGTCAAGGTGTTTCGGTTCGCAAGCGAGAGTATGTTTGCTATTGCGAATTAAATGCAAGCGACCCATTGATCACAACTCATCAATGGCGGCCTCGTGATCACGCGCCTCGACCTGGAGCCAATTGATGAAGCTTTGCGTATCGCCATCGGGCTCACGGCCGCGCGCCGTCACGATATGATAGGCGGAGCGAACCGGAGCCGCACCATCGGCGAATAGCGAGACCAAACGCCCCGCCGCCAGGTCATTCTGCGCCAGCGCGCGCTTGGCCAATGCCACGCCTCGACCGGCCACGGCAGCATCGATCACCAGTGCTGACTGGTTGAAGCGCACACCGCCGCGAACCGGGACGCCGCGCACACGCTTGGTCTTCAGCCAGCTAGGCCAGTCCGCCCCATCCACATCGCTTTCCGGTGATGCATCGTGCAGGAGCGTGTGATGTACCAGATCAGACGGTCGCTCGATAAGCCTGGCCTGTTTGAGCAGGTCCGGACTGCATACTGGAAGAACTTCCTCACGCAGAAGCAGCGTCTCATCCAGGGTGAAATCGCCCCCCGGACCATAGCGAACAGCCAGATCGGCGGCCCCACCGGCCAGGTCAGCGCGCTCCCGGTCCGCGGAGATCCAGACCTCGATCCCCGGGTGCTGATCCTGGAAACGATGCAGGCGCGGTGCGAGCCACTTGCCGGCGAAGGAAGGCGCTACGCTGACCGTCAGACTGCGGCGGCGTACGGGCTGGCGCATCAGCGCAACGGCATGGCTGAGCCCGGCAAAGGCATCGCTCGTTACCCCCGCCGCCGCCCGTCCGGCCTCGGTCAGGCTCAAAGCCCGGCCCTGCCTCACAAAGAGTTGAACGCCGACCTGTTCTTCCAATTGCCGGATCTGCTGACTGACAGCGCCGGGTGTCACAGCCAACTCCTCGGCCGCGCGAGATATACCTTCAAGCCTGGCAACGGCTTCGAAGGCGCGTAATGCATTGAGAGGCGGAAGGCGGTTCGTCGACATGGGCTTACTTTAGTTTTTCTAAAAAGAAATGCCAAGAAACTTCGTTTGAAATTGGCGATACCAATAGAAATATTGAAGCCGTCGCGCCATGGAGGCGCAGGATCGGATCAATAGAATGCGTGTATTTCCAGCTTCCATTCCCTTGGACGGACAGACGGTCATCGTCTCGGGCGCCGGCTTTATGGCCGAAGCCAAGGCGCGTCTTTTTGTTGGTAGCCCCGCCCGGTTGCAGTGGTTCACCGGTAAGGACACAGATCCTGTCGCCTCGGACATCGCCCAGTTTGCCGAGGTTATCCGGCGTGAGCCGACACGCCGGGACTTCCGTGGCGCGACCCTGGTTTTCATCGCCGGCGGTACGGATCGGGAGATTGATCGCCAGTCCAGACGCGCCCGCAAGGCCGGTGCGCTGGTCAATATTGTGGACAGCCCCAAGGCATCGGACTTCCAGACACCGGCCATTGTCGATCGCGACGGTATCGTCGTTTCCATCGCATCGGGCGGTGCGGCTCCGGTGCTCTCGGTCGATATCCGCGCTGCGATCGAACAGATTCTGCCCGCACGCATCGGTGTTCTGGCCGACCTCGCCCGCGAATTGCGCGGCACCGTCAAATCGGTTTTCGACCAGTTCGATGACCGCCGCGCCTTCTGGGAACGCGCCTTGCGCGGCAAGGCGCGCGACCTGGCACTCGCCGGCGACAAGTCTGCCGCCCGCCGGGAAATGCTTAAAAGCCTCAATGCCGGTCCGGACGCGCCTGACGGGATCGTTCATCTGGTCGGCGCCGGTCCGGGCGATCCGGATCTGCTGACGCTGAAGGCCGCGCGCCTGCTGCGCGAAGCCGATGTGATCGTCTATGACCGCCTCGTGAGTGCCGATATCCTTGACATGGCACGCCGCGATGCGATCCGCATCGATGTCGGCAAGACCAAGGGCCATCACCCGGTCCCGCAGGAGGAAATCGGCGACATCCTGATCCGCGAGGCGCGCAAGGGTCAGCGCGTCGTCCGTATCAAGGGCGGCGACCCCTTCATTTTCGGCCGCGGCGGCGAAGAACTGGACGTGCTCAAGGCGGCCGGCATACGCGCCGAGGTCACGCCGGGCATTTCAGCCGCCCTGGCCTGTGCCGCTTCCGCGCAGATTCCCCTCACCCATCGTGATCATGCCCAGTCGGTCACCTTCGCCTCCGGTGTCGTCAAAAAGGACGGTCCGGATGCGGATTACAGCGCTATTGCCGCACCGAATGCGACCGGCGTCTTTTATATGGGGGTCGGTGCCGCGCCGCAGATCCAGTCGAAACTGCTCGCCACCGGGCGCAGCGCCGCCACGCCTGTGGCGATTATCGAAAACGGGTCCACGGATCGCGAGCGCACGGTAACCGCAACGCTCGGCTCGCTGGCCGCACTTGTTGAAGCCGAGGCCATCAAGGGTCCGGCGATTATCATTGTTGGAGAAACGGTCGCCCTCGCCCGCACCCAGACCGCGCGCGAAATCGCCGTGGAGAACATCGCATGAAAGCCATTACTGCTAACCGTCTGACCGATGGTCGCGTGATCTATCGCACCGAACAGGGGCAATGGACGACCAGTCTCGCCGAGGCCGCGCGCTACACGCCAGACGACTCTATGACTGCCCTGGCCCTGGCCGAAGGCGAGTTCGGCGTCGCGGTCGGTCCCTATCTGATCGATCTCGATGACCAGGGGCCTGCAGGTCAGAAATGGCGCCGAGAATCCATCCGTCTGGCCGGACCGACAACCGGTACGACCCATGTTCTGGGAGCGCTGTAATGTACCGCTATGACGAGCACGACACGACGCTGGTCCGCGAGCGTATTGAGGAGTTTCGCGATCAGGTGACGCGACGCCTCGACGGCCGCCTGACCGAGGACGAGTTCAAGCCCCTGCGCCTGATGAATGGTGTCTACCTGCAGCTCCACGCCTACATGTTGCGGGTCGCCATTCCCTATGGCGCGCTGCGCTCCGAGCAAATGCGCGCCCTGGCCGGCATCGCGCGCGACTATGATCGTGGTTATGGCCATTTCACAACGCGCCAAAACATCCAGTACAACTGGCCATCCCTGGTCGATATTCCGGACATTCTGGAACGCTTGGCGGATGTCGAAATGCATGCCATCCAGACGTCGGGCAATTGCATTCGCAATGTCACCGCCGATCCCTTCGCCGGTGCTGCCGCGGACGAGCTGGAAGACAGCCGGCCCTGGGCGGAAATCATTCGCCAATGGTCGACCTTCCATCCGGAATTCACCTTCCTGCCACGCAAGTTCAAGATTGCCGTGAACGGAGCGGCTGAGGATCGCGCCGCGATCCGCTTTCACGATATCGGTCTGCAGATCGTCGAGAATGAGACAGGCGCACGCGGATTCGAAGTCTGGGTTGGCGGCGGGCAAGGCCGCACACCCCGTATCGCGCGCAGGATTCGCGACTTTCTCGAGCCGCAAGACCTGCTCAGCTATCTGACGGCCATTTTGCGTGTGTATAACCAGCATGGCCGGCGCGACAATCTCTACAAGGCCCGGATCAAAATCCTGGTCGACAGTCTTGGCATTGAGGCCTTCCGCGAGGAAGTCGAGGAAGAGTGGGGCTATATCCGTGAGGGCGAGCTGGTCCTGCCGGCGGCAGAAATCAGCCGCATTCGGGGCTTTTTCACCGGCGCCGCTTCGACGACCGCGACACCGCTGCCAGTGGCCGGACCGGCGGCTTTCCGCAGCTGGCTCGACACCAATCGTCGCCCGCATCAGAGCGAGGGCTTGTCCAGCATCGTCATCTCGCTCAAGCCAGTCGGCGGCACGCCCGGCGATGCAACAGCCGAGCAGATGGATGTCATTGCCGACCTGACCGAACAGTATGGCTTTGATGAAGTGCGGGTTACGCCGGAGCAGAATCTGGTCCTGCCGCATGTCCGCAATGAGGACTTGCTGGCGGTATGGGAGACATTGAGCGCGCACGGGCTAGCGACTGCGAATGCAGGTCTGGCGACGGATATCGTGGCCTGCCCTGGTCTCGATTATTGCAATCTGGCCAATGCTCGTTCGATCCCGATCGCCAAGGCCATCAGCGAGACGCTCGAGGCGCAGGGTCTTGCTGCCATGGCCGGCGATGTCACCATCAAGATTTCCGGCTGCATCAATGCCTGCGGGCATCACCATATCGCCCATATCGGCGTGCTAGGCGTCGATAAGCGGGGCGAGGAGTTTTACCAGATCACACTGGGCGGTGCGATGGGCACCGATGCGGCGGTCGGTGAGATCGTCGGCAAGGGGTTGGCCGGGGATGATGTGCCCGGCGCGATCGCCAGGATTCTCGAACATTATGGACGCCTTCGCCTGGATGGTGAGGCCTTCATCGACACTTTGCGCCGCCTGGGAAGCGACGCCTTCAAGGAGGCAATCTATGCTGACATCGCAGCTTGATACCAACGCCCGCACAGATGTGGACGCTCAGATCGCCGCCGGTGGCGGTGCCATTCTGGAAATCCCGGGCAGCACTGACTGGCGGGACGTAAAGGACCGCGTCGCCACAGCGGTTCAGATCGACATCCATTTTGAAAGCTTCAAGGATGGGCGCGGTTTCACCCTCGCCAGCCAGTTGCGCAGCCGTCTCGGCTTCACCGGCCGTCTGCGCGCCACCGGCCATATCATCCCGGACCAGGCCATGTTCCTGAAACGCGTCGGCTTTGACGAGGTTGATCCGGATCGCAAGGACCTGGCCGCCGACTGGGCGCGCGCGGAAAACCGCTTCTCCAAAGTCTATCAGCCCGCGCTTCGGGGCGGGGAAACCGTGCTGGAACAGCGTGGGCAGTCCAAGTCCGACCTCGAAATCCTCAATGCGCGTTATCGCAATATGTCCGCCGAGGATATTCTGCGCGACGCCCTGACACGGATCTGGCCCGGCCGCATCGGCATGATGTCGTCCTTCGGTGCCGAAGCCGCGGTCGGCCTGCATCTCATCGCGCAAATCGACCCGGCGACGCCTGTGCTTTTCCTCGATACCGGACGGCTCTTCGCCCAGACCGAGCAATATCAGCGCGAGCTGACGGACAAGCTTGGACTGACCAATCTGCAGATTATCCAGCCCTCCGCGCTCGAGATTGCCAATGAAGACGCCGACGGAAAGCTCTGGAGCCGCGATCCGGATTCCTGTTGCGATCTGCGCAAGGTCCGCCCGCTGGACAAGGCGATCGAGGGGTTTGATGCGCTGATCACCGGACGCAAGCGCTTCCATGGCGGCGAACGCATGCAATTGCCTGTAGTCGAACGGCTGAATGGCACGGTGCGTCTGAACCCGCTGTCCAACTGGTCGGCGGAGGAAATCAATGCTTATTTCCAACGCTACGATTTGCCGCGACATCCCCTGTCTGAAATGGGCTATGCCTCCATCGGTTGCTGGACCTGCACCGCACCGGCCGAGGCCGATGATGTCCGGTCTGGTCGCTGGGCTGGTCAGAGCAAGACAGAATGCGGTATCCACAGGCCCATTCCTGCCGCTGCTGAATAGCTGCACACAAGAAAGGGGCACTTATCGTGTCGACACATCATGTGCTGGACCTGATCGGCAATACACCGCTGATCCGGCTGGACGGACCGTCTGAAGCGACGGGCTGTGAAATCCTCGGCAAGGCCGAATTCCTCAATCCTGGCGGTTCCGTGAAGGATCGCGCCGCGTTGAATATCGTCCGCGAGGCCGAGGCCGAAGGCACACTCAAGCCGGGCGGATCAATCGTCGAGGGCACGGCCGGCAATACGGGTATCGGCCTCGCCCTGGTCGGTGGCGCGCTGGGATATGACGTGACCATTGTGATGCCGCGCACCCAGTCGCAGGAAAAGAAAGATACGGTCCGCTCCTTCGGCGCGCGCCTGATCGAGGTGGATGCAGCCCCCTTCTCCAGCCCGAACCATTTTGTGCACTATTCGCGGCGCCTGGCCGAGGAGCTGAATGACAGCAATCCGAACGGCGCGATCTGGGCGAACCAGTTTGATAATCTCGCCAATCGCCGCGCCCATGAACTGACGACAGCACCGGAGATCTGGGCGCAAACCGACGGCAAGGTGGATGGCTTCATCTGTGCTGCCGGCACCGGGGGCACAATTGCCGGTGTCGCCGCAGGGCTTCGCAGTTGCAGTAACCGCATTAAGATTGGCCTCGCCGACCCGGCGGGCGCGTCGCTTTACAGCTATTACACCAGTGGCGAACTCAAGGGTGAAGGGTCGTCCATCACCGAGGGCATTGGTGTCGGCCGGATCACCGGCAATCTGCAAGCCCTTGATGTCGATTACGTCTATCGCGTCGAGGATGCGGAAATGCTGCCCATCCTGTTTGACCTGATCAAGACGGAAGGCCTGTCCCTGGGCGGGTCCGCCGGGGTCAATATTGCCGGTGCCATGCGCATGGCCAGGGACCTTGGTCCCGGCCACACCATTGTTACCGTGCTGTGCGACCTCGGTGCGCGTTATGCCGGCAAGCTCTTCAATCCCGAATTCCTTGCCAGCCGTGGCCTGCCCATCCCGTCCTGGACTGTAGCAGAGACGACACGCGAAAACGCCTGAGCCCCCCGAGCCGCCCTCCCCAAAGAGATGATGATATGAATGTCATGACCAACGACCTCACCCGCGAAAAGAACAAGATCTCGGCCAAGCCTGGCCCCTACACGATAGAGACGGTGCTTTCGGTCAATCACTATACGGACCGGCTGTTCCACTTCCGGATTACGCGGCCGGACAGTTTCCGCTTTCGCTCTGGCGAATTCGTGATGATCGGACTTCCCAAGGAAGACGGAAAACCGCTTCTGCGCGCCTATTCTGTCGCCTCGCCTTTCTGGGATGAAGCCCTGGATTTCTATTCCATCAAGGTCCAGGACGGGCCGTTGACCTCTCGGCTGCAGCATATTCAACCGGGCGATGAAATCCTGCTGGGCCGGAAGCCGACCGGGACGCTGGTGCTTGATGCACTCAAACCCGGCAAGCGCCTCTATCTCGTCTCGACCGGAACCGGTATCGCGCCCTTTGCCAGCCTTGTCCGCGACCCCGAGACCTATGAAAAATTTGATCAGGTCATCCTCACTCATACCTGCCGCGAGATCGCCGAGCTGAAATATGGCGAGGAATTTGTCGCCGCGACCAAGCAGGACGAGCTGATCGGCGAGATGGCGCGGGAAAAACTGGTCCATTTCACCTCGGTCACCCGTGAGGAGGGGCCGGTGAAGGGCCGGGTCACCGACATGATCAATTCGGGCGAACTGTTTGATCATCTGGGCGTTCCAGCGCTGGATCCGGCGGTTGATCGCGTGATGATCTGCGGCTCTGAAGGCCTGCTCAAGGATACCAAGCAAATCTGCCTGGATCATGGTTTTGTTGAGGGCTCCAACGCGGCCCCGGCAGACTTCGTGGTCGAGAAGGCCTTTGTCGCCACGGACTGAGGCCAGGGCTGACGGGGCCATTGCCCCCGAATGTTCGGCAGATGGGAGTCACCACCAGGCTTGACTCGCACATAAACATATCTTTATACGTGAAGACGCGCCGATTTGATGTTCAGCTTGCGGGCGCGAAAGAAGTACGGCTAAAGCGGAACGGACGGCAGACCTGATCCATCCCCCCGATTGATCCCTGCCGCCATTCCACCCCGGCGCAGCCCTTCTTTCCGTCCGCTGGACCTAAAGATGACTGCTTCTGCGACCCTGACCGCCGATCCGGAATTTTGCGACTGTTTCGACCTCGAAGCCGGTTTTCTGGCTGAGAGCGGTGAGGAAATGTGTGCGGGCGGCCGCATCATCGGATTGGCAGACGCGCCGGTCTTCGTCGTACTCGGTGGTATTTCCGCTAATCGCGAAGTCGTGGATTTTGCGGGCCAGAAGGGTTGGTGGCGAGCGCTTGCAGGTGAGGACCGCGTCCTCGATACGCGCCGGTGTCGCATTCTCTCAATCGACTTTGTGGCGGATGGGGGAAGCAGCTTCCCGACCACGCTGGACCAGGCGCGAGCCATCCTCGCTCTTGCGGACAATGCCGGCGTGCGTCGCTTCTCGGTGATCGGCTCCTCCTATGGCGGCATGGTGGCGCTGGCACTGGCCGCCATCGCGCCGGAGCGGATCGAGAAGACACTTGTCATCAGCGCCGCCGATCGGCCCTCCGCGATGGCCCAAGCCTGGCGTTCTATTCAACGCGACACAGTGAAACTGGCGCTTGAACAGGGGGATGGGCGCAAGGGCCTGGAACTGGCACGGCAATTGGCGATGACGACCTATCGTACCTGCCAGGAATTTGAGGATCGCTTTTTCGATCCGGATCCGGACTGCCGCGACGCCTCCGGTGTGTGCGCTTATCTGACGGCGCGGGGCAAAGCCTTTTCCAGACAGATGACACCGGAACGCTTCCTGGCCATGTCGCACTCCATGGATGCGCATTGTGTCGATGTCACAAGGATTGAAGGAAAGGTCACCTATGTGGCCGTGGCAGAGGACCTGCTGGTGCCGGCCGAGCAGATCGAGGCTGCAGCGGCACGGACGCCGGGGTCTGATTACTTCAAAATCTCAAGCTATTTCGGTCACGACGCCTTCTTGAAAGAAACAGCCCAGATCGGCGATATTCTCGCGGATTTCATCAAGGGCTGACACTTATGAGAAAAACCTTGCGGACGCGGGCGATCCGCTCAGGTCTGAATACGGACAAGAATGCGAATGCGGTTATTCCGCCCATCGCCCTTTCCTCAGCATTCAGACGGGACGACCCCGCCATCCAGCCACGCTTCGACTATGCCCGGACCAATAATCCCGGTCGGTGTCTGCTCGCGGAGGCTATTGCGGATCTGGAAGGCGCGGCCGCTGCCATCACCACGGCCTCGGGCATGGCGGCCATCGACCTGCTTTTGCATGACCTGCCCCATGGCGCGCGCATACTCTGCTCGCATGATGCCTATGGCGGCACGCGACGGCTGCTCGATGCGCGCGCGCAAGGTGGACGCTTTGCCCCTGTCTATATCGACATGACGGATCTGGAAGCGGTGGCGGCCGCGCTGACACCACAGACCGCTCTGGTCATGGTGGAATCTCCGTCTAATCCACGGCTTCGAATTGCCGATATTCGGCGGATCAGCGACATGGCGCATGCCCACGGCGCTGAGGTCGCAGTGGACAATACCGTGCTCTCGCCCGTATTGCAGCGCCCGATCGAGCTGGGCGCAGACTATTCGGTCCAATCCATCACCAAGCTGATCAATGGTCATTCCGACATGGTGGGCGGCGTGGTCTCCATGGCGGACGCGTCGAAGTTCGACAGGCTTTACTGGTGGACCAATTGCGCAGGTGTCGGTGGCGGCGCCTTTGACAGCTATCTGGCGCTGCGCGGAATACGCACACTCCCGCTGCGGGCCAAGGCTCAATCGGAGAGCGCGCAAACCGTCGCTGACTGGCTGGTCGCCGATCCTCGTATTGCACATGTCGACTATCCCGGTCTCGCCGATCATCCCGGTCACGCGCTTGCCGCACGGCAGCAGGACGGCTTCGGGCAGTTGATCAGCCTGGAACTCGCCGGTGATCTCGACCCGCGCGAAATTGTTCGCAAGTTCGAGATTTTCACCCTCGCGCAATCGCTGGGCGGCGTTGAGAGTCTCGCTAATATTCCCGCCTTGATGACCCATGCCGCCATGACAGCGGAGGCGCGGGCCGAGGCCGGCATTCCCGATACGCTGATCCGACTTTCGGTAGGCCTTGAGAGTGCTGAGGATTTGATCGCAGATATCGACCAGGCCTTGTCCTGACCGGCGCACACCCGACTTCAAGACCCGCTTTCGCTTGCGGCGCCAGCAGCTTATACCTGTAGCGAAGCAAGCCTGGGGGGCAGTATGTCGCGGATTGGCGAATGGATAGACCGGCTGGCGGGCCAGACGCTCATCGTCTTCGGCGATATCATGCTGGACCGCTATACCTTCGGAGACAGCACGCGTATCTCACCGGAGGCGCCGGCACCGGTATTCCGTGCAGACCGCGTCGAGGAAATGGTCGGCGGTGCCGGCAATGTCGCCCGCAATATTGCGTCTCTCGGCGGCCAAGCCGTGTTGATCGGAGCGATTGGCGAGGATGCGCCGGGTGACGCCTTGCTCGCAGCGGCGAAAGCCACGCCCGGCCTCACGCCCAGACTCTCCCGCGCAGATTTCGCCCGCACATCGGTCAAGAACAGATATGTCGCGAAAAACCAGCAAATGCTGCGCGTGGACGAGGAAGATAAAACACCACCGCCAGCGGCCATTCTCGACGCTATTCTCGACGAGCTTGAACAGGCCTTGGCCGCCGGCGCATCGGCCCTTGTGCTGAGCGACTACGCCAAGGGCATGCTGTCGCGCGAGGCGATTGAGCGGGCTTGCGCGCTGGCTGCGGCTCATCAGGTTCCGATTATCGTCGATCCCAAATCCCGGGACATGTCCCGCTATCGCGGGGCGACTGTGATCACGCCGAATGCCAAGGAGGCGGAAGAAGCAAGCGGGCTGGATTGCTCTACGGATGAGGGGGCGGCTCAGGCTGCGCAACGGCTCGCCGAACAATCCGACACGCCGATCATCGTGCTGACCCGTGGCCCGCAAGGCATGACGATCCGCGATCGCGATGGCAGTGTGCACCACCTTCCCACGACGGCGCAGGAAGTCTTCGATGTGTCCGGGGCCGGCGATACTGTCGTCGCTGCGCTTGCACTCGGGCTTGCGGCAAAGGCCGATGCCTACACCGCCGCAGAGCTGGCCAATCGGGCTGCCGGCATTGTTGTCGGCAAGGTCGGAACGGCAATTGTCAGCGCGGCAGAGCTACACATCGCCTGCCATGGCGACGGTCCGGACGGGCGCATGATTGTCGATCTGGAAGGCGCCCGGAAGGCCTGTCTCGCCTGGCAGGATCAGGGTCTCGACGTGGTTTTCACAAACGGCTGTTTCGACCTGATTCATCCGGGGCATATCAGTCTTCTGGGCTTTGCCAAATCCCAGGGTGACCGGTTGATCGTCGCGCTGAACTCCGACGCCTCGGTCCAGCGCCTGAAAGGCCCCTCGCGCCCCGTGCAGAATGAAGCCTCACGCGCCACCGTCATGGAAGCGCTGCGCGATGTCGACCTTGTCGTCATCTTTGACGAGGACACGCCGCTGGAATGCATCACCGCGATCGGACCGGATGTGCTGGTCAAGGGGGCTGACTATAGCGAGGAGGACGTGGTCGGCGGCGATATCGTCAAGGCTCGAGGCGGGCGGATTGCTCTCGCTCCGCTCATTCAAGGCCAGTCCAC
>JBELMP010000002.1:0-70042 GCA_042095695.1 Maricaulis sp. | reverse complement strand
AGCACCTGATTCCATTGGAAAAGGGTCTCGAACAAAGTGTTCGAACCTTCTCCCATAAGGTGCGCCATTCTCACTTCGTTCGAACACCGCATCGGGACTTTAGAAGAGTTCAGACTTCGTCCTTTGGGGCGCGCCATTCTTTCCTTCCCGCGTTGCTCGATCCGAACGCATCACCGTTCAAAGAGTAAAGATTTAGAACTGAACGCAATCCTGGCCCTTGAAGCCGGCGATCTTCCCACAGCGTGGATTCTTTGGTTGAATACTCGCTGGCTATGTCTGAATACGGACAAGTTGAAGCTGCGCCGCCATAGAGTGGCCGAGTAAGGGGAGGTCGTCGATATGACGAAAAAACGAGCTGGCGCTATCGCCATGGCCGCAACGCTGTCCGCGATCCTGCTGGGATCTGGTGCGGAATTCACCCAGGCTGCCAATGCGATGGTCACGCAATCGCTGATCGATCGTTTCACCATTCGCTGGGATGTCGAGGGCAGCAGTATCCGCCGCGAGATTGTTGAATCACCGACAGCGCCTGGTGGTGCCGCGCTTGAAGTGCGCATGCGACGGGCGATTGATGAGGTCTGGCGTTCGCGGGTCACCGTGCCACTGACCGAGGATATCAATGCTGGAGACGAGGTCGAGCTGCGCATCTGGATCCGTGCCGAGGACCCGATCAACGGGCTGGAAACCGGCAATATCGATCTCCAGATCGTCCGTACCAGCGAGCCCTATGACAATATTTTCAGCGAGAATATCCGCCCGACCGGAGACGGTCAGTATTATGTCGTGAGCGGTGTTGCCCAAGCCGATTTTGATGCTGATGACGTCGTTTTCGGCGCCAATATGGGCTATGGCCGCCAGACGATCCATTTCGGACCGATCTTCGTCAATCGCGTTGCGGCCGAGGAATAGCTACTGTGTAACCTGCGAGTGAACACACGAAGCAAAAGGGTCGTTCTCCATCCGGGTCGCGACCTTTTTCTTTTTCAGGCCTTGGCCGGCCGGATCGGCAATTCGGTCGTATTCTTGATCGCCTCCATGGCGAAGCTGGCGCTGACATCACTCAAGGGAGCGATCGCGATCAGCTTTTTATAGACGGCGTCATAATCGCGAATATCGGGCAGGACGAGTTTGATCAGATAGTCGATATCACCGGACAAGCGATAGAATTCGGCGACTTCCGGCATGCGTTCGACACCGCGCGCAAAACTTTCCAACCAGTCGGCATCATGCTGGCTGGTTCGTATGGCAATAAAAAGAGTGGCCCCCAGGCCGAGCTGATCAGGGTCGAGCAGGGCAACCCGTTTTCTGATGAAGCCGGCCTGCTCAAGCCTTTTTATACGGCGGGTGGTGGGTGTCGCGCTCAGGCCGATGGCATCGGCGATTTCCTGCGTGGTGCGGTCTGAATCGGACTGCAGCAGGCGCAGGATTGAACGGTCATAATCATCAATCACTCAAATTAGCCCTATTCTTAGAGAATAACCTCTATAGCACGCCGAAGATAAAGTGAGAAATGGTGAAAAACGCTTCACAAACGATGGTTTTATGCTTGCTCAAATGAGGGCGAGCCATGCATGGCGTTTTTAAATCATCTTTGGCGGTGGACGCAGTCCGAAAGGGCCTGATCGGCCAAGATCGGTATATCCGTACGCCAGACGGCGAAAAACAGTTCTTATACGCGGACTATACCGCGTCCGGGCGCGGTTTCGCGCCCATTGAGGCCGTTCTGGCCCGTCTCGCCGAGGATTATGCCAATCCGCACACGCAAGACAGCCTTACCGGGCGGCGTTCCGGACAATGGCTTCGCGAAGCCGAAACAGTGATCAGGAGCTGTGTGAATGCCGGTCGCGATGACGTCTTGATTACCACTGGTGCCGGCGCGACGGGCGCCATCCACAAGCTACAGGAAATACTGGGATTAAGCCTTCCCCCTGCGACGCGGGCACGTCTCGGTCAACCGTCTGTCGGGCGTGCCCCCGTCGTCTTTGTGGGGCCCTATGAGCATCATTCCAACGAGTTGAGCTGGCGCGAAAGCCTTGCGGATGTCGTGGCGATACCGCTTGCGGATGATGGTGGCATTGATCTGGCCTATCTCGACCGGGCCCTGGCCGACCCGGCCCATGCCGGGCGGGAGAAGATCGGCGCTTTCTCCGCTGCTTCAAATGTGACCGGCGTGAAAACCGATATTCAGGCGCTTGCGCGTCTTTTGCACCGTCATGACGCCATTCTCTGTCTCGATTGTGCGGCCAGCGCGCCCTATCAACGCATTGACATGCATCCGGACAATGATCCGGCTGCATGCATCGATGCGGTCTATTTCTCACCCCACAAATTCATCGGCGGGCCGGGTGCCTGCGGTGTGCTCGTATTTGATCGCGCGCTCTATCGTCACGACCTGCCCCCCACCCAGAGTGCTGGCGGGACGGTTCGCTATGTCTGGAAGGGCGGGCATGACTTCATCGAGGATGTCGCGGCCCGAGAGCGCGCGGGCACGCCCGGCCTGCCGCAAATCCTGCGGGCAGCATTGGCCATGCAGCTGCAGGCCGAGGTCGGTTATGCGACGATTGCGGCGCGGGAAGAAGCCGCCCTGCGCCGGGCCTTTGCGGCCTGGCAGGACCATCCACGAATTGAATTGCTTGGCCCGCCTGACCCGGGGCGCCGGCTGGGGATTGTCTCCTTCAACCTGCTCACCCGGCAGGGCCAACGCCTGCATCCACGCCTGCTTACGGTCCTGCTGAATGATGTTTACGGCATCCAGTCGCGGGCCGGATGTTCCTGTGCGGGCCCCTATGGCCATGACCTTCTGGCCATTGACGAGGCCGAAACACTGAGGATCCGTGCGGACGTGCTGGCGGGACAGGCAGGACGCCGCCCGGGCTGGTGCCGGATCTCATTGCACTGGGTGATGTCCGATGCGGAGATTGAGCGCCTGATCGAGGCGGTACTGGATCTTGCGGACCGGGCAGAAGCGCTCGCCAGAGCCTATAGTTACGACCCGGAAAGCGGCAGCTGGACCCATGCTGAGTGTGAAACGGAAACACCCTTGATGCCGGAATTCCTGCTCGCCTGAATACGCCTAGGCCCATCGGTGTTTCAGGACGCCGGAAGCAGAGAGACTATCATCAATGAGGGCGATCTCATCCGGGGTCAAAGGAGTACGTCGCGGATAGACCGGCGTCGCGCGGTCATTGCGCCATGGCGTATCCCAGTGATCCGTACCGGCAATGAAATCCCGAAGCATGGACTCGCCGCCGGTCTGGAATGCTCCGATCAGACAGGTGTCGACATAGGATTGGGGGATTGGATGGTCTGGGTCAGCGATCTCATGGACATGATTGACCACAATCCAGAACCGCCCCTGGGGTAGATCCGGGCCGATCAGGCCGGCCGCGGGGACTTCTTCCCAGCGATAGCCCCGCTCGCGATGACGCATGTCCGGATCGATCTCGACCGGAACGAGAACCGCCTGCAACCGGCTGTGCGCGTCTTCGACAAGGCCGAGATAGGTCGCCCCCTCATCACGATAGCGGACCGACCAAGCGCGTCGCCAGCCTGGCACCGCCACTTTCTGTGCAGCACCGGTCATGCCGGAAAACTTCTCCCGGCTATGACGGCTCAGGATCGACCCATAGCCAATCATGTAGTCCTGCTCCAAGATCCTAGCTCCTAACGCAAAGCGGGGCGCAGAATGACCTGCGCCCCAGTGTGGTTTGACTTTGCGAGCTGCCTACTCGCTTTCGGTGGCTCCAGTGTCATCCCCCGAGCCGGCGATTGCCTCGGCGAGATTAGCGGGGTCGCCTGCTTTCAGACCGATCTCTGACAGCATCGCATCCAGCAAGGGCGCTTGCGCGCGATAGCGCAGTGCCGAGCTGACGACCTGGTCAGCCAGACCGCCGTCGCCCGCGCCATTGGCGGCGCCAGCACCGGTCAGCGGGCCCCCAAGACCGTCGACATGCAGGATTTTGATGCCATCGATGTTCTCGATCGGCTTGACGCTCTCCGCGATGATCGCCGGCAGCGCATCCATTAGTTTCAACTTCACTTGCATGGCAATCTGATCGGGCGACAGCAGATTAGCGGCTTCATTCACCGCCCGTTGACCGGCTGCTTCCACCGCATAAACGCGCTCTTGGGCATCGGCTCGAAGTGTATCTGCCTTGGCGTCGCCCTCAGCTGCGATACGGATCTTCTCCGCCTCGGCATTCGCGGCGATGCGAACGGCGTCTGCCCGGTCGGCCGCCGCCTGTTTTTCGGCTTCTGCCGCAACGGTTACCGCAATGGCATCCATTTCAGCTGCCTTGGCGGCTTCGATAAGCTCGATGCGCTTGTCACGTTCGGCAATCTCAGCCTGGCGCGCGGTAACGACTTCTTCCGACGCCTTGGCTGCGATCGCGCGGGCAACATCAGCCTCGGCTTCGGCTTCAGATTTCGCACGGGACTTCTCCGCAACGACAATATCGCGATCCTGTTCGGCCAAACGGACTTGCTTGGCTTTTTCAACTGCGGCGGCTTCAACAGCCTGCTCCTTGAGGATCTCCCTCTCGCGGACCTGACGATCCATAGCGATTTGGCGTTCCTCCACGATCTGGTTGGATTCAATATCCGCCTCGCGTGTGCGTTGGGAAGCGAGGATTTTTGCGGTTTCTGCTTCGCGTTCGCGAATAGCCTGTTCCGCTGCAATCTGGGAGGCCTGCTCAGCGGCGCGGGTCTGGATTTCACGCTGCTGTTCGAGGCGGGCATACTCTTCATCCCGCGAGATCTGCAGGCTCTCCTGCTCCGCCTCAAGATTCTTGCGACGGATCTGAACCTCGGTTTCCTGCTCGATATCATTCCGCTTTTTGCGGCGTTCCTCGATCTCCTGGGTCAGCTTGGTAAGACCCTCGGCGTCGAAGGCGTTATCAGGGTTGAAGTAATCCTTGTTGGTCTGGTCCAGGCCTGTTAGCGAGACAGATTCAAGTTCGAGACCGTTTTTCAGAATATCCTCGGAAACCGCGGCCTGCACTTTCTGGACGAAGCTCACGCGTTGCTCATGTAACTCCTCCATTGCCATTTCAGCGGCAACGGCACGAAGCGCGTCAACGAACTTACCTTCCACAAGGGCCTTCAAAGCCTCGGGATCCATTGTGCGCTTGCCGAGCGTCTGAGCCGCATTCGCTATGGATTCCGTTGTCGGTTGCACGCGGACAAAGAATTCCGCCTGCACATCCACGCGCATTCGATCCTTGGTAATGAGCGCTTGTTCATTGGCCCGCAAAACCTCGAGTCGAAGCGTGTTCATATTGACCGGGATGGTTTCATGCAGAACTGGCATGATCAGCGCGCCACCATTCATGATGACTTTTTGACCGCCGAAACCGGTACGTACGAAGGATATCTCCTTGGATGCGCGCTTATAGAGCCCGGCGATGAATCCGAAGATTGCAAAGAAGGCAATAAAACCCACCGTTGCGTAGACAATAATCGTCATTAAATCTGGCATGTACGTCCCTCCATACTACCAACCATGTTTATGTTTCTGTTCACGATTTTCGCGACAGGATTTGATGCGTGTTGCGGATGACCCGATACACGCTGCCGGCCTGGCTCACGATGATGACTTCATCGCCGGTGCCGAAAGTCTCAGTATCTTCGTCGGGTTCGACGAGCACCCAATGGGTCATGCCGTGCATGTCCTTGAGCTTTGCCTCGGCCGGCATGCCGCGTTCCGCACGGCCGCGGATAATGGTGGCGACCTTGCCGACAAAGCGTTCGGTTGACACCGCTTCGGTCTCCTCCTTCGGCATCAGATGGCCGAAGATCCTGCCGCCATAGCGCATACTCGGAATGGCAATCATGATCGCAGGAATGCTGGCGAGCCAGCCGGGTGGGATGAGACCGGTAGCGCCGTAGGCAATGCTTTGTATGGTGAGGCCGGATAGCCCAAATACAGTGAGGTAGACGATAATCAGGATAAGCGCAGGCGCCTTGCCGAAGCTGAGCCAGCTCATCAGGTAGGTCAGTGGTCCCACGCTCTCCAGACCGCTCACATCCAGATCGACATCTGCATCAAGGTCTGCATCGAGATCGGGCAGATCGAAATCCGGAAGAATACCGTCCAACAGTCCTGACAGGGCGGCCCCAAACACCATGCTCAAGCCTTCGAGCAAGGCGATGATAGTCAGCACCACCAGGGCGACGATAAAGGGGGTCGCCGCTGCGCTCCCCATGATCTCCATCATTTTGAGCTCTCACCTGAATTTGCTTTGGCAGCGGCGAGGCGTTCTTGAATGCGATTGTTCCGGCTGAGCGTCTCCAGCTCGGCCAGCTTGGCGGCATCGCTGCGACTTGCGCCGCCCGAGCCGGGAAGGCCGGAGGCATCGCGCATAACACGGTCAAAGGCCTGTTCGGCTTTTGAGACCTTGCGCTCGGTACCCGAGGACTGTGCAGGTGTGCCATCGGCATTCAGGCTCGGCTGTTCCTCACGACTTTCCTTGAACGCCGCGAGTTCCTCTTCCATCTCGCGTCGGCGAGCTTGCAGCGCCTCGATATAGCTTTCGAGTTCCTCTTCCTCCGAGTCGGCATCACTGACGGCGCTTTCAAGGACAGGGATCTGGCTCTCCAGGTCCATCTGTCGCGAGATTGCCGCCTCGGCGAGGTCGTCCCGACCTTCTTTGACCGCCGTTTCGATCTGCTCACCCAGGCTGTCGTGTTTGGCACTTGCATCCATCAAACGCCGCGAGGCGAGATGTTTGTTTGCAAGGACACGGCCCAGCTCATCGCGCACTTCATCGACAGCGCTGTCAACTTCTCGGATGGCCTCTTTCATGACCAACTCGGGCGATGCGTTCTCGACGGCATCGACCAGGGAATTCACCCCGCCCGATACCAGGCGCTTTACCCGTGATACAAGCTGTTCGCTCATTGAGTTTCTCCCTCGTTCAAACTCTTCCGGCGGAGCATTTCGATGACTTCAAGCACCGGCTCTAAATTGTTCTGAACCAGTCGGGTCCTGTAGGTCCGCTGGTTGTCGGTCAGCCCCAGATCGAGGACTTCCTCGATAAGGGAAAAGATCAGACGGGCGAGGTCGTCTTCGAACTCGACCAGACTTTGCTGTGGGTCAGCATGCTCGACGGGGCCGGTGGCAAGAAGTGCCGCCAATTCCGGCATGCGTTCGTAAAGATGCAGGACCAGATCCGAACGTATGCGATTTTCACGCTGCAGTTCGCGGACCTCCCGAAGACCGGGTGCGAGCTGGGCGCTGAACCTGTCGATCTTGTCGGAGAAGCGTGCAGCCTCGTCGTGCTGAGCCCTCGCTTCAGCCAGAAGTGCACGCAGCTTCTCGCTCGGCGTCGTCGCGCCTTCTACCTTGTAACGGGCAAGAAATGCGGCATCCGCATCCGTTATACGGACACTCAGGGGAACGCTTCTCGGCATGTATGACCTCGTTTCATGCAGCGAGTATGCAATTGCATGCATATGTATGCATAGCGGGATTGCATTGGCAAGGATCCCATATCTAAACGCGAACACATCGATACGTCGGACTTAAATCCGCCGCAATGTAAAATGGCGTGAAACTTGGAATTTCAACCGGAAGCGCTCACGGAATGACCGGTTATGAGCGCCCCTACTGAGAGCAAAGGATCCGATTGTTTGACGATTCTAGCCAGCGTCGGTTGGATAATAGGTTGGAGATCCTGGTCCAACCGGGAGGTCCAAGCCAAAGGTCCACAGGAAGAAAAAGCTGCTCCAGGTCAGAATGAAGAAGATCGAATAGGGCAGCATCATCGCTATCATTGTTCCCACACCCAGATCGCTTTTATAGCGCGTGGCCCAGGCCAGGATGAGACCGAAATAGCTCATCATGGGGGTGATGATATTGGTGGTTGAATCGCCAATCCGATAGGCCGCCTGGATGACTTCGGGCGCATAGCCGATCAGCATCAGCATGGGGACGAAGATCGGTGCCGTGACTGCCCATTGCGCGGAGGCTGAGCCGAGCGAGAGATTGATCACCGCGCACATCAGGATGAAAAGGAAGAAGACGAGCGGCCCCGTCATTCCCGTTTCCTGGAGAAAATTTGCACCGGATACGGCGGTAATCGCGCCCAGATTGGTCCAGCCGAAGAACGCAACAAACTGAGCGGCAAAAAAGACCAGGACGATGTAAAGGCCAAGTGAGGACAGGCCGGTGGCCATGCCGTCGATAATATCCCGGTCATTTTTCATGGTGCCGGCACCGCGGCCATAGGCAAAGCCGGTCGCCACGAAGAAGATCAGGATCCAGACAACGAAACCTCGGAAGAAGGGCGAGTTGAACCTGTCACCCGTATCCGGATTGCGCAGAACGCCCCACTCCGGCAGGAGCGTAAAGGCCATGGCCGCGAGCACACCGAGCAGAGCCAGAAAGGCGAAGAATAATCCCTTCTTCTCCGCGCCGGTGAGCGGTTGCATCATGCGGTCGTCCAGAATGGTCGGATCGGCCTTGGACTTGTCATACTCGCCCAGCTGCGGCTCCACGATAAAGATCGAGACCAGCGAACCGACAAGCGTGATCAGCCCGGTTGAGGCGACCATGAAATACCAGTTCGCGGTTGGCAGGACGATATAGTCCGGATCAATAAGCTGAGCCGCTTCCTGCGTAATGCCGGCCAGAAGCGGGTCGATTGTCCCGATAAGCAGGTTGGCACTATATCCGCCCGACACACCGGCAAAAGCAGCGGCCATGCCGGCCAGGGGATGGCGGCCCAGTGCATAATAAATCGCACCGGCCAGCGGGATGAGGACGACATAGCCGACCTCTGAAGCGGTATTGGAAACAATGCCGGCGAAGACGATGGCCACTGTGACCAGGTGTTTGGGGGCGCCGAGCACCATGGAGCGAACGGCGGCTGACAGCATGCCGGACTTTTCCGCCACGCCCACGCCCAGCATCGCCACAAGGACAACGCCCAACGGTGCGAAGCCTGTGAAATTCGTCGTCAGATTAGTCCAGATCCGGCGGAGGCCATCGGCATTGAACAGGCTGACAGCGCGGATCATGCCGTCATCGGCTACGCCGCGCGCGCCGGCTGGCCGCGGATCTTCTACTGCCAGGCCGATCGCGCCGAGAATACCGGAGAGGATGATGATTGCGACGGCCAGCAGCGCAAACAGGGTTACGGGATGGGGCAGGAGATTGCCCAGCCATTCGACGCCATCAAGAAATCGCGTAAAGGCGTTTCGGCGTGCAGGCTTGGTCTCAGTCTCGGACATGAACGGCTCCCCATCCGTATAATCAACACGATAGGGAGAGGAGCGCGGCAGGAGGACAAAATCAAGCGCGCAATGCGTTACCGTTCAGACAGTCCGGAGAATGTCTGGCATGCGAAGCGGCAAAAGCATTGAGGTGACGGGCTGTGATGCCGTGACTGTTTCGCCCGGCGCATCCCATCGCGCAATGGTCCGGACATGGCGGAGAAGATAGACGCTTGGCGCTTCGGTCAGGCGCGCAAGGCGGCCTGAATAGGACGGGTCCTCTACGTGACCGCGATAAAGCGCGTCCAGCCTGGCGATGTGATGGGCAAGCCGCTCGCTTTCGCCCTCCATAAGGACAAGGAGGCGGTCATGGCGATCAAATATTCCGTTGAGGATGAGCCGTAAGACGTGATGTGTCTCATCAAGCGATGTACCTGGCAGGAAAAGCGGCAATTGCCGGTCTGACGCGACCGCCATGAGACGGTGATATCGCGGATGATCAAGCCAGGCTGATCCCGGCTGGAGCCGCACACCCAGAAGGGACGGGTGATCAGCAATCCGCTGCAATTGGTCCGAAATACTCTCAGAGCCTCCGGTGACGAGCGTTGCCAGGCCCTGAAAGCGGTCGGGCGCCTGGGCGGTCCATCGCGCGAGCCTGTCATTGGCGATGCGGGTCGCTGCCTGGGACGGGCCCGCCGGAGGCGCGAGCAGCAGGGACCCGATATCTGATCGGTCCATATTGACAAGGCATGCCAACGGATCGCGTCGGTGCAGTGGCGAACTGTCGAGGCGTATCTGATCAGACAGCATTCCGGGCGCGGCTGAACGAGACGTCAATCCGATAATGCCGGTCGCCAGTGTTGCCTGCAGCATGGAGCGCCGCGTCAGCTGCATGGTGAAACTCCCCAATCCCGATCCGCATCTTTAATGATAGGGGGGGCGTTTCGTCCAGCAAGCGAAATTCCACCGGGTCCACCGCTGGACCGGGGCGGTCGGTCATACTTCGTCACATTTGACGGCTCGCGCAGCACAAACCGGCAATACGCGGCGTCTAATTCCACGCAGCGCGGATCAGTCTCGGTATCCGCCGCACAATGTGGATGAGGATGTCATGATTAAAAGAGCTATTGCGAGTTTGTTCGCGCTTTCGCTGTTGCCGGTGCCCGCTCACGCCGAGCAGTATAGCAGTCTGCAAGATGCCAACCCGCAAGGGCGCTGGCTCTTCGGCTTCAATACGAGTTTCATTTCCAGCGCCCTTAATGTGGTCGATAGCGAGCTGGTTCTGCCCGAGGATGTTCGATTGGAGGATGTCGAGCTGGACTTTTCTGAAGTGGAGCTGTCGGGAACGAGTTTTAACGTCAGTGCGAGCTATTTCGTCCTCCCCTTCATGGATGTCTCGCTGTCTGCGGGGCTGATAAGTTCTGAATCCGATATGTCGATCGACCTGACGGCGGTCCCCGGCGAGGGGCTTCAGGATCTGGGCGTTGACGCGGTCAGCATTGCCTTTCCGACAAGTCTTGATGCAGATGGTTTCAGCTATAGCGCGAGTTTCGGCATCTACCTGCCCATCACCGAGATTGAAGGCTATCCGCTGCTCCTGCGCTCAGGCGCCAGCTGGGGGCGGACAAGCTTTGAGGATGCAGATCTGGAAACCACGCTCGTCACCGTCTCCTCCAACCTGATTTATGCGCCGCGTCTCTATGATGCAGAGCATGTCTTCAGCCTGGGGCTAAGCCATTCGGAGGTGAATCGGCACGCCTCACGGACGACCAGCCTTCTGGGACAGACCCTTACTATCAACACTGAACAGGAGTTGGTGGAACCCTGGGCATTACAGGGCCTGGCCAGTCGCAAATTTGGTGAGCATACGGCGCTCGGTTACGGGTTCATCTATAATCAGAACGGCGATGTTTCTCATGTTTTCCGACTATCCTATCAGCCTTGGTAGTCGGCAGCCCCAAAATGCAAAAAGGCCCGGCGCATGCGCCGGGCCTTCTTCATTCCGGGTGTCTGATTACCAGACAATGACGCGTTCTTCCGGCGGCAGGTAGAGCTCATGCTCCTCTGTTACGCCGAAGGCTTCATACCAGCCCGGCTGGTTCCGCACCGCACCGTTAATACGGTACTGCGCCGGCGAGTGCGGGCCGCGCCGCAATTGCTGGACCATCGCCTGATCGGTCTGCAGATTTCGCCAGACTTGCGCCCAGGCCATGTAGAAGCGCTGATTGCCGGTAAAGCCGTCAAGGACTTCCGCTTCACCGCCATGGTCTTCCAGATACAGCTGGTAGGCGCGATAGGCCATGGAGAGCCCGCCGACATCACCGATATTCTCGCCGAGGGCCAGGCGCCCATTCACGAATTCGCCCTCGATCGGGGAGAACTCGCTGTACTGGGCGACCAGACGATCCGTCAGCTCATCGAAATTGCCACGGCTGTTATCGGTCCACCAGTCCCGCAACACGCCATCACCGTCCGAGCGGCTGCCCTGGTCGTCGAAACCATGACCCATCTCATGGCCGATGACTGCGCCGATACCGCCGAAATTCACGGCCGGATCCGCATACGGGTCGAAGAAGGGGCCTTGCAGAATAGCCGCAGGGAAGACGATTTCATTCGCCGTCGGTGAGTAATAGGCATTCACCGTTTGCGGGCTCATGCCCCACTCCCAGTCGCGGATTGGACCGCGCAGGCGATCGCGGCTGTCCGCACGGGCCCAGGCGGCGATACGTTCCGCATTGCCGAACAGGTCGTCCGCACGAATCTCGATCGAGCTGTAATCCGCCCACTGATCGGGATAGCCGATTTTCGGAATGAATTTCTCGAACTTGTCGAGGGCTTCCGCACGCGTTTCCTCGTCCATCCAGTCGAGTGTCTCGATGCGTTCACGCAGAGCGCGACCGAGATAGTCCACCAGGACGTCCATCTGTGCCTTGTACTCTGGCGGGAAATATTGCTCGACATAGATCTGACCGACCGTCATGCCCATGGAGCCATTAACATATTGCACACCGCGCGCTTCCAGCGGCCGTGGCTCGTCGACACCGGACAGGGTGCGGTTATAGAAGTCGAAGGAGCGCTCGTAGAATTCCGGCGACAGATTGCCACGATTGCTGGAGAGATAGCGGAAGCTCATCCAGTCCTGCCAGGTCTCGACAGGAATTTCGCCGAACAGCTGTGCAAGTCCCTCAATCGCGGTCGTCTGGCGGATCACGACTTCCGTCTGGTCCGCAAAGTCCAGAGCTTCCATGAAGACCGGCCAGTTAAAGCCCGGCGCTCGCTCGGCCAGCTCCTCGGTGGTCATCAGATTATAGGTGCGGGTGCGGTCGCGGCTGTCCTGGCGTGACCAATGGACCTGGGCGAAGGCCGTTTCCAGCTCGAGAATGCGCGCTGCACGTTCGTCGCCGCCATCGACACCAATCATGTCGAACGTGTCAGCGATGTAGGCGACATAAGCGTCGCGGAAGCCCTGATAGCGCTCATTGTCTTCCAGATAGTAGTCACGAGTCGGCAGACCGAGACCGCTCTGGCTCACGCCCACAATATAGCGGTCCGGATTGCCTTGGTCGCGCGTGACGCCGGCACCGAAAATGGAGGCGGTGCCCGGCTGACCCATCAGGTCTGCAATGTCATCATGCGAGCCTGCTGCTGCGATACGGTCGAGCATCGGGCGGGCCGGTTCGAAGCCCAGCTCGGCCAGACGGTCCTGGTCCATGAAGGACTGATAGAGATCGCCGATCTGCTGCTGCGGCGTGCCGGCTTCGGCATCAGCGGTCACCGCCGTAGCAATGATGCCATCAATGCGCTCCTCGGAGAGAAGGAAGAGTTCGGTGAATGAGCCGAAGCGGGAAAAGCCCTGCGGCATTTCCGTATTGTCCAGCCAGCCGCCATTGACGAAACGGTTGAAGTCATCGCCCGGATGAACATCGGCTGTGACATGCTCGGTCTCGACGCCCCAGACGCCAAGGCGCGGATCACCGCTGGACGGATCGCCAACACCAACTTGCGCGGTCGTCTGGTTCGCCGGCATCTCGCTTGTCGCCGTGTCAGAAGACGGAGCTTCGCTTGCCGGCGTACAGGCGGCGAGCAGGGCCAGGCTGGCCCCCATCAGCAAAAACTTTTTCATGATTTCTCCCCCAAAAAAGAGCTGTAATCGCAATTGGCAGGGAGGTTAGGGCGTTGTCACGCAAGTGCAACTTACGCTTCTGTGAGGTGCAGTAACAAAAAGCCCCGAACCAGCGGTCCGGGGCCTTGTTGTGTAAGTCGGTGCGATCTGTCCCTACCAGATCTTCACCCGCTCTTCCGGCGGCAGATAGAGGGCGTGCTCCTCGGTAATACCGAATGCGTCATACCAGGCGTCGAGATTACGTACGACGCCATTGGTGCGGTATTGCGACGGGCTGTGCGGGTCCGTCGACAGACGCGCAATCAGATTATCCTCGCGATAAAGGCGACGCCAGACCTGGGCCCAGGCCAGGAAGAAGCGCTGATCACCAGTAAAGCCGTCAATGACCGGAGCTTCTCCGCCTTCATATGTCGCTTCGACATAATTGCGGTAGGCCGTATACGCCATCTGCACACCGCCCAGATCGCCGATATTCTCGCCCATGGTGAATTCACCATTCACGAACATGCCTTCAATCGGTGAGTAGGAGCTGTACTGGGCGCCCAAGCGGTCAGCCCGCTCCTCAAAGCGGGCATTGGTTTCAGTCGTCCACCAGTCGCGGATGGAGCCGTCATAGTCGAAACGACGGCCCTGGTCATCGAATCCGTGTCCGATTTCATGACCGATCACCGCGCCGATCGCGCCATAATTGATCGCCGGGTCGGCGGCCGGATCGAAGAAGGGCGCCTGGAGGATGCCGGCCGGGAAGGTGATCTGGTTCATCAGCGGATTATAGGAGGCGTTCACCGTTTGCGGCGGGTAGGGCCACTCGCCGCGGTCAACCGGGCCGCCGAGATTGGCGATCTGGTCATTCCACTGGAATTCATTCAGACGCATCATATTGCCGAACAGGTCGTCGGCGCTGATTTCCAGGGCTGAGTAATCCTGCCATTCATCGGGATAACCGATGCGCGGTTCGAAAGTGGAGAGTTTGCGCATTGCATTCTCTCGGGTCTCATCATCCATCCAGACGAGGTTTTCGAGGCGCCCCTGGAAAGCTGTCGTCAGATTGTCGACCAGCCCATCCATGGCTGCCTTCGACGCCGCAGGGAAATGACGCTCGACATAAACTTGGCCCACGGCCTCTCCGAGTTGTCCGCCGACCAGAAGCACGCCGCGGCTATCGCGCGGCCGCGGCTCCTCAATGCCATTGAGTGTCCGCGAATAGAAATTGAAATTCGCCGTGTCGAAAGCTTCCGGAAGCGCGCCCGCATTGTCCTGAAGAAAATGGAAGGTCAGATAGTCACGCAGGACTTCGACCGGGGTTTCCTCGAAAATAATGCCCGCACCTTCAATGGCGCTGGGGTTGGCCACGAGATAGGTCGCGACATTGTCGAGACCGAGCGCTGCCATGCTGGTCTCGAAGTCGAAGGCCGGAGCCAGCGCTGCAAGCTGGTCGAGCGGCATCGGATTGTAGATTTCCTGGATATTGCGCGAGCGTTCCTGGGTCCAGTGAACCTCGGCGATCCGGGTTTCCAGTGCCATAATGGCGTCCGCCCTGTCGCTGCCGCCCTCAATGCCGGCAAGGCTGAAGAGTTCCGCGATAAACGCGACATAGGCTTCGCGATAGCGGCCATAGGCCTCATTTTCCTGATCGAGATAGTATTCGCGATCCGGCAGGCCGAGACCCGCCTGGCCGACAAAGACGGTGTAACGGGTCGTATCTGCGGGATCAGGAATGGCACCGACACCGTAGGGCGCGATGAAATTGATGGTCGCGAACAGGCTGCGAATGTCATCATGCGTCTGTGCCGCGGCGATCTGGTCGAGATAGGATTGCGCCGGTGCGAGGCCGAGTTGTTCAACTGTCTCCGTATCCATCCAGCTGGCATAGAGATCGCCAACTTTCTGCTCAACGGATCCGGTTTCCGGCGCGGTCGCGGCGAGATCCAGGATAATGTCCTGAACCTGTTCCTCTGCTTCGATCGTCAGCACGGTGAACATGCCGAAATTGGACCGGTCCGCCGGGATTTCAGTCGTATCCAGCCAGGTCCCATTGGCATAGCGAAAGAAGTCGTCGCCGGGATGATAGGACAGGTCCATGCCCTCGATATCAAAGCCCCACTCGCCGATAGCAGCGCTGGTGGCGGCTTCGACCTGTTCGGTCACCGCCGTATTCTCTTCGATGGCGGTCTGGATCTGGTCGCAGCCGGCCAGCAAAAGCAAGGCCGCCGAACTCATGAGTAGCTTTTTCATAATGTCCCCCTTTGGAAGAATGAAAGATGCCTTCTGCCAGCCCCGGCAGAAGGCATCTCGTTGCGTTATAGACTGATCACTCTGCCTGTGACGGGTCAAGATGTCCGGGAAGTTCGCCATGGGCGAAGTCGGTATCTTGATAGTCCGAACCCAGTGCACGCTGGCTCTTGCCGGTCCACAGGCGACGGAAAAAGCGTGCGATATCGACACCGATACCGTACAGCGCGGGCACAAACAGCAGGGTCAGGAAGAGTGCAAAGATCACGGCAAATCCGAGCGCGACAACCATCGGCTTGAGGAATTGTGCCTGCGTTGATTGCTCCGCCATCATCGGGAAGATCCCGAGGAAGGTGGTGACCGAGGTCAGCAGGATCGGGCGGAAACGCTGCACACCGGCATCAACCAGCGCCTGGAAGGCGCCGACGCCATTGGCGCGCAGCCGGTTCACGAAATCGATCAGAACCAGATTGTCATTGATCACAACGCCAGCCGCCGCGCCGACTCCGAAGTAGGAGAAAAGCGCGATGGGCAGATCATAGAGATAATGCCCGAATATGGCTCCGGCGAGCGCGAACGGAATGGCGATCATGATCAGGATCGGCTGGAAATAGGACCGGAAGGCAATGGCCAGCAGGAGATACATGGAAACCAGTGCCAGAAGCAGCAGGCTGGTGACCTCATTCATGAACTCTCTCTGGCCCTCGGCTTCACCGATCTCGTCACGGCTGACCTCAGGATGCCGCAACTCCCAGTCCGGCCAGAACTCGCCTTCCAGGCTGGTTTCGATCGTACCGCGCGCGGCCGGATCCGACAGCTCGGCGGTAACCGTGACTGTGCGCATGCCATTGCGGCGATTGATCCGGTTAAGCCCGGGGGCGAACTCCACATCGGAGACGGCAGAGAGCGGGACCTCGCGGCCATCGCCGGTCCGAATCCGGATTTCACGAAGCGTGTCGAGCGAGCGGCGCGATTCCTCGTCGAGGCGGATCATGACGCGGACATCCTGGCCATCACGCGGCAGGCGCTGCGCCTCGTCGCCGAAGAAAGCCTGACGCACCTGGCGGGTGACATCATTCAATGTCAGTCCCAGGGCTTGAGCATCCGGGCGCAGGGAGAATTGCAATTCCTGCGTCGATGTCTGCAGGCTGTCGACGACATCATAGAGCGTGTCATAGCTGCGCAGCTGTTCCTTCAGCTCGTCTGCGGCTTCCCGCAATTCGCCGAGATCCTGGCCGGACAGGGCGAAGCTGACGGAGTTGCCGCCTTCATTGATGGTCGAGTCGAAGCGAACTTCCTCCGCATCGGGGACCGGACCCATCATCTGGCGGATCTCGCGTGCAACCTCGGCCGTCGGATAGCCGCCGGGGCGAACCTCGGGATCGGCGAGGGTGATCCAGGCATTGATGCGCGCGTCAGAAGCGACGGTGGAGCGGGACTCGATCATGTCGATCTCGCCAGGATATTGGTCGCGATAATATTGCAGGGCCTCGTCCTGTGCATCATCGAGCTGCCGGCGAACCTGTTCCGTCCGGCTCCAAGGCGTGCCTTCAGCGAGCTGGATGGTGACCTGGATGGTCTCGTTCTCGATTTGTGGCATGAAGACCGAGCCCACCCGGTTCGTCGTCATCAGCGTAATCGCGACTGCGAAAATGCCGATAAATGCGACCACAGTGGCATACCGATTGGCGATCGAGAATTTCGCGATCGGCCGGTAGACATAGCGGGCGATCGCCACGAGCGAGAAGGCGATGGCACGCTGAACGGCGATCAGCGGACCGAAGAAGCCTTTATTGGATTGCGGCTTAAGATGGCCGAGGTGAGCCGGCAGGATCAGCAGGGATTCGATCAGCGAGAAGGTCAGCGCCGCGACGACGACCAGTGAGATTTGCTTGGTGAATTGTACAGTCGGGCCGGTAATCAGCATCCAGGGTGAGAACATCATGATCGTGGTGATCACGGCGAAGATCACCGGTTTGGCGACCATCTGCGTGCCTACGACAGCAGCGGTGAGCCCCTGTTCGCCTCGCTCCACCCTGTCATAAATATTCTCTCCGACCACAATGGCATCGTCGACAACGATCCCGATCACCAGAAGGAAGGCGAAGAGTGACAGCATATTCAGTGTCACATCCATCATCGGCAGCAGGAGGAAGGCGCCGCCAAAGGCGGTGAAAATGCCGACCGTGACCCAGAAGGCGACAATCGGGCGGAGGAAGAGGAAGAGAACGATCAGGACCAGGCCGCCACCGATCATGGCGGAGTTCAGGATCGTATTCATCCGGCCCTCATAGAGCTCGGAATTATCCCACCACAGCGACAGTGAAATCCCGTCGGGAAGCTCCAGGCGCTTCTCATCGATATAGGCCTGTACGCCCGTGGAAATGTCGACGACATCGCTATTGGCCGTGGTCTCCACATAGACGATGACCATGGGTTCGCCATTATAGGTAGACATCAGGTTGGCATCGACGAAACCGTCGGTGACCGTGGCCACATCGCGTACGCGAAGCGTGCCGCCATCCGGCGTCTGGCGGATGATGATGTTTTCGAAATCCTGTTGCGTGTCGGCCAGCTGGCGCGAGGTGAGTGACAAGTCCCCCAGATCCGTGCGCACAGAACCGGCGGAGGCGTTGAGCGAGCTGGTTTGAACCGCACGGGTGACTTCGTCAAAACTCAGCCCGTAGCGCTGCAGGCTCTCCTCGGACAGTTCGATCGAAACTTCTTCATTGAGGCGTCCCATAATGCCGACGACGGATACGCCGGGCACCTGGTTGGCCACCTCATCGCGGATTTCATCCGCGAATTGCTGCAGGTCGCGGCGACCGATTTCCCCGTGAACGGCAAACCCGATCAGCCAGTCGCCGGAGCGCCACTGATTTACGACGGGTCGGAACGAGGATTGCGGCAGGTTATTGATAGAATCCACATTGAGTTTGATTTCATCAATGAAGGCGGCGATGTCGACCGAAGGCTTGCCCTCGATATTCACCCAGCCGCTGCCTTCGACCGCGGTCGAAGTGATGGTGTCAATGCCGTCAATGTCTGTGAGGGCTTCCTCGATCCGGACGATGATCTGTTCTTCCACCTCTTGCGGCGACGCGCCGGGCCAGGCGACGGACACGGTTGCGCCGTTGAAGGCCACATTCGGGAAGACTTCCCGATTGAGTTGGAAATAGCCAAAGATACCGCCAAAAATGGCAAGCATCATCAGTAGGTTGGCGGCGACTGAGTTGCCAGCGAACCAGGCGATAATGCCCTTGGGTGCAGCTTGGTGGGTTTCGTTCGGATCAGTCATCGAGATGTCCTCAATTCTGCGGCCGTTTAGCCGGCACTCGCAGCATTTTCATTGTCGCTCTCGCCATTATCAGTTTCGGCAAGACCTTCGATGGTTTCCTCGTCCGGCGTCTCGATCGTTGCCGAATAGGCCGCGATCACTTCGCCATCGCCGTCGAGCGACTGGATACGCATCCCGTCATTGGCGCCGCGGATCGGGGAGATAACGACCATCTCGCCGGCGCCAACACCGGAAGAGACAATCAGGGACTCATCATTCGAGGTGACGACGTCGACGGAGCGGACCGAGAGCGTCCCGCCTGGCTCGGCGACCAGAACCGTATTCTCACCCCGCAGTGCAGAGCGCGGCAGAACATAGGCATTTTCCACTTCGCGACCTTCAATCCGGGCCGTGAGGAAGAGGCCGACGGCCAAAGGGGCGCCATTGGACGCCGCGGCGCCATAGGGGTCATTGACTTCGGCGATGGCATAGAGAACGCGCGTCTGGGAGTCGATGGCGCTATCGGTGCGGGTGATTTCGGCGAGCCATTCCTGGCGCTGGCCGGCCAGCGTCGCGGTCAGGGTGACCGGAATGCCGCCACCATCGGTTTCCGCATTGAACGCGATCGGAATACCCAGCAGGCCGAGATCGTAATCGGTCAGCGGCAGGCGGACCAATACCTGGTCGGTGGAGAAGACTTCACCCAGCGGTGTGCCCGGGGAGACGAATTGTCCGAGGTCAGCATTGATCGAGCGGACACGACCAGAGAAGGGGGCTGAAATACGTGTGCGCTGAAGGTCTAGACGGGCGCCCTGAAGCGTGGCTGACGCTGCAGCCAGCTGGGCGCGTGCCTCCGCCAGTTGCGGTTCGCGCAAGGTCAGTGATGACGCTTCGCCTTCACCCAATTCTTCCCATTCCGAACGCGCAAGGTCGGATTCGGCCTGTTCGCGGGTCAGGGCCTGCTGCGCCTGCGCCACCTGGGCTTCCGCTCGCGTCACGGCAAGCCGGTAATCGGCATCCTCGATCCGGACCAGGGTTTCGCCGGCTTCAAAGAAACCGCCTTCGATGAAGTCCGGGTTCACATAGGTGATGCGCCCGCCGACTTCCGGAACCAGATTAATCTGGGTGCGCGGCCGGGCCTCGCCCTGCGAGGTGACGGTAAGCGATACGGTTTCGCGTTGCGTCTCTTCGACGAAGACTGCCACAGGTCGTGGAGCCGAATTTGCCCGCTCAGGCTCTGGCGCCGTGCTGACAAGGGTCGTGACGGCCAAGAATGCCACGCCAATAACGCCGGCAATGATGATAAGGCGTCCAAAAAAGGTACCCATGATTATTCTCCCGTGAATGTCGTCGGCGCCGGTGCGCCCGCGACAACGAAATCGCCGGCAATGGCGAGATAAAGATCAACCCGGTTGGCCGCGCGCTCGCGGCGCGCCGAGATGTACTGGCTTTCTGCACTGATCCGCCGGGAATAGGCGTTCAGCAGGTCAAAAATCGTGGCAACGCCGCGCGCATATTGCTGGATGACCAGGTCTTCGGCTTCTGCGGCTTCGTTGAAGGCCCGGCCCAGACTGGCGACCCGGGCTTCCAGGATCTGGTCGGCAAAGATGACGTTTTCCGCTTCCTGCCAGGCTGCAAGCACGGTCTGGACATAGGATGCGATCGCAAGCTCGGCATTCGCCTCAGCCTGGTCGACCTGGGCGCGCAGGCGCCCGCCCTGGAAGATGGGTGCCGCCAGCGAGCCGATCAGATTGGAGACCAGCGTGTCGGCATCGAACAGATCATCCGTGCTCGCACCGCCGGTGCCGGCGCTACCGCTCAGCGACAAAGTCGGCAGGAGGGCGGCGCGTGCGGCATCGATGCGCAGGCCTGCAGCCTCGAGACGACGCTCTGCGGCGATCACGTCGGGACGGCGGATCAGCAATTCTGCCGGAGATCCAATATCCCCGAGCGTCTCGAGATCGGGAATTTCGCCCTCCCGGTTTATCCGGGCGGCGGGATAACGGCCCAGCAGGGTTTCAAGGCTGCGCGCGGCGGCTGCCTCGCTGCGCAGGCGCGAGGCCAGCGTGGCCTCAGAGGAGGCCAGGGCACTGCGTGCTGTGCGCACATCCGAAGAGCGAACAAGGCCGCGCGTGAAGCGGCGCTCGGTGATGGATTCAGTTAATGAAAGGGCTTCCAGATCGCGCTGGGCCAGCTCTGTTTGCTGTCGGGCCTCGACCAGGGCGAACCAGGCGCGAGAGACCTGTCCGGCGATCGAGAGCTGCGCGGCGCGCAAGTCCTCGGCGGCGGCATCGGCGTCAAGCGACGCAGCATTCGCCGTATTGCGAACACGGCCCCAGAGATCGACTTCCCAGGATGTACCCAGGCCCAGTGAATAACTGTCTGACCCGGTCGAGGTCGCATTGACCTCTGTGCGCGTATAATCCGCTGAGCCATTCAGGCTGGGCAGGCGCGCGGCGCGTGAGACACGCGCTGATGCGAGTGCCGCATCATAGCGTGCCAGAGATTGCGCAAGCGACGGACTGGATTCGAAGGCTTCTTCGACAAGCGGCGTCAATGCCGGCGTGCCAAGAGCCGCTATCCAGTCGCGCGAGGCTGATTCCCCGCTGGCCTGTGGCGCTGCGACCCAGCTTTGTGGCGCTTCGGGCAGAACCTGGTCTGCCTGGAATGCCGGCGTACTGGCGCAGGAGGCTGCGGTCAGCGCCGTCGCGATTACTAACAAATGTTTACGCATGCGTTGTCCCCGCACGTCATGAGCTCTACCGATAGCGCATCCTATGGAGCGCATAGCGAATGTCAACATAAATTTATCGAAAAACACTAAATGCCTATCGATTTCCATGAAAAACGTCACGATTTTCGAGATGTGGTTCCTGCGTGTTTTGCCTTTTTAAACAGCAGGATTTCACCTCTGCCGAACTCTGTGCCATAGAGGCCGGTAAATAATGTGCGCACCCTCACGGATTGGCGCTCTATTGCCGCAAAAAGCCAAAGAAAACGAGTGAACTTTGCGAAAGGTCGAGCGAGATTCCCAACCCTCCGTCAGAATTCGGCGACGCGATACTGCTGCGGTGGCAGCCTTGGGGAGTACGGTCCTGCTCCTGCTTTGGATTTTCGGCGAGCTCGGATTTGTACCTACAATTGTGGCGATCGCGACCATCGCGGCCCTGTCCGTCTTTTACTATCTGACCGTCAGCACCACTTTGAATCCCCATGAGGCGGCGCAGGCGCGCCCGGTCGTGAGCCTGCCGGAAGACGCCACAGTGTCGGCACAGGCCATGGTCTCCGCCCTGCCTATTCCTGTCTTGATGATTGGCGGCGGCGGTCGCATAGAAAGCGCCAATCCGGCTGCGCGCAGTTTTCTGGGGCTCGGGACAGCGCCCGGTCATCTGTCATCCGTCCTGCGTCAGCCGCAAGTGCTTGAAGCGGTTAGCACCGCATTGCGCGGCGGCGAGGTCGAGCCGGTGGAATACTCGAATATGGCGCCTGTCGAGAGTCATGTCCGTGCCTATGTGGCTCCCATTTCCATGCAGGCGGACCCGATCCTGCCCTGGCGCGCCATGCTCGTGCTGCTGGACGAGACCTCCATCAAGCGTGCCGACCGCATGCGAGCCGACTTCCTCGCCAATGCAAGTCATGAATTGCGCACGCCCTTGGCCTCGTTGGCGGGGTTTATCGAGACACTGCGCGGGCATGCGCGGGACGACACGGCCGCTCGCGAGCGTTTCCTCGGTATTATGTTTGATCAGACAGAGCGCATGCAGCGCCTGATCAATGACCTGCTCTCACTCTCTCGCATCGAGATGGACGAGCATGTTCCACCGAGCAGTCGCACCGACATCAGGTCTGCTGCAGAGGATGTAATCGACATGCTGCGGCCCCAGATCGCCGCCAAGTCGATCAGCTTTTCCCATGAATTGGCAGATGCCGCCCTGGTGACCGGCGACCGCGACCAGTTAACCGAAGTGCTGCAGAACCTGGTCGAGAATGCCGTGAAATATTCACCGGACGGTTCGCTCCTCTCGCTTGAGCTCAAGACGGGGTTGAGCCGCGATGACGCCGAACGACCCGCGCTGACGCTCGGCGAGACGGCAAGCCGTCTGACCCTGGCCGCGCCGACTACGGAGCCCGGGGACCGCTATGTCGCCATTCGGGTCCGCGATAGCGGCAAGGGCATTGAGCGCCGCAATCTGCCGCGCCTGTCAGAACGATTTTATCGGGTCGATGGTCAAAAGAGCGGCCCCAAGGAAGGCACCGGGCTCGGCCTGGCGATCGTGAAGCATATAGTGAACCGGCATCGCGGCGGGTTTTCGGTCGAAAGCGCACCCGGCGTCGGTTCTGTTTTCACTGTTTTCTTCAAGCAGTTGCAGCACGAACAACCGGATGAAGAGCTTGCCGGTAGCGAGTAAATCTGGTCATTGTCACAAATCGGTAGCGTTTCTGTCATAAAGCGACGCAGCATCATCGATATGTGTGTCGCCCCAAGGTGATCATTCTCGATGAGCGTTGCGGGTCTGTAGACGGGCTCGATTAAAGCGTGGCGTGGCGTTTGTGAAGCCGGGAAGCGGACCAACGCGAAGAGGCTGGCAGGAGGGCCGAATGGCACTTTCCCAGAATACGCATATCGTTTCCGCCTATGGTGCGGAACTGGACACGCTCGCCGACGAGCTTGCGCGGCTTGGTGGGCTGGTGGAAACCCAGCTGTCCGAAGCGCTTGCTGCCTTCACGCGCCGCGATGCCTCGGCCTCGGCCGCCATTCGCGAACGCGAGCAGACCGTCAATGCAATGACTGATGCGATCGAGAAGCGCGTCATACGGCTCTTCGCCCTGCGTCAACCGATGGCGATGGATCTGAGAATGACCATCTCAGCGCTGAAGATCTCCGCGGATCTGGAACGGGTCGGCGATCTGGCCAAAAACATCGCCTATCGCGCTCAGGACATGGCGGCCTTCGCTCCCATGGAGGAAGCAGGGCAGGTCGAACGTCTTGGTATCATTGTCGCGCAGCAATTGCGCGAAGTCCTCGACGCGATGAGCTCGCGCCAAATCGAGCCCGCCGTCCAGGTCTGGCGCTCCGATGACGAGGTTGATGATCATTATGACGCGCTGATCCGCGATGTTCTCGTCGCCATGACACGCAGCCCGGACCAGGTGGGTCCCGGAGCGCACATCCTTTTTGTGGGCAAGAATCTGGAGCGCGTGGGTGATCACGCGACGAATATTGCCGAGGCCGTACATTTCATGGTGACGGGCCGCCATCTTGAGACGGATAAAGCCGCCGTCGAGGCGGACCGGGAATAGGAGTGAGACAATGAATCCGCACGTTCTTGTCGTTGAAGATGAAGATGCCCTGGCAACCCTCCTCCAGTACAATCTGGAGAAGGAAGGATATCAGGTTTCCGTCGCCGGCGATGGCGAGGAAGCTCTGATCCTGGCAGAAGAAAACACGCCAGACCTGGTTTTGGTCGACTGGATGCTGCCAAAGGTCTCAGGCATTGAGGTCTGCCGCCGTCTGCGCAGTCGCCAGGATACAGCGAATGTGCCGATCATCATGCTGACAGCGCGCGGCGAGGAAACCGACCGGGTGCGCGGACTGGATACCGGGGCTGACGATTATATTGTCAAACCCTTCTCCATGACGGAGTTGTTCGCCCGCATCCGCGCCGTCTTGCGCCGCATCCGTCCGGGCCTCGCCGAAGATATTATCAAGGCGGGTGATATCACCATGGACCGCGTGGCGCACCGGGTGAAGCGTGCCGATCGCGAGATTCATCTCGGACCGACCGAATTCCGGCTGCTGGACTATCTGATGCAGCATCCGGGTCGCGTCTTCTCTCGCGAGCAATTGCTCGATGCGGTCTGGGGTGCAGATGTCTATGTCGAAGCGCGAACTGTGGACGTCCATGTCGGACGGCTGCGCAAGGCATTGAATACCAAGGAAGAGCATGATCCGATCCGCACGGTACGCTCTGCAGGCTATTCATTCGACATGAAGGCTGCCTAGACCAGCCCCGCTTTTCGCAAAGAAATACGGCCGCCTCCGCAGGAGGCGACCGTTGATCTACCGGACAAGGGGGGTGAGAGGGGGTGCCCGGTTAGAAGTTATAGCGTCGTGTGGCAGCAATCGCGTCCAATGCGGCTGCTGCATCTGAGGTGCGGCGGCGGCGCTTCTGACTTGGCTGATAAGCCATATTGGCGTGCGCATCGCAGTAGGTGCTGCTTTCACCCGTTTTCCGTCCGCAGAAACGGAAATTGGACGAAGACGGATCGCCGATCGGCCATTTGCACATTGAGTCCCGGAGGGTCAGGACTGTGGCATAATCGCCGGACGGCAATACGGCTGGCTCCACCGGCGCCTCGACCGGAGCGGGCGGCGCAGAGGGGGAGGGTCGCGGCGCGGCTCTGGCAGGCGCGGTGGAAGCCGTTGTTGTGCGCGGCCGGGAAGGCTTGGCGGCGCGGCGGGTCGGACGAGAGGGTGTCGCACGTCCAGACAGTCCCAGACGATGCACCTTGCCAATCACGGCATTTCGGGTGACACCGCCAAGCTGTTTGGCGATCTGACTCGCGCTCAGGCCCTCAGCCCAGAGCTTTTTGAGTTGTTCTACACGTTCGTCCGTCCAAGCCATCGCACTAGGTCTCCCGGTGAGTGGCGCTCTTTACCTTGATGGTGGCAAAATGCGCATATCTCAATTCATGTTTAATTACACTAGATATTGTATCTAACGCGGCGCGAGCCACAAGATCAGCCTATGACCTCACCTGTGGAAAGCTCCCTTGCACGCCCAATCGTTAACGGGGATGGTTACCGAGAGATTAAGAGTCATTCGATATGAGCAAGACTTTGGAAACAATCGTTACCAGGCCGCGGGAATTCGGCGCCGTAAACTGGCTAGGCCTTTGGACTCTCTACAAAAAAGAAGTGCGCCGCTTCATGAAAGTGGTGTTCCAGACAGTCCTCGCGCCGGTGGCAACAACCTTGCTTTTCATGTTGGTTTTCGTGGTCGCGGTCGGGTCAAGCCGCCCGGCAATTAATGGTGTGGATTTCGCCGACTTCCTTGCGCCGGGCCTGATGTTGATGGGGATATTGAACAATGCCTTCGCGAATTCGTCCTCCTCATTGCTGGTGTCAAAAGTACAGGGCAATACGGTCGACTTCCTGATGCCGCCATTATCGGCAGCGGAGTTGTTCATCGCCTTTGTCGCCGGCGCAATGACCCGAGGGGTTGTCGTCGGTGGGGTAACGGCGATTACGCTTCTGCCCTTCGCATCGGTGGTGCCGACGCATATCTGGGCAGTCGCCTATTTCGGGCTGGGGGCGGCGGCAATGCTCGGCATGGTCGGCGTTGTTGGCGGGATCTGGGCTGAAAAATTCGACCATCTGTCCGTGGTGACCAACTTTATAATCATGCCGCTCACCTTCCTGTCCGGCACATTTTACTCCATCGACTTTCTGCCCGAGCCAATCCGCACGATCAGCTACTATAATCCCTTCTTCTACATGATTGACGGCTTTCGTTATGGCTTTACCGGTACGGCCGACGGGTCGCTCCTGATCGGCGTTATTCTGGTCGCGGCGATCAATCTGGTTCTGCTCGCGGTTTGCTATGGTGTTCTTCGTGCAGGATGGCGCTTGAAGAGCTGAGCAAGCGGGCCTAGACCTCTGGTATCAGCGCCGGTCAACAGGCGCACATTTCTGCCCTGGAGGACGCCATGCCCGCACCGATGATGGATACTTATGCACCGCCGGATCTGGTCTTTGACCGTGGTGAGGGCGTGCGCCTGATTACAGATACGGGCGAGCGCTATCTCGATTTCATTTCAGGAATCGCCGTGAATTGTCTCGGACACGCTCATCCCAAGGCCGTCGCGGCCCTGACGGAGCAGGCGGGCAAGCTGTGGCACCTGTCGAACATGTACAAGGTGCCCGCAGGCATCGAACTCGCCAACAAGCTGACCGAGGCCAGTTTCGCAGACCGCGTGTTTTTCACCAATTCCGGCGCCGAGGCGATTGAATGCGCACTCAAGACTGCGCGTCGCTATCATTTTGTGAATGGCAATCCGCAGCGCTATCGGATCATTACTTTTACGGGCGCCTTCCACGGCCGTACCTATGGCGCGATCAATGCCGGCGGTAACCCGAAATATCTCGAAGGCTTCGGTCCGGCCATGGAAGGCTTCGACCAGGTTGAGTTCGGCGATCACGAAGCGCTCAAGGCGGCTATTACCGAAGAGACGGCAGCCATTCTGGTCGAACCGGTCCAGGGCGAGGGTGGGGTTCGCGCGCTCCCGGATGCCTGTCTGCGCGGTCTGCGCGAGCTCGCCGATGAACACGGAATTCTGGTGATCTATGATGAAGTCCAGTGCGGTGCCGGCCGGACGGGCAAGCTATTTGCCTATCAATGGGTCGATGGCGCCGAGCCTGATATTCTCGCGTCGGCCAAGGGAATTGGCGGCGGTTTCCCGATGGGTGCGTGCCTGGCGACCGAGGCTGCGGCCCGCGGCATGGTCGTGGGAACGCACGGCTCGACCTATGGCGGTGGCCCGCTCGCCGCGGCGGTTGGCAATGTCGTGTTCGATGAGCTGACCTCCGATGGGTTCATGGATCAGGTGGTGGATGTCTCGAACTTCCTTCGCCAGCAATTGCACGGGCTTGCCGATCGCCATGCGGACAAGATCGTCGAAATCCGCGGCAAGGGGCTGCTGGTCGGCATCAAGCTCAAGGAGGGATACGATCCCAAGAAGCTCGCGGGTCTTTGCCGGTCCCGCAAACTGCTGCTTGGCGCCGCCGGGGACAATGTCTCGCGAATGGCACCGCCACTGATCATCACCCAGGATGATGCCAGCGAGGCCGTCGCCATTCTCGACGAAGCGCTTGGCGAATTGCAGGCGAATGGCTGATGACTGACGGCGTGGGCAAGGATTCGCTCGGCGAGCAGGACAATATTATTGCCGGTTTCCAGGTGGACGGGCGCGCTGTCCGCGGCCGTATCATCCGCCTGGGCGAAACCATCGATCTCATCCTTGGTGCCCATGATTATCCGGAGCCGGTGGCACGCATGCTCGGCGAGGCCGTCATGATTGCAGCGCTGGTCGGTGACGCATTGAAATTCGAAGGCCGGCTGATCGTCCAGGCCAATGGCAAGGGCCCACTCTCCTTCGTTGTCGCCGAATATGTCACCGGCGAAGGTGTCCGCGGTTTCGCCAAGCTCGATGCCGACGCCTATGAGCGCGCGGTTTCAGCGCGCGCTGATGGCGAAAGCTGGGTCAAGACGCTGCTCGGCAATGGCGCGCTCGCCCTGACCATTGATCAGGGCCCCGAAATGGATCGTTATCAGGGTGTGGTTCCGCTCGAGGGTGATACGCTGGCCGCGTGCGCGGAAACATATTTCGAACAGTCTGAACAGACCCCGACGCGGCTGCGCGTCGCGGTGGGTGAGGAGTGGGATAGAGAAGGTCGTCGCTGGCGTGCGGGCGGCGCTCTGCTTCAGGCCGTTGCGGGTGATGATACCAGGGGCAGTGTCGATGAGGATTGGGAGCATGCCCTCATCCTTTTCAACACCGTTGAGGACGCGGAGCTCCTGGACAAGGACCTCTCGGCCGGCGGGCTGCTCTATCGCCTCTTCAATGAGGATGGTGTCCGCATTTTCGAACCGTCCGCGGTCGTGCGGCGTTGCGCCTGTGATCATGAGCGGTTGAAGCGGATCATAGCGAGCTTCCCGCAGGATGATCAGGATCACATGACCCAGGACGGGCAGGTCGTGATGACCTGCGAGTACTGCAATCGGGACTGGGGTTTCACCGAGGCGGAAATCAAGGCGGTAACCGCCTAGCCTCGCCAGAAGCGCGGCGAGAGGAAGACCAGGACTGCAAGGACTTCCAGCCGGCCGATGAACATGTTTGCTGTCAGGATCCACTTGGCCCGATCCGGGAGGGATTCAAAAGTCCCCGAGGGGCCGATCAACTCGCCGAGACCCGGCCCGACATTTGCCAGGCTGGTTGCCGCACCCGAGAGGGCTGTGGTCATGTCCAGCCCGATCGCTGACAGCATCGACGCGCTGATCGCATAGACGGCGAAGAAAACGAAAAAGAAGCCGAAGACCGAGTGAAGCGCCTTGTCCGGAACGACGCGGCCATTATAGCGGATCGGTATGATGGCGTGGGGGCGCAACAGGTTTTCCATATAGCGCTGCATGGCCGACCAGGCGATTTGGTAGCGGAATATTTTTACCGAACAGGTGGTGGAGCCGGCGCAGCCGCCAATGAACATGAAGACGAAAAAGAGACTTTCAGAAACAGGTCCCCAACCGGTGTAATCGGTGGTCGCGAACCCGGTCCCGGTGATGATGGAGATCGCATTGAAGCTCGCCAGACGCCAGGCAGAGGCGTCGCCATCATGACCGGTTGCCGCAAGCAGAAGGGTCAAGGTCACGCAGGCAGCTATAACGACCAGGAAGAAGCCGCGCACCTGGGCATCGCGCCAGAGTGCTTGCGGTTTGCCACGTGCGGCGAGCAGAAACATGCCAAAGGGCAGCGCCGCCATCAGCATGAAGGCGATCGCGACCAGATCGGCGCCGCCGCCCATGAAGGCGCCGAGACTGTCATCGGAGGTCGAATAGCCCCCGGTTGCCACTGTGGTCATGGCATGGGCGATGGAATCGAGCCAGCCCATTCCGGTCAGCCCATAGCCAACTGCACAGGCGAGGGTGAGCAGCAAATAGATCACCGATATTGCCGCGGCGATCTCGGTGGCCCGCGGCAAGACTTTGTCGGATGCATCGGAGCTTTCCAGTCGAAACAGCTGCATGCCGCCGACACCAAGCATGGGCCAGAATGCCATAGCCGTGACGATTATGCCCACGCCGCCAATCCATTGCAGGATGGCGCGCCAGAGCAGGAAGCCCGGCGGTCGATCATCCAGACCCGTTACAACGGTTGACCCCGTCGTGGTCAGCCCGGAAACAGCCTCAAAAACCGCATCGGTCCAATCCAGGCCCTGCCCGGAGAGCTGAAGCGGGATCGCTGCGCTGACCGACAGGGCCAGCCATGACCCGATGGTCAGAATAAAGGCGCCGCGCGGGGCCAGGGCCTTGACTTCCGACCGGGTTGCCAGGGCGAGGCCGCCGCCGACGAAGAAGCTCATGACGCTGGACAGGAGAAAGGCAGAGGCACTCGTCGCATGCCCTGCGGCGGCATCCACCGCAGCGGGCAGCAGCATGGCGATGGCGAGTGCCATGACCATGACGCCGATTGCGAAGATTACGGGGCGAAGTGTTCCGGTCACTTTTCGGGCTCCGACGCCTAGTGGAGCTGCACGCGCTCATCGGGCCGGTCAAGCGAGAAGCTCGGCACGATCGCGGCAAAACTCTCGCCATTCTGACGGCGCATTTCATAACTGCCCTGCATGAAGCCCGATGTTGTTCGCAAGGGCGCACCGCTCGTATAGCGGAAACGTTCACCAGGCTGGATTACCGGTTGCTCGCCAAGCACGCCAAGCCCCTGCACATGTTCCTCACGGCCCAGAGCATCGGTGATGATCCATTTGCGGGAAACAAGCTGCACCGGCTCTGCCCCGGTGTTTTCGATGTCGATCGTGTAGGACCAGACATAGCGGCTTTCGTCCGGGGCGGACTCATCAGCCAGATAATCTGGCTCCACCCGGATTTTCACACCGTCGGTCTCAAGCTCATACATCCTGATTTCCCCATCCGCATGGCCATCGCCATAAGCGCCATAATCCCGCGCGCGTCGCTTTGGCTCAAGTCCGACCGACAGCGCTGCTGGACAGGGCCGTTCGGATGGGCAAGATCGGCATCCTTTCCGATGACACTGAGTCTTCAAAGATGAGCGACGGCATTCTCCCAGATCAAAGCTTGACGGCCCTGTTCGAGGCCGGGGTGATCCATGCGGAGACGCCCCCGGCGCCGGGGCAGGTGCAGCCGGCCAGTATTGATCTGCGCCTGGGCAAGTGTGCCTACCGATTGCGAGCCAGTTTCTTGCCCGGTAGCGGCCGTAGCGTAAACTCACGCCTGGTCGGGGATCTCGTCATGCATACAGTCGACCTGACCGGCGGCGCTGTGCTGGAGACCGGCTGCGTCTATCTGGCGCCCTTGCAGGAAGGCTTGGCACTGCCTGCGGATCTTTCGGCCGCGATGAATCCCAAAAGCTCGACCGGCCGGATTGATGTTTTCACCCGCGTGATCACGGATCAGGGTCGCGCCTTCGACCAGGCGCCGGCAGGCTATACAGGGCCGCTCTACGCGGAGATTAGTCCGAGAACATTTTCAGTCCTGGCACGCGAGGGCGATCGTCTGAGCCAGATCCGCTTCCGCGCGGGTCAGCATCGGCCGACGCGGGAATTGACGGTCAGCGTGGATCTGAAAGGCGGGCCGGGCGGTGTTGTCGGCTATCGGGCGCGCCGCCATGCCGGCCTTGTCGATCTTGGCAAGATCGGCACGCACGAGAAGGATCGCTTCTGGGAGAAGCTGACCGCACCGGACGGGCAATTGGTACTCGATCCCGGTGAATTCTACATACTGGCGTCCCGGGAGGCGGTCAGTATCGGCCTTGACGAAGCGGCGGAGATGGCGCCGATTGCACCGGAAATCGGCGAGTTCCGCGCTCACTATGCGGGCTTTTTCGACCCGGGCTTCGGTGTGGCCGAGGCGGGTGGCCAAGGCGCCCGCGCTGTGCTCGAGGTTCGTGGACGCGATGTTCCTTTCATCCTGGAACATGGTCAGCCGATTGCGAAACTTGTCTATGAGAGCATGCAATCACGGCCGCAATCGGCCTATGGTGCGATTGCGTCGAACTACCAGGCCCAAGGGCTGAAGCTGTCGAAGTTTTTTACCGCGGCATAGTGCGCACAGCAGCAGGATAAAATTATTCCTGCCTATCGGATTGCAGAAATGGTGTGCTAGCCTCTTCAGCAATCAATGGGGGAATGAATGCGCGTTCTGATTTCTGTGCTTTTGACTTGTTTTTGCTCGACCATTGCCTTTGCACAATTGGAGACCTATGCCCCGCTACCGCGGATCTGGGGCGCAGAAGTCTCGCCGGAAGGTCGATGGCTTGCGACCGGATGCAGTCCCAGGGGCACCTACGAAGTCTGCATATATGACTTGACCGGACAGACCGAGCCGCGCCTCATCGGCTCCCCCAGCTCAGGCGGGCATATCAATGGATTCGAATGGGCGAGTGAAGACTATCTCGTCTATTGGATCCAACGCCTTCAATCACTCAATACGATAAGCGGAATGCAGGACGTGGATGTTTCCCGGATTGCATCCTGGAGTGTCGCGACCGGCCAAAGCCAGGTCCTGCTTGGTGAGATGCGGAATGTAACCGGTCTGGATGAGATCAGTTCCATGCTGGTTGATGATTCCGAACGGGTGGCTATCGAGATGACGGTCAATCTTGGAGAGCGTGAGGTCTCCGGATCACGCTTGGCCCGCGGTGAGTCGATTCAATCCGTCGCCTATTCGGTCAATCTGGACGATGGCAGCATGGAGGCGGTCCTGCACAATTCGCGGAATTCGGCCATCGAATACCTGCTTGATGAGCAGGGAAATGACCTGCTTGAAGTTGTCTATGATTTCGATACCGGTGATTTCGAGCTGATTGACCGGACCGAGGACCCGCATCAACGCCTTTTTGAAGGGGCCTATCAGACGAACCGGCCCTGGGTGATTGGGCGCGCGATAAATGATGACGGGATCCTTATCCAATTCCCGGACCGTGGTGTTCAGGTTCTCGATCTCGCGGAGGGTAGCTTTCGCGCATTTGAGCTCGATGGGCAGCCGGTCGCCACTTTGGCTGGGGTCTGGGACGATTACCGAAGCCGCTTGGTTGCTGTCCGCGATTCATCGCGCAGCTCCCGCCTGCAATGGCTTGATGAGACACTGGGCGCTCGGCTTGAGACGCTGCGCGGTCTGCTGACGGAAGACCAGATCAGTATTGTGAGCTGGTCGGATGATCGCAGCATTGTCATCGCCAGTGCGAATGATCTGGGGCAGCCGGAAACTTATTACATTCTCGACCTCAATCAGGGGTCCTTGAGTGTCTTGGAAACGGCCTACGCCCTGCCTCAGGGGCAGTTGGCACCGGCGCGTCGATACTATGAATATACCGCTCGGGACGGGCTGGAAATCGGTGCCTGGTTGACCATACCTCCAGGGCGCTCCCTGTCGGATGGGTCAATGCCGCTGGTTGTCCTCCCGCACGGCGGACCGCGCGCCCGCGATAGTGTGGACTTTGACTGGTGGGCGGCTCATTACGCATCTGCAGGCTATCTCGTCATGCAGCCGAATTTTCGCGGTTCGACTGGCCGCGGGCAGGCCTTCATCGAGGCGGGTTATGGTGGCTTCGGCACCACCATGATCGAGGATATTATTGATGGGGCTCGCGCGGCCGTTGCCGACGGTTATGCACGGGATGATGGATATTGCGCCATTGGCGGCAGCTATGGCGGTTATGCCGCGATGATGCTGGCGCTGGAGGACTCAGACACCGTTCGCTGCGCCGTGTCTTTTGCCGGCGTTTCTGACCCCTTTGCGCTCATGGCCGACCGAAATAGCCGCTACCTGACGCGCTGGTGGGAGCAGTATATGGGGAGTCGTTTCAATTCAGACGCATATCGAGACAGCATCTCCCCGCAAGATCGCGCTCGCGAGCTGACTACGCCCCTGCTTGTACTGCATGGCGATGAGGACACGACCGTACCGATGAACCAGTTCGATGGTCTGCGGCGCGCCATGCGAGGCATGGAGAATGCCCGCTTCGTCGTGCTTGAAGGCGAAGACCATTATCTGCGTAACTCGGCGGCGCGTGAGCAATTGCTACGGGAAAGCGGCGCCTTTCTGGCCGAGCATCTGCCGGTCGACTAGACAGTCGCCGCTTTCTCGAGAATATGGTGCTGCAGGGCGGGTGTAGCTCAATGGTAGAGCAGAAGCTTCCCAAGCTTACGACGAGGGTTCGATTCCCTTCACCCGCTCCATGCCCGCCGGACCGCGCGATATCACGGCAACGCGGTCCGCGTGGAGTGTCAGTGACGGGCTATTTTCCACCCGGATTATAGCCCAGCTGGATCTCGGAAATCAGCAAGGTCGTATTGGCTTGGCTCGACCCATATGTTCCGACATAGATGTCGTACACACCATTCTGATTATAGGTGAATGACAGGCCGGCATCCGTGCCCAGTGCATCGTCGGAGCAATACCATTGCCCGTCCGGACCATTGATCGCCAATGTCGTGTCAGCGGACCCTTCCGTATAAATGTAAAGGTTTGAGTAGCCATTATAATTCAGCTCTACACTCGGCGCGCCAGTGATATAGCCACGACAATCCGAGCTTACAGTATTGGCCGCGCGCAAGGGACCGCCCGCGGTAAGCGGCACACGATGAGGGTCCGGCAGGAAGCCGCCATTGAGATAGACATTCCCGAAGAGTGCCGGGCGGGAAATATCCACACCGCGCTGGGTGGGGAAAGCATTGGCGCTCTGGCGCGTATGCTCCCGCAATTCCGAGATGAAGAGCGTCGCCGGCGCGCCGGAGCCGCTGGAATAGGTGCCGACCCAGATATCATATCGCCCAGATTGCGGATTGGGCCAGTAGAGCAACGGGTTGAGCGGTTCGCTCGCGCCGTCATCATCGCAATACCATTCACCATTTGGACCGTTTACGACTAGGGTCGTATCGCGATCTGAATCGACATTGATATAGAGATCCTGCCCGCCAGCCGTGTAGTAGAGCGAGTAGTCCGGCGCATCGGCAATGTAACCGCGACACTCGCGAAACCTGTCCTGGGCTCGAATGGAACCGCCCGCGGAGAGATGGCGGTAATGCGGGTCGGGCAGGAATCCCGCGCGCAGCTGAACCGAACCGAATGCCGGGGCGAGGCTATAGTTTTGAAGCGATGTCGTGGCACCCAGCGATCCGGCGACGACAATCGCGCCCAGGGCTGCCGTAAGAAGTGTTGTGCGCATCTCAATTCCCCCATCTGCAATGCCGAGCAGGCCGCTCGCGATATCCGCGAAGCTTAGCGCTCTGATCGCACGGTTTCCAAGAAAAACTGATCAGCGCAGTCGATTAGGTTCAAGGCCGGCCAAAACGGCGAGATTCATCAGCATGAGCAGCGCGACCGCGCCGGCAGTCACCGCCACAAGTGTCCAGGGGATCATGCGCGGTCCATTCTCTGGCCGGATGGGCTGCGAGACGCGCCAGCGCGCGATAAAGAAAAGGCCCAGCGCCAGCATCAGTGTGATCACCGTGGGGGTGAGGGGTATGTACATGTCGGGTCCCGAAGCTGGCCGTGCTCTGTCTTCTCCCAAAAATAGGGATTAACCCCCAACTGCCACAAGGCGCGGGCTGCCGCCAGCGTCTGCAACGGCCAGTAAAATGGCATGAGCAGGAAGTCACTCGCGTAAATCCTCATCTTGGCGCGCACCAGTCCGCGCCATGCGCACAAGGCTGCGGCCCAGTAGCCGCTGAGCAGGAAGGCGAGGCTGAGGGTCTGGGCCGCGCTTGCACTCCAATTCAGTCCGATCCAGATCAGACTGCCCAGTGCAAGCGGCGCGTGGCCGAGGGCGGAAACCAGGGCCGCGCCGAGCGTCATATAGAGGGCGAGGCGCTGGCGTCCGCGATCGGGTCCTGTCTGTCGGCGCGAGTGAACGATCAGGGTTTGGGCATAGCCCTTGAGCCACCGGCTGCGTTGACGCACCCATGGCGCCGCTCGTATCGGTGCTTCTTCGAGAGTAACGGGCTCGATCACGCCGCATTGATATCCGGCGCGTGCCAGCCTGAATCCAAGATCGGCGTCTTCGGTCACATTGTGGGCATCCCATCCGCCGACAGCCCGCAATGCGCTGGACCGGAAGAAATTACTGGTCCCGCCGAGCGGGATCGGCCAGCCAAGGCGAAGGTAGAGCGGCAGCATTACCTTGAAATGCGTGGCATATTCGAGGGCGAACTGACGCGTTATCCAGCTGGTGTCGCGATTATACCAGTTTAGCGGCGCTTGCAGGCAGGCCAGCGAGGTCGGTGCCGCAGTGAACGTCTCCGCTGCGCGTCTGAGCTGTACCGCGTCCGGCCGGTCCTCCGCATCGAGGATCGTGATAATCTCCGCCTCGATATGGCGCAGGCCATAATTGAGCGCGCGTGGCTTGGTGCGCGGCTCGCCAGGTGGAACGCTGATAATGTCGAACGCATAGCCTTGTGACCGCAGCTGGCGGGCGAGATCGAGGGTTTCCCTATCATCGGCTTCCAGCACCAGCCGGATGTCCAGCCGGTCCGGCGGGTAATCAATCTGTGCCAGGCCAGTCACAAGATGAGGGAGAATCGCGGCTTCACGATAGGCGGGTATCAGGATTGCTGCACGCGGCAGTGCGGCGTCTTCAATGCGATGCCAGGGCGCGATGCCCTCGCGCAGCAGGCAGGCCAACAGGCGCAGTCCGATAAGGCTGGCGAATCCGACAGCAGACACCGCGATGAGTGTGGCCAGTGTCGGCCCGGGACAGAGCAAGCAGGCGCCGACCAGAAGCGCGCTACCGGCCAATAGTCTCCAGCGCTCGGCTTGGCGAAACCCGGTGGCAGCACTTAACTCCGGTGCCTGGCGTCGCAAGCCATTAGCGGCCTGATCGGCCCATAATCGCTCGATCAGCGCGCGAGAGGGGGACGCGCTGGCGGTGGTTTTAAGCTCGGATTTCGACGTCTGCTGACCCATATTCAAGCCTCAGGCGAAAGGCTTGCACATTTACACGTAAAACGTGTGTCAGCCTGGGCTAGGTCTTCGGATTAAAGGCAAACAGCATGCTCGGATCGTCAAATCCCGCATTTGGCAGGGCAAAGGCGCAGGCTGCCGCGGTCGGATAGCCGGCTGGGAAGCGCGAGCTATCGCCCGCTGCCGCTGCAAGCGCGTGGGCAAAACCGCCAATACCGGGATTATGGCCGACGACAATGACCCTGTCAGCGCGGTTGAAAGCGTCGAGCACAGCGCGCTGCAGCATTTCCGTCGAGGCATGATAAAGCGCCATTGGGTCTTCGATATCGCGAACCCCGAGCGCGTCCTGGAGCAGGTCGAATGTCTGCCGCGTCCGCCAGGCCGGTGAGACCAGGGCGAGATCAGCCTTGAGACCGGCTTTGGTGAATTGAGAGGCCGCATCCGAGGAATCCGCCCGGCCGCGTGCTGTCAGCCCACGCTGGAAATCATCCTCAGCCTCGAGCCGGTCAATCGCCTTGGCGTGACGCATCAAGATCAGAAGCTTGTCCATTCTCTCCCCCGACTGCCGGTACCGCGATGGCCCGCGCAAGAACCCGATGATCGCCGCGGCGAGCCGCTCCGCGTCCGGTTTCCATGATTAAGCCGATTTTGCCGGGGTTTGAAGTCATCGCAGACGGGGTTCCGCACAGGAGGCGCAGCGCCAGCCGGGGCGCAGGTCCTGTCCCAGGAAATGGGGAGACGACACAGGAGGGTGTTCGTCTCCCCGAACCTGTCGGCCCGAGGGGGTGTGGGAGACAGTCGGGCCATTCGGTCAATGTCAGTCTCAAGCGAGTATGTTGACGTCCTGACAGGGATAGAACGCCGCCGGGCCGGGATTCCGTCGCTAATGCCGGGAGTTTGTCAGAATCCGATGCGCTGGCGATAAAAAGCGCCGGGGTGGACCGGCCCGCTTCCTTGGGCAGGGGGCCGGTCCGCTTCTCCTACTGAATAATAGACAATGATGACTGATACGACAGGCACACAGCCGCATCGCATTCTTCACACCATGTTGCGCGTTCGCGATCTTGAGATGTCGGTGGATTTTAACGTGAATACGCTGGGGATGCGCGAATGGCGCCGTCAGAATTTCCCAGAGGGCCAGTTTTCCCTCTCCTTTCTAGGCTATGGTGAAGAGGAAGAGCATACCATTCTGGAGCTGACGCAGAATTGGGGCGATCACAGCTATGATCTTGGTAATGCCTGGGGGCATGTGGCTCTTGAAGTCGACAATCTTGACGCAACCGTTGAGCGCTTGCGGGGGATGGGTGTTCCTGTCCTGCGCGAACCGGGTCCGATGAGTTTTGCCACGGACAAGGGAGAGCGTGACGTCATCGCCTTTATCGCTGACCCGGACGGCTATCAGATTGAGCTGATCGAGCGTTGAGACAGGGCTGAATATAGAGAGGCGGGATGAAACCTCACCCCGCCTCAATCAGGAATGTTTTGTCGATTATTCGATGTCGACTGTGATTTCGGCAGAGTCGGGACTTTCATTGCCCACGGCATCGACAGCTGAAACCGTGTAACGATAGCGGCCAGCTGACAGGCCCGTTTCTGCGAAGAACGCCTGATCACTCGTGCCGGTCACCACACCATCCCTGCGGATGCGATAGACAATACTGGTCGTGGAAGCACCATCTGCTGCCGGAGAAAGACCGAGCGTGTAGCTGTTTTCGTTATCCCAGCGATAACTGGCCGGGCTCCAGCTCAACTCAACACGATCAGTATTGGCAGTCCCGGCAAGGTTTTCGGGTATGTCTGGGGCGGTTGTATCAGATCGCCAGACCGGGAGCTGGAAGGCGTCTGCCAGGACATCATCCAGGTCTGGATTGGTAATATCCGCTGCATAGACTTCCTGATACGGCATCAGATAATAGCCATAACCCTGCAACGGGTCGGCTGAAGAACCCACATCAATGGCCGTCCGCAAAGCAATGTTCGCTGGCGTGCCATTATCCGCAACCCGACAGGTCTTTTCGTCATCACCGGGGCAATTGACCGTGCTGAAAACCATTTGAGCCCCCAGGCGCGGCCTGAAGCGCGAGATCTCGTACCATAGCGTTCCAGCATTCGGTGCATTCCGGTTGGCGCTCAGGTCTTCACGCCAGACGCCGAAACGGTCCGGATAACGTTCCGTTCCCCATTCCGAGACCTCGAAGGCAATACAGAAAGTGTCTCCGCAGGACAGGTCCTGATCCAGACGGGTATCTCCTACGGAAAACCAGTGCGGCTTGTCAGGGAAGGCCGCCATGAAGTCGGTCACGGAGACCTGCAGGGCTTCGATCAATGTGTCGGCTGAAAAGCCAAGCTCGCTCCAGCTGGTTTCCTGGGTACATTGATCGTCGAGATAAACCTCGGTGAAGCTGATGCCATAAGCCCAGTTGTAGGTGGAAAAATCACCAGCCCCGACAATATAGGCGACGGTGTCGTTCAAAACCGGATCTGCACGAAGATAGTCTCCCATAGCTTCCAGCATCTGGCGGAAGCGAGCCTGGTAGTTTGCATCAAAGGGAACGGCGCGCAGGCTGCAGTCTCCGGCGGCGTCCTGATTGGGGTTGCGGTTATTGGCGTAGAATATATCCGCCGGGGCGCTCATGGCGGGCCAGGCCCGGTCACGGCTGGCCGGAAGAATGGCCAGTGAGGCCAGCTTGCCTTCTGCAGCGATGACTCGAAGAGCATTATCCAGGGTCGAGAAGTCGTAATTGCCTTCATCATCCTCAAACTCGCCCCAGGAATATCGAAGAGCGACGCCCTGAACGTATTGCGAGCTGGACGAGGAGAAGATGGTATTGTCAGCCTCGATGGGCTGGTCCACGACCATCAGGGCGTAGGCCCCAGCCGGCCAGGTCGTGCTTCCGGTCTGGAAGTCCCTGATCACAGGGTCCTCAAGAATTTCACCCTGTGTCCCTTCAAGGCCGTCAATAACGAGCCTGTAATCCAGGAGAGGGTGCAGGTCTCCGCTCGTGTCCAGATCCAGAATGCGACCATCTTCAGACAGTGAGAGCGTTAAGGGTAAGGACGTGTCGCTTCCGGGAATCTGGAGCTGGACTGTGTCCTGATTGAGTGTGGTTTCATCGATAGCCGTGTCGAATTCGATCTGCAGGATTTGTCCCAGCGGTACATTCTCAGCGCCGTCCGCTATGGGGTCCGACACGAGCGAGATGGCAACTGTTTCCGCGGGCGGGGGCGGCGGTGCGGTACCGCCATCCGAGGTAACCGGGGCAGGCGCCGGAGCGCTGCCGCCACCTCCACAGGCGGCAAGACTGGCAAGGACAAGAGTGGACAAGCCTGCGCGCAGGCCGGTGCTAAGCCGTATTTCAGGCAGGGTACGAGAAACGTGTAGGACCATGATAGCCTCCTTCTTGGGCCAGGTCTTCAACGCCGCACGACAATTGAAACCGTTTCAAAAATGATCTGACTTTCGAACACGAAACCGTGAGTTCCAGTTCCGGCCAGGGGATAAGCAGGTTGAGGCCGGCACCTGGCAAGGTGGTGAAGCTTGACGCCCCGGCGCTTCCCCTCTACCTCGCCAAGCTTTCCTGTTTTCCCATCACAGAAAGCGATCCGACATGTCCACCGATCTTGCCCAAAACGCGAAAGCCTGGCCGTTTGAACAAGCGCGCCTGCTGAAAAAGCGTCTGGACAAGCTGGGTCGAAAATCCGGACCGGTGGTCTTCGAGACTGGCTATGGACCGTCCGGCCTCCCGCACATGGGGACTTTTGGCGAAGTGGTGCGAACCTCAATGGTAGTGCGCGCCTTTGAAGAGCTGACCGGCGGCGCCTATGAGACTCATCTTATTTGCGTTTCCGATGATATGGACGGGATGCGCAAAGTGCCTGACAACCTGCCCCAGCAGGACATGCTCGCCGACTATCTCCAGAAGCCGCTGACCCAGGTTCCCGACCCGTTCGGAACACATGAGAGCTTTGCGCATCACAACAATGCGCGCCTGCGGGCATTCCTGGACAGTTTTGGCTTCACCTATGAGTTCAAGTCCGCCACCGATCTTTATGCGTCGGGGGCTTTCGACGCGATGCTTTTGCGGGCGGCCGAAAAATACGATGACATCATGAAGGTGATGTTGCCGACGCTGGGCGAGGAGCGCCGGGCCACCTATTCGCCATTCCTGCCGATTCATCCGGAAACCGGACATGTGCTCTACGTGCCGATGAAGGCGGTCGATGCCAGGGCGGGCACGGTGACTTTCGATGATGAGAGCGGCCGTGAATACACCGTGCCGGTCACCGGTGGGAGTGTGAAACTCCAGTGGAAGCCGGATTTCGGTATGCGCTGGGCGGCGCTGGGCGTTGATTTCGAAATGTTCGGCAAGGATCACCAGGCCAATGCGCCGATCTATTCGCGGATTTGTCGGATCCTGGGATGGGAGCCGCCGACCCAGTTCGTCTACGAGCTTTTCCTGGACGAAAAGGGAGAGAAGATTTCCAAGTCCAAGGGCAATGGCCTGTCGGTGGAAGACTGGCTCAAATACGCTCCGCAGGAAAGCTTGAGCTATTATAACTTCGTGAAACCCCGTCAGGCGAAGAAACTCTATTTCGATGTCATTCCTCGCGCCGTTGATGAGTATCTGCAGCACCTGGCCGCCTATCCGGGGCAGGATGACAAGCAAAAGCTCGAGAATCCGGCCTGGCATATCCATGGCGGTCAGCCGCCGGCAGAAGCCTCCCCGATCAATTTTGCGCTGATGTTGAATCTGGCCTCGGCCGCCAGTGCACATTCGACAGACGTGATGTGGGGCTTTATCGGCCGCTATGTCGATGGTGCGTCGCCCGAAACTCATCCGATCCTCGATCAGCTGGCCGGTTTTGCGGTTCAATATTTCCAGGATTTCGTCGAGCCTGAGAAATCATTCCGTGCGCCCACCGATCAGGAGCGCGCCGCCATGGAAGACTTGCTGGTCCGCCTGCGGGCCCTGGACGCCACAGAAAATGATCCAGAAATCATCCAGACCGAGGTTTTTTCGGCCGGGAAATCGCAAGAATTCGAAAATCTCCGCGATTGGTTCAAAGCGCTCTATGAGGTGCTTCTGGGACAATCCCAGGGTCCGCGCTTCGGATCTTTTGCAGCGATTTACGGGATTTCGGAAACAATTTCACTTATTGAAAGAGCCCTGTCGGGAGAGCTGGCTGCACAAGCCTGATCTGTCGAGCGCGTTTTAGCGTATATTTCAAAACGCTCAGAGGGTGAGCGATTCTGGAATGTACGAGAGTGTGGGGCTTATCGTGCGCTTGCGCCTTAACTTTTTCTGCGCTGCCGTCCTGGCGGGCGCTGCGCTGACTGGCACCTCCGTGCTGGCGCAATCGGCTGACCCGGCCGGCGAAGCCGGTGTGGAAGTCTATCTGCCATCTGCCTTCGCTGAATTCCTGCCGCAGAATGCAGGCGATCTTGTTGGTCGCTTGCCAGGCTTCCAGGTCGATGAAGGGGATAATGTGCGCGGCCTGTCAGGTGCGCAGGGAAATGTCCTGTTCAATGGCCGCCGACCGCCACCACGCTCCGGGTCAATCGGGGCCCGCTTGAGCACAATCCGGGTCGAGGCCGTCGAGCGTCTCGAACTGATCGAGGCCGGGGCCCGTGATGTCGACATGCAGGGCTATCCGCTACTCCTGAACATCGTACTGCGCGCGGAAACAACGACCCAGACCAATGGCAGAATGGAAATCGAGCCCCGCGAAAACGGCGGCGATGAAGTTCAGCTCGCACTCGGCGCGTCGCGCAGCGGCGGCCGGATCAATCTTGAGGGCAACCTTGAGCTCTATGACGAGGCACTGATCTCCTACGAGGATGTCCGGACCGCGACGCCGACCAATCCGATTGTGCGCGAAACTTCGGACGAGGATACAACGCTGTCGAGTCGCGAGGCTCAGGGATCGGCGATGATACCGCTTGGCCGGGGCCGGTCCGTCACCCTGTCCGGCGCTTATGACAGCTATGCGGAAACCGCCCGACCGACCGCTGAGGAAGTGGCAAGTGGCGCCGCATTGCAGGAATCCAGCGAATTCGACAATGCTGATACAAGTTTCGGTGTCGAATACAGCGGACCGCTGCGCCGTGGCATGGGCTTGCAAGCCGTCATAACGCGAACCGATGGCGAACAGGAACGGTCCCAAAGCCTGCGGGAAAATGGCTCTGACAGCCGGTTCTCTGCGGTAGAGGAAACCAGTGAAACCGCGACCCGGGCGACCATTCGATGGCGCCTGTCGCCGCACTGGGCGCTCGAGACCGGCGGCACCTGGGCGCTCAATACGCTCGATGGTGTCTCCTCGGCGACGATTGACGGAGTTGCGCAGAATATTGATGGCTCGGTTGCCTCCGTGGAGGAGACGAGAACAGCGGCGCTTGCGGTCGCGGCTTGGACTCCGAGAACAGACTTGTCGATGCATTTCGGTGGTCGGATCGAAAATTTTGCTCTCAATTCCTCGAATGCGACCGACGAGTTGACGCTGACAGATGTCATCCCGCGCGCAGACCTGACCTGGTCGCTGGAAAATGACTGGGTGCTGCGCCTGTCTGCCGAGCGCGAGGTCGGCCAGCTGGATCTCGACCTTTTCCTCGCCGAGACCAATCTTGATAACGCCCTGAACACGTCCGGAGCCTCCACTTTGGAGCCGGAACGTGACTGGACCTATCGTGCTGAGCTGGAGCGTCGCTTTGGCGAGCGTAGCCTTCTGCGGTTTGTGGCGGAGCGTCGTGACGTGGATAATCCGATTTCGCGTATCCGCGGCGAGGATGGCGAGGTTCGGCCAGCGAATATCGGTCCGGAAACCTATGACAGTCTGAGCGGCTTCTTTGAAGTCGATATGGAAGGCTTCGGTTTTCCGGGCCTGTTCATTGATGGCGAGGCCGTGCTGCGTCAGTCCGAGCGCATCGACCCGCTGCAGGGCTTTGTCCGCGAAACGTCCGGCCACCGCGATTATTCCTACGAGATCGATCTGCGGCAGGAATTGGCTGGCGGAAAATACATCCTCGGCCTGGAGATCGAAGCGAGCGCGCCGGCGACGCATTATCGCACAACCTCGATCCACCGCGTTGAATCGGATCCGAGTATTCGGCTTACCGGCGAATGGCGTCATACCGGCCGCTGGCGCACGGGCTTCTGGAGCCGCCTGCCGGAGTCTCAAACCATTGATTATCAGATCTATGATGGCGCGCGAGCGCCGGACACTGGCCCCGTGCTCGAAAACCGGATTGAACGCAATGAAGGCAGCTTCATCTCGCTGTGGACTGAGTATGAAATTCGCGAGGAAGTCCATCTTCGCCTGAATTATCGCACAGGACGGGCGCGCGATGCGTTCAGCGAGGTCTTCGATCCGGACGGTGCGCGATTGGACATGGGCGGTGTCGATGTCGACAATGTGCCGAGCTTCAATATCCGCCTGCGCTGGAACCGCTAGACAGTTTCGCGGGCACGTCTGCTCACCGACATGGGAATATCGACATCCGGCTGAAGTGTGATTTTCATCACTGGTAGCGGGTGACGTTCACCCGCGAAGTCAAAGCGGAATTCGCGCAACAGGCTGGCCATGACGATGATCATCTCCATCATCGCAAAACGCGCGCCGATACACACGCGCGGGCCAATCCCGAAGGGCAGGTAGCAGGTTCGGCTGATCCCGTCCGCTTCCGGTCCTAGGAAACGCTCCGGTCGGAAATCATCGGGCTGTTGCCAAAGGCCGCGCTGGCGATGCAGCAGCCAGGTCGAGACCAAAACATCTGTTTTGGGCGGAATCGCCACGCCGGTGATCAGGTCCGAAGCAATTGATTGGCGCGCCAGGATCGGAGCGGAGGGATAGAGGCGCAGGCTTTCCTTCAGCACCGCCTCGGTGAAGGGTAGTGCCTCGATCCACGCTGATGGATTGGCCGGATCGAGATCCGCGCTGCCCAGCTCGTATTCCAGCTGATCGCGGACTGACGGGCTCTGCGACAGGAGATAAAGTGTCCAGGCGAGCGTGCGGGCCGTTGTTTCATGACCTGCCGCAAGGAAGGTCAGCAGGTTATCGACCACGGCCGTATCATCGAGCCCGGCCGAGAGCAGGAGGTCGAGGAAATCTTCCGGTCGACCCGCCTCGCGGGCTGTTGGCTGGGCACGGCGCAGGGCGGCCAGCTCGATCACCTGATCACGCAAGGCCTGGATGACACGTTCGGACCGGCCTCGGCCAAAGCGCGGCAGCCAGCCTGGCCATTGCGGCAGGTCAAAAGGATGGGGAATGCCGCTGATTTCGATCAGCTCGCAGATATTCTCGGTGAAACGCTGTTTGTCCAACGCCTCATCGCCGGAAAAGAGTGTCTCCATGAGGACGTCGAGCGTCAGCTCGATCATCATGTCACGGACGGAGATGACCGGGTTTTCGAGACCTTTAAGGCGTGAGACCTCGGCTTCGCAGACCGTCAGAATCTGTGGCGCGAAAGCATTCACCTTGCGCGGTGTAAACACGGGGGCCACAGCATGTCGGGCGGTTTTCCAGACCTCGCCTTCAGCGGTAAGCAATCCATTACGCAAAAATGGTTGCAGGACTGACTGGCGGACCGGATTCATCCGGTAATTCTGGGCGTTGGCCACAAAACAATGATGGATGGCATCCGGATCATTGATCAGGATTGAGGAGCGACCAAGAAAGCGAAAGGGCGCAATCGGCAGATTAAAGTGTTCTTCGCCCCAGACCTCCAGGGGATTCCGGCTCATTGCTTTGAAATACGTATAATAATCGGAGGGCATTATGCGCCCGACGCCGCTGTAGCGCGCGAAGGGCGGCATGGGAGGTGTGAAAGCTGTGGTCATCGGTCCGGCCCGTATAAAGCGTCTGAGGAGACTAAGCGTCGAGATAAGGCGGGACTAGGGCGCGAAAAGTCGCGGTTCGGGCTTTTCCACATCGCACGCCTGGCCTAGATTTCACTCATGCGCTCGCTCACGATCAGTCTTCTCCTTGTGCTTCTCGCCGTCCGGCCTGCCTGGGCCGATCTGGATGCTGCCCAGCTCGCCTATGATGAGGGGCGCTGGGAGGATGCAGCCCGTCAGGCCGTACTGACCGGCGATGCGGAGGGCTATGCCTTCGCAGCCGGAGCCCTGCTGGCGCAATTGATGACCGAGCCGACCGGGGCCGGGCGCGAAGCCTTGGCCGATCGGGCATTTGATCTTGCGGAACAGGCGAATGAGCTTGATGAAACCCATGTTGATGCCCGCCTTCGCCTGGCCGCCTCGATGGGGTATCGCGGTCGCTATATGAACAGCATGTCGGTCTTTATTCGCCGTATGCCACAGCGTAGCCGGGTCCTGCTGGAGAGCGCGGTGACCGATGCGCCCGGCAATGCGTGGGCTGTCGGCATGCTGGGCGCCTGGCATCTGGAAGTCGCGCGCCGTGGCGGTTCGCGTGGTCTGGATGTGCTGGGCGCCTCGGTGGAGGCTGGAATTGGCTATTATTCCAACGCGATCGCCATGGATCCTCTTAATCCTGCCCCGCGGTTTTTTCTGGCGATCGGACTCCTGGCACTCGATGAGCCGGCCTATTATGAGATGGCGGTCGAGCAGACCCGGGCAGCGCTTGCCCTGACCCCGCGCGATGCCTTTGAAATGGGAATTCTCGAGGAAGCGCAGCGCCTTAATGAGCTGATTGAAGACCGTCAGGCGGCCACCGCCTGGGCCGATCAACGCCTTCGCCTCTAACGCTACTGGCTCGCCCAGCACACAGTCTGCAGGGAGCGGATAGCGCCAAGCCCCAGACTGCGGTCCGGTTGCGCAGGCACCAGCCCTTTCAGGCGTATGGTCTGAACGCGCATTTCGATAAATTCGAAGACGGATATCTGACCAGAATTCAGTTCGACCATGACCCGGGATCCGAAGGCGGGCTCCGCCTCGCGATCGATGATCAGAAGGGCGCCCTGGCGATAGACGGGGGCCAGATCTTCATCGGACAAGCGGATAGCGCTATGGCGGGCCGGGTCGAAGACCGGCAAACGCAGCTCCGCCTTGAGCCGGGGAAGCCCGCTGAGCGAAAAGCGTGGCGGCGGCATGCGTTCGGCCAGATCGCTTGTGGGTAAGTGCTTGGTTTCCTGGCGTCCCAGAACCAGCGCGGCGAAGCTTTCGAAATCGAAGCCCGCCGCCCCCAACGCCTTGGACAGGCTTTCCGTCGAGGGCCAGCGCAGCTTGGATCCGTCTGCTGAAACGCGTTTGGACGGATTGAATGTTGTGGAATCCAGACCGGCCCGGCGCGCTAGCCCGGACGGGCTGGTCTGAGCATGGGCAGCAATGAGATCGATACCGCGCCAGATCTGTTCATGGGTGAACATGGGGAGGACTCCCGACGATATCCGCAGGCTATAGGAAAACAGTCCTCAGGAAAACTCATCCCTGGTCTTGCCCCTGCGCCTGCTCGCGGTTACGCCAGCGCCATGACCGAGACAACTGCTTTCCGACTCGCCACGCCAGAGCGCTGGGGCGAGGTCATGCTCGCCGGTGTGTTCAAGGGCGATCCGCATGATATCGCTGATGGTTTCATCCATCTTTCTGCCGCCGACCAGGTCGAGGGAACCTTGCTCAAGCATTATGACCAGCATGACCGGCTGGTGCTGGCAGAGATCGATCTCTCCGCACTTGGTGAGACCGTGAAATGGGAAGTCTCCCGTGGCGGGGCGCTGTTTCCGCATGTCTATGGCGATATTCCCGCCAGCGCGGTGATCGCGGTACGCCACCTCCTGCGCGATGAAGAGGGCAGCTGGGTCTTGCCGAATGATGTCCGGAGTCAGACCTGATGTACCCGCTGATTTCCCGATTTTTGACGACACTTCCGCCGGAGTTTGCCCACCGTCTGTCGACGGTAGGCCTGAAGCTGAATCTGGGGCCGCGCCAGTCCGAGCCCGACCCGGCCATCCTGCAGACCGTTCTGGCCGGGCTGGACCTGCCCAACCCGATCGGGATCGCCGCCGGCTTCGACAAGAATGCGGATGTCCCGGATCCCCTCCTCGCCGCCGGGTTCGGATTTGTGGAATGCGGTGCCGTCACCCCGCGCGCCCAAGCGGGCAAGCCGCGACCACGGGTTTTCCGTTTGCGTGAGGATGATGCGGTGATCAACCGGATGGGCTTTCCTAATAAGGGGCTTGACCGGTTCAGGGCGCGGCTGGCCGCACGCGAAGGGCGGCCGGGCATTGTCGGCGTCAATCTCGGGGCTAATCTGGATAGCGAAGACCGCGCCGGAGACTATGCCATCTGTCTGGAAAGCCTTAGGGACCTGGCCCAGTTCTTTACCGTCAATGTGTCATCGCCAAACACGCCCGGACTGCGTAATCTGCAATCGCGGGAGTCGCTGGATGACCTCTTCACCCGGGTCAATGCCGTGCGCGGTAAGGCGCCGGTTTTCCTCAAGATTGCACCGGATATCACGGATAATGACGTGGCCGATCTGATTGGAGTTGTTCGCGATCACGCCGTCGATGGGCTGATCGTCGCGAACACCACGATTGCCCGGCCAGAGACGCTGAAAAGCGCGCATGCGAGTGAGCAGGGCGGATTGTCCGGCCCACCGGTTTTCGAGCGCTCGACAGAACTTCTGCGGCTTTTCCGCAAGGCGGCTGGACCGGAGCTGGCGATTTTCGGCGTCGGCGGGGTGAGTGATGCAGACACTGCCTATGCGAAGATCCGGGCCGGTGCCAATGCGCTGCAACTCTATACTGCCCTGGTTTACAAGGGGCCGGGCCTGGTCCAGGAGATCAAGCAGGGTCTGGTCCAGCGGCTTCAGGCGGACGGTTTTTCATCAATCTCCGAGGCCGTGGGCGCGTCCTGAAGCCGGCGCTCGAGTGCGGGATAATACACCGCCAGCGACCCGGCCCGGGCAATATAGAAGACCAGGAAAGCGGCCCAGACTCCATGATTGCCGAAGGCGGGTGCGAGCAGATAATCCGCGAGCAGATACACGCTGACAGCGGCAATGCCGGCATTGCGCAGGATTTTCCCGCTCGTGGTTCCGATGAAGACTCCATCGAGCAGCCAGGCCGGCGCGCCAAGCAAGGGCACAATGGCACACCAGGGCAGATAGGTAATTGCGGCCTCCAGGGCCTGCGGGTCCTCAATCACCAGGCTCAGCGCCGCTGCGCCGAAGAGGAAGGTAAGCACGGCGAAGACCAGGCCGGACACAAGCGTCGGCTCGGCGGTGATCCGGACGGCACGTCGCAGGGCGCTGATCGAGCGCCGGCCATAGGCGCGGCCCGCCTCGGTCTCGGCAACAAAGGCAAAGGCATCGAGCACAAACGCCCAGAGCGTGATCACCTGCAGAAGGACATGATTACCGGCGAGAGCCGCGGTTCCCTGCCGGGCGCCGGCATTGGCAAACCAGGTGAAGCCGATCACCAGGGTCCAGGTCCGGATCATGAGATTGAAATTGACATCAAAAAGTTCGCGCAGTGCGGCCGGATCCATCAGGCGGGCACGGTCCAGGGCTGCAGGCGCCAATCCGCCCTGTCGGCGAATAATGCGCCAGACCAGAAGCAGGCCGACCAGAAGTGCCGACCATTCTGCGATCGCTGTTGCTGCGCCGACACCGGCCGGACCATAGCCCAGGCCGAGGACGAACCAGATATCCAGCCCGATATTCACCGCGCTGAAAATGGCATAGATCAGCATGGTCGACCCGTTACGACCGAGCCCGATAAGCCAGCCGCTCAGGGCGAAGGCCCCCAGCGCAGCCGGTAGTCCCCAGATCCGGGCCAGTAGATAATTCGCCCCCTCGCTTTCCACATCCGGCTCACCCTGGAGGACGGCAAATCCGCCCCATGTAATCAGGTCGCGCAAAAGCAAAAGCGCCAGGCCGAGCAGGGTGCCGATTGCCATGGCGCGCAGCAGCGTCCGTTGCGCTTCGGCGATATCGCCGGCACCGTCAGCCTGCGCCGTCAGGCCGGTCGTCCCCATGCGCAGGAAATAGAAGCTCCAGTAGAAGATCGACAGCAAGGCGCCGCCCAGGGCGACCCCGCCCAGGTCTGAGGCGTCACCCGACAGGCCCAGCACAAATGTGTCGACGACAGCGGCAAGCGGCACGGTCGCATTGGCAAAGACGAGCGGCCAGGCCTTGTTGAGGACTTGCATGCGAGTCAGGGATTGGTCAGACATCCCACCGGATTAGTGCCAGTTGCCTGCTGCAGCAAGCCTAGCGCTCGCAAACGCCGTCCCGGCACGTTCGGCGCGGCCGGAACGGAACGATGAGCCGGTAAAGAATGTCCATCGGCTTGCGAATGATCCAGGGTCGGTTGATCGCAGCCAGCCATTCCAGGCCCGGGGTTCTTTCCCAGATGGCGATGAAGGCATCCCAGCCATCCACAACCGAGCCATCGGGCAAGCGCAGGTGGAGCGATTTCAGGGCTTTGTCGCGATCAATATCGTCGGGCAGATCGGGACCCGTGCAGTCCTGCGTTTTGACTAGCCCGCTGGAGCGTTCGCGATAATGATCCATTTCTGCGCAACAGATCGGGCAGAGACCATCATAATAGGCAATCACAGGGGCGTTCTGGGTCATACCCCGAATCTAGTTGCCGTCCCCAATTAGAAAAGGCGGCGAGGCGCCGCACCTCAGCGGGCGAGGCGCCTCGGCACGGTGTTTAGCGCACCAGGATCTGCGTTACCGGAGCGTAGGCGGCGATCTCATTATTCAGTTGACCGAAGGCATTGGAGACGGCGTCTTCAATGCATTCACGAGCAGCGCGGGCCTCGGCAGCACCGCGGGCAGTGCGGATGTCGCAGACGCGGCGGGCGGCAGCACGGATCTCGGCAGACAGCGCGTCAAAAGCCTGCTCATCAGACAGGGCGGAGGGCGAGTATTCGATGACTTCGGTGCGAACAGTTTGCGCCTGTGCGACGGCAGAAACGGACAGGGCGAGGAAGAGGGCGGTGGCGGTGCGAAGCATTTCGAAAACCTTTTCGGTTTGCATCCCGGCGGCCCGGCGCCACCGGTGATCAACGCGCGCTAAATCCCAATATTCGGTGAATCTGATGTGACATCTCGACGCTCAGAAAGGCAGGCTGGCCATGCAGATCTGCGGTGATCCAAAACCCGATCCTGGCGTGACGCTTGCAGCGTAAGCGCCTGCCCTAAATCCGACGGGCTAGCTCTCGCCCCGCGGTTCCGGTGCGATCAGGAAATGACCGTGCAGGGTCGCGACAGGCGCACCGCGACGACCCTGCCAGGCCTCGACGCGCACATTGGCGACACGCCGTCCGCTGCGCGCCACTTGGGCGCGGGCGAAGACATCATGGGCGCGCGCGGGACGCAGATAATCGATCGAGATATCAATCGGTTTCGGCAGCCGGGTCAGGGGTTGCGCCGCGATCAAAGAGGCCGCAGCCACGACTTCCAAAAACGCCCCAACGGCACCGCCATGCAGGGCGGGGATAAGCGGATTGCCGACCACATCTTCGCGAAAGGGCAGAAGACCGGTCAGCTCATCGCCATGCATGTTCAGCTCAATACCGAAGCGCGAGACATAGGGCGTCGACAAAAGCGTATCGAACAGGGGCGTCTCACTCATTTCGGAAGGGCCTCCTCGATATTGCGCTTGTGGCGTTCGTGGGCTTCTTTTGAGGCGCGGGAAATCATGAAGGCGGCCTGCGCAATGGCGACAGGGTCTTCGGCATCCCCGTCATGGGCTGTTGCCCGCACAAAGGCGACGAGGCCTCGCGCTTGCAGGCAGACCGCTTCTGCGATCACATCGGCACCGGGCCTGGCGGGACGCATATAGTCTATTCTCAGATCGAGTGTTGCTGGCATGTCTTCGCCACCAAAGCCGGTGAAGGCTGCCAGTCCACAGACATGGTCGAGCAATGCGGTGATCACGCCGCCATGAAGCACACCGGTTTCCGGATCCCCGATCAGGTCCTCGCTGAATTTCGCCCGCATAATGGCGTGGCCCTCACCAACCGCGTCAAAGGTCAGGCCGATCGCATTCGCGTGCGGGGAGCCATTGACCAGGAGTTCGGCCAACTGGTTCAGGAAGTCCTGGCGTTCAGGTGTCATAGCTTCAGTGTGAAACTAATTGCGTTTCATTGCACCGAGAATTCGCATGAAAACCCAGATCGGCACGACGATGACAGCGCCGAGAAGGAAGTATTCAATGGCCCGGTCAGCGCTGCCGAGAAGTGTGTCTACGACGCTGGCTATGCTTTCGGCGAGCGTGCCGAAGAAATCGACCCAAAGCTCGGCCGGATCGACATTGAAGGCCGCGAGGACAAGGCCCACGACGAGGCAGAGAAAGACGACCCGCACAATATCAGCGGTCGAAAAGGCGAGGAGGCGCTGCGCGAAGCTGCGATCCTCGGTCTGCCCGCGATCGGGACTGGGCGTTGCATCCTGGCTCATATCGTCACTCTAGCAGAAAATGCGGCACAAACGGGGCCGTTCATGCCGCACCCTAAACCATCTAGGCCTTGCGGGTAATATTGACCTGATGCGGGTAGGGAATGGAGATGCCCTTGTCGTCGAATGCGGTTTTGACATTCTTCATCGCATCAAAGTGGACGCCCCAGTAATCGCCGGTATTGCACCAGGCACGGGCGACAATATCGACCGAAGACCCGCCATGCGCGCTGACGGCGGTAAAGACAGCCGGGTCCTTGTGGACACGGTCATCGCCATTCAGCGTGTCCTCGATAACGCTCATTGCCTTGTCGATATCGTCGGCATAGTCGATGGAGAAGACGAGATCGACCCGGCGCGTATCATTCGCCGAGTAATTGGTGATCACCGCACCCCAGGCCGCTCCATTGGGAACGATGACCTTCTTGTTGTCGCCCGTCGCCAGCTCGGTGGTGAACAGGTTGATATCTTTGACGGCACCGGATTGACCGGCGACTTCGACCCAGTCTCCCAGCTGATAGGGGCGGAAGAGAATGATCATGACCCCGGCTGCGAGATTGGACAGCGTGCCCTGCAAGGCCAGGCCGATGGCCAGCGTTGCGGCACCGAGCGCTGCAACCAGGCTGGTCGTCTCAACACCGAAGCGATTGAGGACGGCAATCACGACGATCGCCATAATGCCGTAATAGGCGATGGAGGCGAAGAAATTGCCCAGCGTGTCGTCAATGCGCTCGCTGCGCATGGCCGCCTTGCGGACTGCTCCGCGGACCATGCCGGCGATGATCATGCCGACGATAAAAATCAGTGCTGCGAGGACAACGCTTGTGCCCGCATTGATGCCGCGCTCGATCAGCGCAGACATGGTTTCAGCATTCATGAACTCTTCGGGATTCATTTCAGCCCCCTGCTATTTGCCTATCCAATAGCACCGCCTATCAGGCTTTTGATGAATGGGAAATTGCAATTTCGCCTGTGCGGTGTGCCGGTTATGATTCAACACCATTGCGGCCCGAGCGAATGATCATGATTTTCTGCCAGATCTTCGAGGCCATGTTCGAGGTCAGCGTTTCGATATCATTGACCGAGGCAATCACCACCGGGTCCCGCGAGCTTTGCGCATAAAGTGCGGCGACCTTGCCGGCGAGGCTGAGGAGTTCGGCGCAATAATCGAGATAGCGACTAAGCTCGAATTCGCTCATCTCGCGCTCCGGCGAGGAGGCGGTGCGCGGACCAAGGCGCATCAGAGCCGTCGGATCCTTGGTGAGCTGGTGCATGTCAATGACATGGGCGATGGAGCGTAGCTCGTGGAGATCATCAAGGGCTTGCGAGCGTTTCAACCTTTCCTCGATCCGGGTCAGGGTGAAAATCGCCACAGCTGCCAGGATGACGATATTCAACCCGGCTTCGACGCCTTCGAAAATCGTGTAGATATCTGCCTTCGCATCCTCGACCGCGAGCGTGCCTGACAGGCGGTAGCCCATATAGGCCAGCGCCAGGAGCGCCGCGCCGATCGCGATGAAAATCCCCAGCCTGAGCAGGATATAGGGTCTGGCAAGCTTCTCCGCTCGGCGCCGGTCACGCTGACCGAGTTCGATCAATTCCTGGATGACATGATTGAGGCCGGCGTCAGGAAAACGCTCACTGACCCGAAGCGCGAGGCGCTCGAGCGTCTTGAGGATATTCTTCGAATTCAAAGTCCTGAACGGCACATCATCCCCCCATTATGTGCCTGGGCAGCATGACTGCAAATCAGGACGCTGTCACCTGTCTAACTGGTCGCTGCGACTGTCGCGCTCGTCGTCGCTGCGGTGACGGCCGCGATCATCGCCGCCTGCGCCGCCAGAATCGCCGCCAGATCGCTCGCGGCACTCATCGGTGCCCTGCTGCCCAGCTGCGCCTGGGCCAGACGCTGGGCGATCCGTGCCGAGACCTGGGAGGAAATGCGCGGACGTATCTCCCTCAACCCGTCAAACGCATCCACCAGCGCGTCGGCCACTTCCTGGCCATGTCCCTGCGCTGACAAAATGGCCAGTCCGGTCTTGCCAACTCCATTCTTCAGCGCGCTGCGTCCGCGCACGGCAATGCTCAACGCGGTCCATGAGGCCGCGACATCGCCAGCCTCGGGTTCAAAAAAGGCGACTTCATAGGCGGCCGCCTCAACCGCTGAATCAGGAATATGAGCGTCGCGCAGGGTCTGCCGGGCCCTGTCGAGCCGGGCGCGGGCCTCGTCAGGAAGATCGCCCATGGCCGCCAGTGCGGCAGCGATGATCTCTTCGCGACTGGCCTCCCGTCGCCACCACGGGGCGGCAATCGCATCAAGAATATCGTAGAATTGATCGGCCTGATGCGGATGGCCGCCCGCGGCGATCAGCGCCAGGGCAGCGCACGCCCCGCCGTGAGAGAGCGCGCGGCTGCCGCGCTGGTCGCGCCGTTCCCGCAAGGCCCTGCGGGCTTCGAAGAAATGCTCGGCGGAGCGCTCCGAAGCGACCAGAGCGGTGGCGAAAACCAGTCGCATGGACTTGCTGGGCGCGCGCCAGAGACCCAGAACACGGTTCAGGGAATCGCGGGTTTCGAAACTGCGTTCGATCAGGGTTTCAACGTCCTGGGGCGCCGACAGGCCGGCGAGGGCGGCAAAGCGCGCCGTGAGACGGTCCCCGCGGCCTGCGCGGGCCACAAAGGCTGCGTCCAGGGCGCGATAACGCTCGATTACGGCATGGTCCATGATAATTCCTCGCAGGCATCAGCTTGAGCCTGAGCATGGCGAAAACGCGGCAAAAGGTCAGAGGGACGCTCACCCCTCCTGTCCCCCGGGGCAGTGCGAGCATTCCCACCGGGACAAGTGACGGCTATGTCTGGATCATGTCCGCGCCTGCCGATCTATCCCATCTCCTGCCGGAACGCTTCCAGCGCTGGTTCGATACGCGCGGCTGGGCAGCGCGCGGCCACCAGCTGGAGATGATTGCGGCAGCCCAGGCCGGTGAGCACGCCCTGCTCATAGCACCGACAGGCGGTGGCAAGACGCTGGGCGGATTTCTGCCCAGCCTGATCGATCTTGCGCCATCTGCCGGTCAGAGTCGGCGCCCCCATCGTCTGCATACGCTTTACATCTCGCCGCTCAAGGCATTGTCCGTCGATGTCGCCCGCAATCTCATGACTCCGGTGGAGGAGATGGGGCTCGACTTGCGGATCGAGACCCGGACCGGTGATACCTCCGCGTCGAAACGCCAGCGACAGCGTGCGCATCCGCCGGATATTCTCCTGACCACGCCTGAGCAGGTTTCGCTTTTCTGCGCCACCCAGAATGCGGCGGTCTTTTTCGCGGACCTGCAACGGATCATTATCGATGAAATTCACGCCATCGCGCCTCAAAAACGCGGGGATTTGCTGTCACTGGCGCTGGCGGCGCTGAGCCATTGGGCGCCCGATGCGCAGCGTGTTGGCCTGTCGGCAACGGTTGCAGACGAGCAGGGGCTGGCCCGCTGGCTGGTTCCCCAACCGCCCGCTGAGCCCGCTTTCGCCCGGATTGTGCGCGGCGCGGCTGGGGCGCGGCCACGGGTCGACATTCTTGACCCGGACGATCGCATTCCCTGGGCCGGGCATTCCGGACGGCATGCGTTGAACGATATCTACGCCGAGATCAAACAGGCCCGGCTGTCACTGGTCTTCGTCAATACGAGGGCGCAGGCCGAGGCAACATTTCAGTCGCTCTGGCAGATCAATACGGACAATCTACCCATCGCCCTGCATCACGGCTCGCTGGCTCCGGAACAGCGTCGCAAGGTCGAGGCGGCGATGGCCAAGGGCGCGCTCAAGGCCGTCGTGTGTACCTCGACCCTGGATCTGGGCATTGACTGGGGTGATGTGGATCTCGTTGTCCAGCTGGGTGCGCCGAAAGGGTCATCCCGCCTGATCCAGCGCCTGGGCCGGGCCAATCACCGGCTTGATACCCCCTCCCGCGCAATCCTCGCGCCGACGAACAGGTTCGAACATCTGGAATGCGAAGCCGCTCGCGACGCCGTGGCGGAACATGTCCTGGACGGAGAACCCTTGCAGGCCGGAGCCATGGATGTCCTGGCCCAGCACATTATGGGGCGAGGCTGTGGCGAGGCCTTTGAAGCGGATCAGCTTTTCGCAGAAGTGCGCAGCGCAGCCCCTTATGCCCATCTGGATCGTGAACTGTTTGACCGTGCCGTCGATTTTACAGCGACCGGCGGCTATGCGCTGAACACCTATGACCGTTTTCGTCGGTTGGTCCGCGCGCGTGAAGGGGGCTGGCGGGCGCGAAATCCGCAGATTGCCCAGCGCCACAGGCTGAATGTTGGAACGATTGTGGAAGCCCCGATGCTTGATGTTCAGCTGGCGGCGCGCGGCCGGGGCGGGCGTCGCCTCGGTCAGATCGAGGAATGGTTCGTCGAACAGCTGGTGCCAGGCGACAGTTTTCTGTTTGCCGGGCAGATCCTGCAATTCGAGGGCATTGAGGAGATGACCGCCCGGGTCACGCGCTCCAGCGATCCGGAGCCGAAAATTCCCAGCTATCAGGGCGGGAAGTTTCCGCTGTCGACCTATCTGGCAAAACGAGTGCGAGATCTCGTCCAGGCGCCTGATGCCTGGTCCAAACTCCCGGTTCAGGTCCAGGACTGGCTGTCGCTTCAAAAGGAAAAATCGCAATTACCGCCGGCCGATGGACTGCTTGTCGAGACCTATCCGCGCGCAGCAAAATACTATCTGGTCTGCTACCCGTTTGAAGGCCGGCTGGCGCATCAGACCCTGGGCATGTTGCTGACCCGTCGCCTTGAGCGCATGCGCATGCGGCCCATGGGCTTTGTCGCCAATGAATACGCGCTCGCAGTGTGGGGATTGAAGGATCTGAGCGGGCTGGACTTTGATGCCCTCTTTGCCGAGGACATAATGGGCGACGACCTTGATGCCTGGCTTGCCGAAAGCGATTTGATGAAACGGACCTTCCGCAATTGTGCGGTAATTGCGGGCCTGATCGAGCGGCGTTTTCCCGGCCAGGAGAAGACCGGGCGCCAGGTCACTTTCTCGACGGACCTGATTTACAACGTCCTGCGTGAGCACGAGCCGGACCATCTTCTGCTGCAAGCCGCCTGGCAGGATGCGGCGACGGGACTGCTCGATATCCGACGCCTCGGACAGGCTTTGTCACGGGTCAAGGGCAAGATCATGCATCAGGCACTCGACCGCATCTCGCCCCTTGCAGTGCCGGTCATGCTCGAAGTCGGCAAGGAGCCTGTCTATGGTGAGGGCCATGAAAGCATTCTGGAAGACGCATCGGAGGATCTGATCGCGGAAGCCCTGGGAGCCCCGAATTCGTGACCGACCGCCGTGCCACCCTGAAACTCAACCTTGCCGGAGAGGCAGCGCTTGCGGATGCCGATGGTGTTCTGGTCTTGCCGGAACATGGCGCGCTGATCGTGTCGGACCTGCATTTCGAGAAAGGTTCAGCCTTTGCCCGCAGCGGCCAGATGCTGCCGCCCTATGATACGCGGGCAACCCTGTCCCGACTGGTGGACGCACTCGACTTTCATGCGCCCGTCCATGTCATTGCATTGGGTGACAGTTTCCACGACATGTGGGCGGAACACCGCATGGACGCCGAAGATCGTGAGCGACTTCGAGAACTCGTGGCGCGTACGGCACGCTGGACCTGGATCGAAGGCAATCACGACCCGCAGCCACCACAGGATCTGGGCGGCGATATTCGGCATGAATTGCAGCTCGGTGCCCTGACGCTGCGCCATGAACCGTTGGAAGCGCCGGCACGCGGTGAAATAGCCGGCCATCTTCATCCCTGTGCCAAGGTCCGGGGGCGTGGCCGTTCCGTGCGACGGCGCTGTTTCGCCACCGACGGTCAGCGCCTGATCATGCCGGCCTTTGGCGCCTTTACCGGCGGGCTCAATGTCCGTGATGCGGCGTTCACGGCCTGTTTCGGACGGACGCCTGACGTCCTGGTCATGGGGCAGACCGCCTTGCATGCCATCGCGGCAGGCCAGCTGGTCGCCGATCGCCCTCAGCTCCGGGAGAGGCTGTAAATCGCGGCCATGGCGAGGCAGGACAGAAACACTCCGCACGTCAGAATCAGGCGAAGTGCGCCGAACCATTTTGGCAGCGTCATTTGCCGAACCGAACGGCGGTCCCAGACGAGCATGATCCAAAAGCCGGTGGCCAGCGCCGCCCAGGCGAGCATGGGCTGTCCGGCCCAGTGAATGAAGGCCGCCGCGAGCGCGCCGAGGGATGGCAGGATGGAAGCGGTCAGGATCGGAAGATCCGGCGGGTCGCGGCGGACGATTTCTCCGCCCCATCTCACGCCGCCGAGAAAGCTGAGGATGAGACCAGCGTAAATGGTGAAGGCCATTTCCTCCGCCGCGGCGCTGCGTCCTGAGATCAAGGCCTGTGCCGATAGGGCGACCGGCACCCAGAAGGGAATCCAGCCGCCAAGTCCGAGCCAGAGCGCGATCGGGGGAATGTTGAATGGTTTTGCCATGCGATGGGACCTAGTCTCCGAGCGGGCGAAGGCAAAGCTGACGATCAGCGACGGTTGAAGGCCGAGGCGGCCGCCCAGCCGGCGAAGGCAGCGAGAATGACGCAGGCCAGGCCGTATAACAGCGGCCATTGGTGGGCGAAATCATAGACCCAGCGCTCTATCCCGGCCTTTTCGACATAGAGGCTGATCGTCCGATTGGCGATCGGTCGGCCGTCGCGGAAGAGATAAACCTCGGCATTATAGGTCCCGACAGGTGTCACCGGTGGCAGGGCCAGTCGCGCCCGGAACAGTCCACCATCAAGAACCTCAACGCCTACCGGATCATTCACATAGAGCGCGTTGCGTATTCCCGCGCGCTCGACGGCCTGCCGGTATGCCCGATCGGTATCGTCGTCGGCGGCTGCCGTATCGGACATGAGGTTCTGCAGACCAATGCCACGATTGATCAGGGCTTCGGGGTCGGCGATCTCGGCCAGCGGACGCGTACTGGAGACAGCGTAATAGCTGGGCACATCCTCGAAATCACGAGGCGCGGTATTGACCCAGATGCCGAATGTGCGAGCCCGTCGCATGACCCGAAGGTCCTGTGCCGGCCCGCGCAGGATTACGACAATCTCGTCCTGGATTGTCAGTCCCTGTGTCGCGCCGAACAGGATGAGCTCCTCACCGGCGAAATCCTGCCGGATTTCGACAATGTCCTTGGTGAAGGCCGGCATGATCGACGGGGCGTCCGGTGTGACCTGTTGCGCAAAAAGGCTGGCGATCAGTGCGATAATCATCAATGGCCGCCTTCCAGCCCGCGCGGCAGGACCACATACAGATCTGCAGGCGTGACGATAAGTTCAAATCCGACCTTGGCACAGACGGCGAGCACCATGATCGCCAGCAGTGCGCGCAGATCCTCGGCCTTCACATAGCGCCCCGCCCGGGCGCCGAATTGGGCGCCAATGACCCCGCCAATGGTCAGCAACAATGCCAGCACCACATCGACAGTCTGGTTCTGCGCCGCCTGCAAGACCGTGGTCAGGCTTGAGACAAAAAAGATCTGGAAGAGTGAGGTGCCGACGACGACACTGGTCGGCATGCGCAGGATATAGATCATGGCCGGGACCATGACGAAACCGCCGCCCACGCCCATGATTGCTGCCAGCGTACCGACCAGGAAGCCGATCGCGATAGGCGGGATGACCGAGATATAAAGGCCCGACCTTGGAAAGCGCATTTTCAGCGGCAGGGCATCAATCCAGTTCCGCTTGCGGCGCAAGCTGCCGCCTTCGCGGCGTTCTGCCGGTTGGGTACGGCGGCGTATCGCCCGCACACTCTCAACCAGCATGATGGAGCCGATAATGCCCAGAAAGCCGACATAGCTGAGCCGGATTACCAGATCGATCTGTCCCAGTGTCGACAGTATGGCGAAGAGCCGGACGCCGAAAACGGAGCCCGCGACACCGCCGGCGAGCAGGACCAGGCCCATTTTCGGATCAAGAGATTTGCGAACCCAGTGGGCCAGTGCGCCTGAGGCCGAGGACGCGACAATCTGATTGGCTTCGGATGCAACGGCGACTGTGGGCGGGATGCCGATGAACATCAGGATCGGTGTCATCAGAAACCCGCCGCCGACACCAAACATGCCCGAGAGGAATCCGACACCGGCGCCAAGCCCCAACAAGACAAAGATATTTACCGAGACCTCTGCGATAGGCAGGTAGATCTGCACCGCGCCCTCTAGCCGTTCACGGCGCGTTCCAGCCGCTCAATGAGAACGGCGTCGACGCGGCCTGTGCGCGGTAATCCCTGATCAGCCTCAAAGGCCATGATGGCCTCGCGTGTGCGTGTGCCCATTGCCCCGTCAATCGGTCCGGGGCCGTAGCCGAGCGCGGATAGGAAGCCCTGGACGCGCTCGACATCAGCCGGGTTGGCGGTCGCTGTGCGATCCCAGGGCTGGCCCTGGTAGAGGCCATTCACCTCCGGATCGATCGGGCGGGGCTGGAAGCTTGTCGCCGCCTGCCGCGCTTGCGTCAGGGCGTCTGCCTCCATCATTTCTTCCAGGTCGACGGCCCGTTCCTGGGACGTCGTATCATTGGCCGATGCCGAGATCATGTACCAAGCATAGGCGTCCGGAAGGCTCAAGGGAACGCCCTGGCCGCTTTCGAACAGAAGTGCCAGGTTGAACTGGGAGTCCTGCAGGCCCAACAGGGCGGCTTCCTGGAACCAGCGTGCCGCCGATTCAAAATTCCGCTCAGCGCCGGTTCCGTAATAATACATCACGGCCAGATTGTGCATGGCACGTCGATGACCGGCATTCGCCGCACGCTCGGTCCAGCGCCGGGCTTCTTCCAGATCAATATCAACACCTTCGCCGGTTTCCAGCAGCTTGGCATAGCGATATTGCGCGTCCGGGACACCCTGTTCGGCGGCACGCCGCAGGAGAATGGCGGCAGAGCGCGCATCGCCGGCCTCCAATTGCTGCAGGCCGAGTTGGTAGCGGGCGATCGGATTGCCGTCCGCCGCCGCGCTTTGCAGTGTCGGCCGCCCCTCCGAGGCGCCGGTCGCGGCGAGGCTGGGCGCCGCCGCGGGGAGGTCATCAGCTTCGACAGGTGCGGGTGTCACGCTGCCGCTCGCATCGGCGACCATATTCGCGGGTGCCTGGGTGACCGGTTCTGCTTCGATAGGCGAGGCTTCCTCGGAAGGCGGCGTGGCTTCGGTCGCGGGGGCGTTGGAGGTCGTCGCGTCCTCTTCTGCGAGACCCGCCTCGATCTGAGCGAGGAAGGCGCTGTTTTCATTGCCTGCGATAATCGTTGTCTCGTCCGGCCCTTGGATCGCTTCCCAAAGCAGGATGGCGCCGGCACAGCCCAACATGATCAGCGCAGCCATCGGGATCGCGATCAGGGTGGCCCGACTGAACTTGCTGGGGCGGTTTTCCGCGCCATAGGACCCATAATCCTGCGTTGAGCGCGTGCGCTCGCGGGCTGAGGCGAGGAAGTCCGCATCTGCGGTCGCACCGGCACGAGCGGTCGGGCGCGGTGGCAAGGGCGCTCGCGCTTCGGCGGGCGCGGCCTGATGGGCGGCTGCTTGTTCGCGTCTGGCGCGCCGGGCCTGCCGCTTGGTGGGCAGGGGCGTTGCTTGCGGGTTAATCGCCGGCTGGGCGGGTTCACGCAATACAGGCGCCGCGAGGGGTTGCGATACGGGTGCGGACGCTGGCTCGGACATCGGCTCAGGCGCCACCGGATCGGGCGCATTGAGGAAGGGATCTGTCTTGCCGCTGTCAAAATGACTGGCCGGAATCTCTGCCTGTGGCGGAGGGCCGAGTGGCTGGCTCAAATCAGGTGTCTGATAGCTGGGCCCGGCGGGCGCAGCGGATGGCGCACTGGCCGGGGCGGTCTGGCCCGGCTCTGGCGTTGCCTCCGGCGTCGTCTCCGGGGTCTGGGCCTTGCCTTCAATCCTTTCCAGTCGATCCGCCAGGGCGGTCATCGCGCGCTGCACCGGGGTGAGGGTCTCTTCCGTCTCGCTGCGCAGGGCTGCCAGACGTTCCTGAACACCGCCGACTGCCTCGTCAATCTTGCTCGCGGTCCGCTCTTCCGACTGGCGCAGCCTGTCCTCGAGTTCCGCCTCGCCGTTCGAACCGGCCTTCTCGATGCGTTCGACGGCTTCGGTCATGCGATCCGTTGCCGCCGCGACCGCATGACTTGCGCGCTTTTCCGACCGCTCAATCCGCTCGGCGAGGGTGCGACCGAGCTTGGTGACTTCCTCAGCCATTCGCCGCATGGAATCGCGATTTTCCTGCCGTACCGCATCGATCCGGGTGTTCAGGGCATCTTCTGTCCGGCGGTCCTTGCGAGCCTCTTCGGCCCGCCGCTCATTCTCTGAAAAGCGCGTGTCGATCGCCTGTGCGAGACGCGAAATCTCGTCACCGAGGCGGGCCATGCTGTCAATTTGCCGCCGTTCGCTATCCTCGACCCGGCCCGCCGTATGGCCGAGCTGATTGCGGGTCTCGGCGATGGTCTTGGCGACATCATCGGTCAGTCGCTCAAAGCGCCTCTCAAGATCGACATTGTCGCTGGCATTCCGGTTTTCAACGGCGCGCAGGCGCTCATCCAGCCGGGCAAAGGCGGTTTCCAGCTGGCGAGCCGAATCGTTTGTTCCGCGTTCCGAGCTCTCCAGCCGGTCAGCGAGATCGGCGAGCTTTTCGGTCCGCGCTTCCAGGGTATCGATCCGCGCCTCGGACTGGCGATAGGCGTCCCGGCCGGTCTCTTCCTGCTCATAGAGGCGGGCGGCCATGTCGTTTTCATACTCATAGACACGCCGGGCCAGCTTCATCAGCGTTTGTTCGATCGCCTTGCCCTGACCCGGCGCGGCGCTCGAAACCTGGCCCTCGAGAGATTTGAGCCGTTTTGCGAGTTCGACCTGCGAGCGCTGCACATCGGTCAGCTGGCGGTCGGAGGCGGTCAGTTTCTCGCTCTGCTTCTGGCCCGACTTGACCACGTTGGAGGCGAGCTGGCTGATCGCCTTGTCGAGTTCGGACAAAGTCCTGGCCGACGCCTGTTCGGCATTCTCGATACGCTCGCTGAGACGATTAATCATGGCGCGGATGAGCCGGTCATCGGCGTCATTGGCGCTCGGTGCGCCATCGAAACCGGGATAGGCCTCCAGGGCATCATCCCAGTGAGCGCCGGCCAACTCGTTATCATCGAGAATGACACGGTTGAGCCATTCGCCCAGGGTCATGCCCTCGCGGCGCGCGGCAGTCTTGGCCCGCGCACGTGCACGCGGATCAATGCCCTTAACGCTCCAGGGTCCCCCAGACGACATGCGAATCGCTCACTTCTTTAGCCCCGGTAACGCTATCGGGCGGTTAATATTGTGTAAACCGAGGCGGGACGCACTATATCTAGTGTTTCCACACCCAAATTCAGAGAATCAGGGCGGGACTCGGAAAACCTGAGTCGAGACAAGGAGATGACTCGGTTAATCCGCCGTAAAAAATGTGGAAAACTCTGGCAGCTCGGGCTCCAGTGGTCCGAAGAAACTCGGCGCAATGCCGCGCAGCCTTTCGTCAAGCGCTCCGGCCTCTCGCCGGGCCAGTTCCGACATGGGTGCCGGCAGGGATCGCGCAATGTCGAAAAGCTGCCAGGCGGTTTCCAGGTCCTCATTAGCTGCCGCATAGCGACCGGCATGCCAATAGGTCGTCGGAGCATTGGGGTCGGCCTCGGCGGCTTGCAGAAAGAGCGCCAAGGGATCGGCATCGCCATTGCGGCCCTGGATTTCCAGTCGAGCAGCAGCCTGCGCCGCCAGCAGTGCCGCGGCCGCACCCGCCTTGTCGCCACGATCCAGATATGGCGTGAGGGTGGCGAGGAGCTCAGCGGGCGCGCCGAGCCCGCTGCTGATCGTGTCCATAAGGCCTTGCAGCTCGGGGTCGCCCAGCGCGGCGATGGCCAGCTGGTTCATGCCTGTGCACACCGCGCCCGGTGTTGCCGGCGTGCACGGACCGTAATGATGCGTTGCCTGGAGCAAGGTGAGATAGGCACCGGCCTTGTCCCCCGCATCGAACAGGGATTGCGCGACAATAGGCCAGCCGGCTTCCTCACCGGCATGCTGGCGTCGTGCCGCCGTCCAGCCGAGCCCGACCAGCTCGGTCATAAGCGGATTGGGCAGGGCATATTGGTCGATTGCGGCCGACTCCGCCGCATCCGGCCAGGGCAGGCTCGCGAGGCGCGATTGAGTATGTTCCAGTCGCCAGGTCTCGCGCCGCCCGTCCGGGCTGGATGGGCTGAAGACGACAAAGCTGAACGCGTCCGGAATTGCTGTCAGGCCTGAAAAATAGGGGAGGACATCCGGATGTAGCGGGGCGTTGTGCCGCAGCCAGCTGGCAAAGCTTTGTGCGTGTCCGGCTGTGCCTGCCTGTCCCGGCGTAATGCGTACGATTGGAGGTGTGTCCGGGCGTCGCTGTAGCAGCCAGACACCGTCTTCATCGGTATCACCATAAATCATTACCGGGCCGGCGCGGATGCCCAGGGCCGCCTCGATCCAGAAGCGTTCGAATGTCGCGCCGCCGGGGCCCGGCACATTGTCCAGCGTGCCGTTATTGGTGAAGCTGAGAAATGTATTCATCTGGCGATGAACATGAGCCGAGATCGGCGTGTTGAGCACGCCGCCCTCGCCGACGAACAGGATACGGCCGGTCGTGAAATCGATAATCGAGCGACCATCCTCCTCCTGGGTGTAGGCGTAGCGATCGGCAAGCCCGGCTTCGTAACGTGTTTCAGAGATGAGGCTTCCGTCCAGCGTCGTCCGCTCGACATGCCAGTAGGTCACAACTTCCTCAACGCCGTCATCCTCGCGATCGGCAAGATAGGCGTCACGACCCAAAAAGGCGGCGGCAGGCGGCGCAAGTGGAGGGGTTTCCTCTTCCTGTGCGGGCTGCGGGGCGAGGATGGAGAACGGGTCGTCCTGAGCCGATGCGGCGACCGAAAACGCCGGGATCAGCAGTGCCAGGGCGGACAGGATTGCCAGACGCGAAATCTTCAACATTGCCGCAGATTGCCGTGTCTCAGCGGGAAGGGAAAGTGAAGAGTTGGAAAAACTCCAGTCGCAGTCAGAGGATAGTTCGTGTCACAAATTTGACGTTGACGTTCGCGTTAAGATGTGAACATTGTTCAGCCCATGGTTAAGCCTGTCCCGCCCGACACCGAATTTTCCATTCGCGAGCTCGCCAAAGAGTTCGACGTAACGCCGCGGACCCTGCGGTTTTACGAGCAAAAGGGCATGATTTCACCGACACGGCGGGGTGCCTCTCGCGTTTATTCCGCCGAGGACCGTGCCCGACTGGAGCTGATCCTGCGCGGCAAGCGCGTTGGCTTCGCGCTGGACGAGATCAAGGAAATGCTCGATCTGCATTTCATCGACCGTCAGGACCCTGAAGCCCTGATTGCCGCCGTGCGCCGGTTCGAGGCACGCATCGGTGTGCTCAATCAGCAGCGCGAGGATGTCGAGCGCGCCATCAATGAAATGCAGGCGGGTCTGGACTGGCTCAATGCCCGCCTGAACGAGAATGAACCCTCGGAAGAAATAAAGCGCCGCGCCCGGGCTTTTGAAGCTCTGGCGGCGGCACGACTGGATCCCTGGACCGGACATGCCTCGTCCGGTTCGCCCGACTAATATCGACGCCGGCGCAAAGTCGGCTTGCCCTTGGTGGAGGAAGCAAAATGGCCGCATATCGCGCCCCTGTCCGTGATCAGCAATTCGTGCTGCATGATGTTCTCGACATTTCCCAATACTCGCACCTGCCCGGTTTTGCGGATGCAGACCGCGACACGGTCGACGCTATTCTCGACGAGGGTGGCAAATTCTGCGAGGGCGTTCTGGCGCCGCTGTCCAAGGTCGGTGATGTGGAAGGCTGCACCCGCGATGCGGATGGCAATGTCACCACGCCGACCGGCTGGAAAGACGCGTTCAAGCAAATGTCGGAAGCCGGCTGGACCGCGCTGTCCTCTGATCCGGAGTATGGCGGCCAGGGTCTGCCGCACGTGCTCAACCTCGCCGTCAACGAGATGGTGTCTTCCTCAAACATGGCGTTCGGCATGTATCCGGGACTGACCCTGGGCGCCGCAGCTGCGCTCTATACCGGCGGTTCGGAAGAGCAAAAGGCGCTTTACCTACCCAAGATGATCTCCTGCGAATGGGGCGGCACGATGAATCTGACCGAGCCGCATTGCGGTACGGATCTGGGTCTTCTGCGCACCAAGGCGGTGCCGCAGCCGGATGGTTCCTACAAGATAACCGGTCAGAAAATCTGGATCTCCTCCGGTGAGCACGACATGGCGGACAATATCGTCCATCTTGTCCTGGCCCGCATTGAAGGTGCGCCGGAAGGGGTGAAGGGTATTTCCCTCTTCGTCGTCCCGAAATTCATCCCGGATGAAAACGGCGAGCCGGGCGAGCGCAATTCGCTGAAATGTGGCGGCCTCGAGCACAAGATGGGCATCAATGGCAATGCCACCTGCGTCATGGACTATGACGACGCAACGGGCTGGCTGGTCGGTGAGGAAAACAAGGGTCTCAAAATCATGTTTATCATGATGAATGAAGCCCGCCTCGGTGTCGGCCTGCAGGGCTATGCCCTGGCCGAAAGCGCGTATCAGCAATCGGTCGCATACGCGCGTGACCGGCTGCAGGGCCGGTCCCTGACCGGGCCGAAAAATCCGAACGGCCCTGCCGATCCGATCATTGTCCATCCGGATGTGCGTCGCATGCTGATGGATCAGAAATCCTTTGTCGAAGCTGGTCGGGCCTTTGCTTTCTGGACCGCTCTGCATGGCGATCTGGAAGAGAAATCCGACGATCCTGCACTGCGCGAAAAGGGCGGCGACTACATGGCGCTGTTGACCCCGATCGTGAAGTCCTACCTGACGGGCAAGGGCTATGACATGGTCTCCAACGGCCTGCAGGTGCATGGCGGTTCCGGCTTCACCGAAGAATGGGGAGCGTCCCAGCTTCTGCGCGATGCCCGCATCACGCTGATTTACGAGGGCACGAATGGCGTTCAGGCCCTCGACCTGGTTGGCCGGAAACTGGCCATGAATGGCATGCGCCCGATCACGACCTTTATGGGCGAGCTGGACGCCTTCATCGCCGAGGGCGGTGATGAAACAACGCAGCCCTTCGTCGATGCAGTGGCCGCGCTGAAAGCCCAGCTCCAGGACGCAACCGACTGGCTGATGAATAATGCGCTGCAGAACTTCGATCACGCCGGCGCCGCCAGCCATGATTATCTCAATCTCTTCGGTCTAACCTGCCTGACTTATATGTGGGCGAAAATGGCCAAGGTCTCCGCCGCGAAGATTGCCGCAGGCGACACCGATCCTATCTATGAGAACAAGCTGACGACCGGTCGCTATTTCCTCGATCGTTGGGTGCCGGAAGGCGCCATGCATCTGGCCAAGGCCAAGGCCGGTGCCGATACGATGATGGCGCTCGATGCGGAGGCGTTTTAATGCGGTCAGGCCCAAAAGGGGCATGCTCCGGCAAGAGGGCGGCCCCTTTATCCTGACTGGTCGGTAATTGTTTGACTCCTGGGGAGGACGGTCATGTTTCAAGATCCACTCAACGTACCGCGTCCAGCTTTTCTTGAGCGGGATGACGTAAAAATTTTCGAGGACAGTGTCCGCGGTTTCATGGCCAAGGAATGCGTTCCCAATGCCGAGCGCTGGGAAGAGCAGGGCATGGTCGATCGCGAGATCTGGACCAAGGCGGGCGAGGCCGGCATTCTCTGCCCCTCCGTGCCGGAGGAATACGGTGGTGCTGGTGGCGACTGGGGTCATGAATACGTCTTCCATACCGCCGGCGCAGAAATCGGCGCGGCGGGTTGGGGCGTCGGCCTGCACAACTCCATCATCGCACCCTATGTGGTGCATTACGGATCGGAAGATCAGAAAAAATCCATCCTGCCCCGCATGATCTCCGGTGAGCTGATCGGTGCCATCGCCATGTCGGAGCCGGGCACGGGTTCGGATCTGCAAAGCGTCAAGACGACAGCGGTCAAGGATGGCAATGGCTATCGGATCAATGGCCAGAAGACCTTCATCACCAATGGTGGCTCAGCCAATTTCATCATTGTTGTCTGCAAGACGGATCCCGAAAAAGGCTATGACGGCGTTTCCCTGATCATGGTCGAGACCGACAAGGTTGATGGCTTCCGTCGCGGCCGGCTGCTCGACAAGGTCGGTATGAAGGCCCAGGACACGTCCGAGCTGTTCTTTGAAGATGTCTGGGTGCCCGCTGACGCCCTTTTGGGTCAGGAAGAAGGCCAGGGCTTCATCCAGCTGATGCAGCAATTGCCGCAGGAACGCCTTCAGATTGGTGTCCAGGGCGTAGGCGCGATGAAGCGTGCCCTACATGAAACCATCACCTATGTGAAAGAACGCCAGGCTTTCGGCCGACCGGTGTTCAACTTCCAGAATACCCAGTTCAAACTGGCCGAGTGCAAGACCAAGGCGACACTGGCGGAAGTCTTTGTCCATCACTGTTCAGAACGCCTGATGAAGGGTGAGCTGGACCCGGCCACGGCCTCCATGGCGAAATACTGGGTGTCGGACACGCAGAACGAAGTGATCGACGAGTGCGTGCAACTTCACGGCGGCTATGGCTATATGACGGAATATCCGATTGCCAAGATGTGGACTGACAGCCGTGTCCAGCGCATCTATGGCGGCACGAATGAGATCATGAAACTCCTGATCGGAAGGACGCTGTAGGGCATGCACATCCCTCCGGCTTTCAAAATGGGTGATGAAGCAGAAATGCGCTCGCTGATGCGATCGTATGATTTTGCGCTGCTTCTCGTCCCGGGCGAGCCGGATCTCGCCGCCACTCATATTCCGCTGCGTCTGGCCGATGAACGCCAGGCCCTGATCGGTCATGTGGCGCGCGCCAATCCCATGGCCAAGGCTATCCAGGCCGGCAAACCGGCTATTGCCGTCTTCGCCGGGCCGCATGCCTATGTATCCCCGACCTGGTATTCCAACCCGGCGGAGAATGTACCGACCTGGAATTACATCGCCATTCACGCTTTCGGCACGCTGGTCCCGCTCGACGGGGAAGATGCTGAAAGGGCCTTGTCCGCGCAAATCGCGGACTTCGAGGAGCAATGGCGCATTACCGATATTGAAGAGAAAAAGCGGGCCAAGCTGGAAGCATCGATCCAGGTATTCGAATTCGAGATCGAGCGTCTGGATGGCAAGGCCAAGCTTTCGCAAAACAAACCCGTCGAAGAACGGCTGCGCATTGCCGATGCTCTCAATGAGCGAGGCGAGCATGCCGTCGCTTACCACATGGTGGAGGAAGGGGAATAATCGTGCCGAAAGGTGCGACGAACTGATTTGTGTCGATAAGGATGAAACCCGCGAAGCGGAAAGGACATAAAATGACTGAAGCTTATATCTATGATGCCGTGCGCACGCCGCGTGGCAAGAAGAAGGGCGGCGCGCTCAACGAAATCACCGCGCTGCAGCTGGCGACCCAGCAGCTTGAGGCGATCCGCGATCGCAATGAGCTGGATACGGGGCTGGTCGATGACGTGATCATGGGCGTGGTCTCACCCGTCGGCGAGCAGGGCGGCAATATCTCCCGCTCGGCTGTCATGAACGCGAAATATGCTGAAACGACCGCGGGCTACCAGCTCAATCGTTTCTGTGCCTCCGGCCTGGAAGCGGTCAATGTCGCGGCGGCTAAAGTCATGTCCGGCGAAGCCGATATGGCCATTGGCGGTGGTGTGGAAGCCATGTCTCGCGTGCCGATGGGCTCCGATGGCGGTGCCATGGGCGCTGATCCGGAAATCTCCTTCGACCACTATATCGTGCCGCAGGGCGTTTCCGCCGACCTCATCGCCACCAAGTACGGCTTCTCCCGTGATGATGTTGATGCCTATGCCATGGAAAGCCAGAAGCGCGCAGCGCGCGCCTGGCAAGAAGGTCGCTTCAAGAATACGGTCGTTCCGGTCAAGGATCAGCTCGGCCTGAACATTCTCGACCATGACGAGCACATGCGTCCGGATACGGATATGCAGGGTCTCGGCTCGCTGAAATCCGCCTTTAAGGACC
>JBELMP010000001.1:47318-133152 GCA_042095695.1 Maricaulis sp. | reverse complement strand
ATGGACGGATCGAGGTCGCGCCGATCGCCTTTATGCGCGGGCGAACGCTCAATCGCGCCTTCGTTCTTGTGGACGAGGCCCAGAACACCTCACGCGCTCAGATGCAAATGGTGCTGACGCGCCTGGGCGAGGGCTCGCGCATGGCCGTGACGGGCGATCCAAGCCAGTGCGATCTCCACCCGCGTGACCCGTCCGGCTTGCCGCATGCTCTTTCTATTCTGGCAAAAACCCGCGGAGTCGCTATCGTACGATTCGACCGCGGCGATGTGGTGCGTCACGATCTGGTGGCGCGCATCGTGGCCGCCTATGAGGAAGATGCCAACCGGGAGGCGAGCCGCGAACGGCCATGAACGCCGCTGATTTAATCGTCGAGGATGACAGTTGGGGCGCGATTAAAGGCAAGACCCGGCTGATCAGCGAAGCGCTGGCCGCGGCCGGTGCGCTGATCGATAATGCCCGTCCCGGCGCAATCGCCATTCTGCTCACCGATGACACCGCGATCACCGATCTCAATCAGCGGTTTCGCGACCGCGATGGCCCGACCAATGTCTTGTCCTTCCCCTCGGCCGAACAGACCGATAATCATCTTGGCGATATCGCCCTGGCCTGGGGCGTGATCAGTCGCGAAGCCGATGCGCGTGCCATCGCTGTCGTCGATCATCTCCGCCATCTCGTCATCCATGGCTATCTGCACCTGCAGGGCTATGATCACCAGACCGATGATGAAGCCGAACGAATGGAAACGCTCGAACGCCGCGCGCTTGCCGGGCTCGGCGTCGCCGATCCCTATTCCGCAGACCTTGCAGGTATAGCCCAACCCTGATGACCGATATTCCGGAACCCTCCCCTCCCGCCTCGATGAGCTGGCTGCGCCAGCTGTTCAACAAACCGTCTCAGGCCGCCGATCCCACCCAGTCGGCCAGCGCCGCGCATCCGACGATCGAAGCCGATGCGCTGGATAATTTACGGGTCGCCGATGTCATGGTGCCGCGCGCCGATATTGTCGGGGTCGAGATTTCCACCCCGCTGGGCGAACTGGCCAAGATTTTTGCCGATGCCGCTCACTCACGGCTGCCAATCTATCGCGAAACCCTGGATGACCCGGTCGCCGTGGCGCATATCAAGGATGTTATCTCTCATTTGCAGCCCGGTGAGGATGGTGCACGGCCTGAAGGCTGGGCGGAACAGGAAGTCCTGCCGGAAATCGGCCGTCAGCTCTTGTTTGCGCCGCCCTCCATGCGAGCGATGGATCTGTTGCGCCGCATGCAGGCCCGCCGCATGCACCTGGCCCTGGTGGTGGATGAGTATGGCGGCACTGACGGGCTGGTGACCCTCGAGGACCTGCTCGAACCGATCGTCGGCGATATCGAGGATGAGCATGATGAGGGCGATGCCCCCACCATCCGGACCAAGGGGCCCGGGATCTGGGATGTCGATGCCAGGGCCGAAATCGATGATTTCGAAAACGTGGTCGGCGAGGAAATTGCTGCCGCGGACGAGGATGATGATGTCGACAGCCTCGGCGGCCTGGTCTTCACCCTGGTCGGCCGGATTCCCGAGCGCGGCGAAGTCATTCGCCATTCCTCGGGCTATGAGTTCGAAGTCCTCGAAGCTGATCAACGCAGGATCAAGCGCATGCGCGTCCGCTCCATGAAGGCGGCCGCCGCACGACGCGCCAAGGCCAGCGCTGCCAAGAAAGCTGAAAGCAAGGCGGAAATCGGGAAAGCTGGCGAGGCTGGCACGTCGTGACACTCGACCGCCGCTTTCATCCCTGGACCTGGCGCGTGCGGACCCAGTCTCTTGCGGGCTGGCCGGCCTGGCTGATCCTGTTCATCGCCGGATGCGTAAGTGCTTTGGCGATGGCGCCGCTGCATGTCTGGCCGGCGCTCATCCCCGGTCTTGCCGTCCTGGTCTGGTCGCTGGACGGGGCCCGTAAACTCAAGCGTTTTCGCCGCGCCGCCTTCTGGCGCGGATTTGTTTTCGCCATGGGCTATTTTCTCGCGGGTACATTCTGGGTCGGATTCGCCTTTGCCAATCGGGGTCCGGAATTCCTGCCCCTGATTCCGCTGGCCCTGCCCGCCTTCGCGGCCCTGCTCGCGGTCTTCTGGGGTCTGGCGGGCGCGCTCTATGTCTGGCTTGCGCAGCACACCGAGTGGCGCATCCTGGTTTTCGCGGCAGCCCTGGCGCTGATGGAGTGGCTGAGAGGCCATGTGTTCAGCGGCCTGCCCTGGAATTTGCCCGGCTATACCTGGCCAGCCGGCGGCGCGATGAGCCAGACCGCTGCCTGGTTCGGGATTTACGGGCTGACTTTCCTGACCCTATTCGTCCTGGCAGCCCCCGCTGCCGCCGTCTCGCGACATTTGATGAGCCGACGCCTGATGCCGCTTATGGCCGGGCTGGGCCTGCTCTTCTTCCTGTTTTTCATGGGCATGCTCCGGACCGGCTCGATTACCACGCCCGATCAGCCCGATATGCGCTTCCGCCTGGTCCACTCGGCACTGACCCAAGCCGAAAAATGGGGACCGGGTGGGCCGGAAATCGCCCGCGAACGCTATCTCGCCCTGACCCGCCAGCCCGGCCTGTCCGAGACAACCCATATTCTCTGGCCGGAAGGCGCCTTGCCGACTTTCATGCTCGAGGATGGCGAGACCTTGCGGATGATCGGGGACACTTTGCGCCATGGCCAAGTCCTGCTCGCCGGTATCAATCGGGCGGCGGCGGGCGAAGATCGCATCTCCTATCACAACTCCATGGCGGTGATGCGCTTTGCCGAGAGCGGTGCCCCACGGGTCGACGCGCTCTATGACAAGGTGCGCCTTGTCCCCTTCGGCGAAACCGTGCCCCTGGCCTGGCTGGTGTCGGCGGTCGGGTTCGAGGACTTTGCGCGCCTGCAATTCACCCCGGGGCCCTCGGCAGCTGTCTCCAATATTCCCGGCGCACCGCCGGTCATGCCGCTGATCTGTTATGAGGCCATTTTTCCCGGTTTCGTCCGGTCTGCGCCTGAACGCCCGGGCTGGCTCTATAACCTTTCCAATGATGCCTGGTTCGGCGACACCAGCGGTCCCTGGCAGCATCTCAATCAGTCTCGTTATCGGGCGATCGAGACAGGCCTGCCCATGCTTCGCGTGGCATCACGAGGCTATTCCGGTGTGATCGACCCGTTGGGCCGCATGCCCGTCCTGATCGCACCGGACGAGGAGGGGGCTTATGATGTCGCCCTGCCAGCCGCGATCAGCGCACCTTTGTATAGTCAAATGGGCGACATTCCTTTTCTTATCATAGTCTTAGGCATTATCGGCCTGCTTGCAGCACAACGTTTCCGTTTTTTGAAAAAACGAAAAAGCTCGCAGCCCTGACCTGAAAGTGATTATACTGCAACACAAGGGTTGTGTTACGACGCTGCCAAAGAGGTGATGCAGATGCCCGAAACCGCCAAGACTGAATCCCGATCCACCCGTGGGCCAAATCCGGTCGATATCCATGTGGGGTCCCGGATTCGCCTCCGGCGACAGATCCTCAAAATGAGTCAGGAAAAACTTGGCGATGAGCTGGGGGTCACCTTTCAGCAAGTGCAGAAATATGAGCGCGGCGCCAACCGTGTCGGCGCCAGCCGCCTTTACCGGCTGTCACGCGTTCTGGAAGTGCCCGTCCAGTTCTTTTTCGAAGGCCTTCATGACATGGCCAGCTCAGCCGGGCTCGCAGAAAACGACCAGACACCGATCGTCTATGATTTTATCCAGAGTTCGGACGGCGTTTCTCTGGCTGAATCCTTTTCGCGCATTCGCGACCCGAAAGTGCGACGTCGCGTGCTGGAGCTTGTCCGTACGCTGGCCAGCGAAGAGGAAATGGCGCAATAGGCATTATCTGCGCCTGGCAGGGTGATTTTGGCTCAGCTTCCCGCTAAAGGCCTGCCCCATGACTGAGAATCCCCACCTCCCGGACGAGAGCCGACCGAATTTTCGCCTGTTCGGGCGGGCCCAGGGCAAACCGCTTTCCGCTCGGCAGCAATCGCTTGTTGATGAGCTTTTGCCGCGCATCACGCTTGCGCAAACGGGTCCGGTCCTGCCGGCGGCCGCGATTCCCGAAGCCAGTCGGCATGTGCTGGAGATCGGGTTTGGAGCCGGCGAGCATCTTGTCGCCCAGGCCGGGACGAACCCGCAGACCGGTTATGTCGGCATCGAGCCTTTCCTGAATGGCGTCGCCAAGGCCCTGACCGCGCTCGAGGCTGAAGGGCTCGAGAATATCCGGATCTGGCGCGGTGATGCGCGCGAAATCCTGCCGCGATTTGTACCCTCGTCGCTCGACCAGATTTTCCTCCTCTTTCCAGATCCCTGGCACAAGAAGCGCCATGCCAAGCGCCGTTTTGTCCAGGAGGAGACCCGCGATCATTTCGCCCGGCTGTTGAAGCCCGGCGGTCGCCTGCGCATCGCCACGGATGTCAAATCCTATACCGATCACTGCATGGTGGAGTTCGCGCGCGATCAGCGCTTTGCCTGGCAGGCGAACACTGCCGCCGACTGGCGCAATCCGCCTCCAGACCACATCCGGACGCGTTATGAGAGCAAGAATCTCGGCGATTGTCGCCCGGTCTTCATGGATTGGATCCGCCTGTGAGGCCATGCTTGCAATCGCCTCGCGACGGGCGTATATAGCCCGCATTACATGTTCGATCGCATCGGATGATGCTATCGAGCGGTCGCGGTCAGCGGCCGCTCTTTTTGTTTCTTGGGACCCGGTTTGAAGACAAAGACACCACAAGACGCCCGCATTCTTGCCCTGGCCGAACCCCTCGCTGAGGAGCTCGGACTGGAAGTGGTGCGCGTGCGCGTGATGTCCGGCAAACGGCCGCGCCTACAGATCATGACCGACCGGCTCGATGGCAGCGGCGTTGATGTCGATGATTGCGCCGGCCTGTCCCGTGCGCTGTCGGAAATCTTCGAAGTCGAGGATCCGATCGCCGGTGAATATGATCTGGAAGTCTCATCGCCGGGGATTGATCGCCCGCTGACCGATTTGCGCCATTTCGCGCGGTGGGAAGGCTATGAGGTGAAGATCGAGCTCGACCGTCTGGCTGAAGGCCGCAAGCGGTTTCGCGGCCTGCTCGCCGGTGTCGAGGATGAGGATGTCCTGCTCGACATGGACAATGAGGAACATACCACGCTGATCCCGTTTGACTGGATCGCCGAGGCAAAACTGGTTTTGACGGACGCCTTAATCGAGGCGGACTTAAAAGCGCGCACGGCCAATGGCGCGCCGACTGAAGGAGACGAATAATGTCGCAGCCGATCATCGCGGAGAGCATCCGATGAGCATTGGTGTCAGCCATAACCGTCTGGAGCTTCTCCATATCGCACGCGCCCTCGCATCGGAGAAGAATATCGATGAAACGATCGTCATCGAGGCGATTGAGGAAGCGATCCAGAAGGCCGCTCGCTCGCGCTATGGTGCCGAGAATGATATCCGCGCCAAGATTGACCAGAAGACCGGTGAATTGTCCCTCACACGGAACATGACCGTTGTTGAAGAGGTCGAGAATGAAAACCAGGAACTGACCCTGGCTGACGCGCAGAAAATCCAGGCGGATGCCGAGATCGGAACCGTCTTCTCGGATGAATTGCCGCCGATCGAGTTTGGCCGTGTCGCTTCGCAGACCGCCAAACAGGTGATCACGCAGAAAGTCCGCGAAGCGGAACGCCAGCGTCAGTTCGACGAGTACAAGGACCGCGTCGGCGAAATCGTCAACGGGATCGTCAAACGCGTCGAGTACGGCAATGTCATTGTCGATCTCGGCCGGGCCGAGGGCATTATTCGCCGCGCCGACGGTATTCCGCGCGAAAACCTGCAGAATAATGAGCGGGTCCGCGCCTATATCTATGATGTGCGCGAGGAAGTGCGTGGACCGCAGATTTTCCTGTCCCGGTCCCATCCGGACTTCATGGCAGCCCTCTTCGCCCAGGAAGTACCGGAAGTCTACGAAGGCATTATCGAGATCCCGTCTGTTGCCCGCGATCCGGGCAGCCGCGCGAAAATCGCCGTGATTTCCAATGATGGCTCAATCGACCCGGTTGGCGCCTGCGTCGGTATGCGCGGCTCACGCGTTCAGGCCGTCGTGTCCGAACTTGCCGGCGAGAAGATTGACATCATCCCGTGGTCGGACGAGCCGGCCACATTCATCGTCAATGCGCTGCAGCCGGCGGAAGTCGCCAAAGTGGTTCTCGACGAGGAAGATCAGCGGATCGAAGTGGTCGTTCCTGACGAGCAGCTCTCCCTGGCCATTGGTCGCCGCGGCCAGAATGTACGTCTCGCCTCGCAGCTGACCGGTTGGTCCATCGATATCCTCACCGAGGAAGAAGAATCCGAACGGCGCCAGAAGGAATTCGCTGAACGGACCCAGCTCTTCATTGCCGCTCTTGATGTTGACGAAGTGATTGCCCAGCTCTTGGCGACGGAAGGCTTCACCGATGTCGAGGAGATCGCCTTTGTCGACCTTGGCGAGATCGCGGTCATCGAAGGCTTTGACGAAGACACCGCTGAGGAAATCCAGGCCCGGGCGCGTGATTATCTCGAGCGTCTCGCCGCTGAGCAGGACGCCAAGCGCAAGGAGCTCGGTGTCGAGGATGCCGTGCTGGAAATTCCGGGCATCGAACTCGCCATGGCGGTCAAGCTGGGTGAGAATGACGTCAAGACCGTGGATGATTTCGCCGGTCTGGTGACCGATGATCTGCGCGGCTGGTTTGAAACCAAGGATGGCGAGCGCGTGCGCGAACCCGGCATTCTGGAAAATTTCAACCTGGCTGCTGATGATGCCGAGATGATGATCATGCGGGCACGCGTGTCCGCCGGCTGGATTTCGGAAGAGGATCTGCCTCAGCCCGAAGTCGAAGAGGAAGTCGAGGCTGACGCTGAAATCAGTGCCGATGATGTGTTCGACATCGAGAATATGGATCTGGAACAGCTCGAAGCTGAAGCTGAGGCCCTGGGCCTGGACTTCAATGACGAGCCGGCCACAGAGGAGGACAAGGCCTGAAGCCGGAGGCGCCGGAACGCGCTGACACCCGGGCCGTGAAGACACGGGAGAAGAAATGCCTGCTAACAGGCGAGATTCTCCCGGAAAGCCGCCTCATTCGGCTGGTCATCGCTCCGGATGATGCTCTCCTCCCCGATCTTGCAGCCAAGCTGCCGGGACGGGGGATGTGGATCTCGGCTTCGCGGGATGCGGTCGAACAGGCCGCTCGCAAGGGCTTGTATAATCGCTCGGTAGGGCGCGCGGTGCATGCACCGGACGACCTCGCCGACACGATCCAGGACCTGTTACAGGCCCGAGCGCTGAGCCTTCTGGGCCTGGCACGACGGGCAGGGGATCTGGATCTCGGCTTCGATGCCTGCCGGTTGTCGCTGAAAGCGGCTCGACCGGTCTGGCGGATCGAGGCCTCCGACGGCGCGGCCGACGGGCGAGAAAAACTGGACCGGCTCAGCCGGTCCGCCTGGGGCGAAATTCCGGTGCTTGGCTGTTTCGATGCCGAGACGCTGGGCGGCGCAACCGGGCGCGGGGCCGTGGTGCATGCTATCCTGAAGTCGGGATCGCAGGCGCGGGCCTTTGACGAGACGATCAGGAAGCTTTCGGGCTTCCGCATTATCGAGGATTTTAGCACCGCATGAAGGTGTTGCGATCCTGGCGGTTGAATCCCGGGCCGGGCTGGCTAGTTTAGCGAGCCTTCAAGCCGGGAGCGACCGGGTTAGGTTTGAAGAGTGCGGCTTTCCGGCGATCGGCTACCGGAAGGAAACGCGGAACGAAAGCCGAGTTGGAAGGCTCGTATGAGCGACGCAGACGATAACAATACTTCCGGCCGCCGGCCGCTGTCCCTGAAACGTTCGGGTTCCGGGACGGTCCAGCAAAGCTTTGCACGCGGACGCTCCAAGGCGGTCGTGGTTGAGACGAAGCGCAAGCGCGTTGCGACGCCGGGCAAGGACGCGAGCGCGCCCGCCGGCAAGGGCAAGGGAGGAGCACAAAAAGGCGAATCCAGCCTCGCGGCGAAAGCGCGCCAGCTCGGCCTCTCCGAAGAGGAGCTGGTCGCCCGTCAACGTGCCATCCAGCGGGCGCGGGCTGAAGCGGCAGATCGTGAAGCCAAGCAGAAGCAGGACGAGGCCGCTCGAACCCGCCGTGCGCAGGAGGAGCGTCAGCTCCTGGAAGAACAGCGCGAGCGCGAGGCCCGTGAAGTCGAAGAGGCCAAGCGTCGTGAAGAAGAGGCGCGTGCCCAGGCTGAGGCTGAAGCGGCTGCGCGCGCGGCCGAGGATACCCGCCGCCGCGACGAAGAGGCGCGCCGCAAATCCGCACCACGCACAGAAGACAAGCCGGCACCGCGCCGCGACAAGGCGCCGGAACCGCCGGCTGCTGCTCCGGCATCCGCACTGGAGGCAATGGGCGGCCGCGTCAAGCGCAAAGGCGGTGGCGATAGCGGTCCGGCTGGCGCAACAAAACAGCCTGCCAAGGCCAAGGGCGATACCCGCCGGCGCGGCAAGCTCACCATCCAGAACATCCTGGAAGGCGATGAAGAGCGTCAGCGCTCGCTCGCCTCGGTCCGGCGTGCCCGCGAACGCGAAAAGCAGCGTCGCATGGACACGGGCACAGGTCGTGACAAGATCGCGCGTGACGTCATTGTACCCGAGGCCATCAGTGTCTCAGATCTCGCAAACCGCATGGCAGAACGTGCCGTTGATGTGATCAAGCTGCTGATGAAGCAGGGTCAGATGGTCCGCCAGAATGACATGCTCGATGCCGATACGGCCGAGCTGGTCGTCGAGGAATTCGGCCATATTGTGAAACGCGTCTCCGAGGCGGATGTCGAGGACGGCTTTATCGCCGAGGACGATTCGGAAGAGACCAAGACCTCTCGCGCTCCGGTGGTTGCGGTCATGGGCCATGTCGACCACGGCAAGACGTCCCTGCTCGATGCATTGCGCGCAACCGATGTGGTATCCGGCGAAGCCGGTGGTATCACCCAGCATATCGGTGCCTATCAGGTCCAGCTCGGCTCTGGCGAGAAGATCACCTTCCTCGATACGCCGGGCCACGCGGCCTTCTCGGCCATGCGGTCGCGCGGTGCCCAGGCGACCGACATCGTCATTCTCGTCGTGGCTGCCGATGACTCGGTCATGCCGCAGACCATCGAGGCGATCAATCACGCCAAGGCGGCCGGAACCCCGATGATTGTCGCGGTCAACAAGTGCGACAAGCCGGATTCCGATCCCAATCGCGTCCTCACCGACCTGCTGCAGCACGAAGTCATTGTTGAAGCCATGTCCGGTGATGTCCAGGCGGTCCAGGTTTCCGCGCTCAAGCGCACCGGCCTGGAAGAGCTCACCGAAGCCATCACGCTCCAGGCAGAACTCCTTGATCTCAAGGCCAATGCCGAACGCGAAGCGGAAGGCGTCGTGATTGAGAGCCAGGTCGATAAGGGTCGCGGCCCGGTTGCGACCGTCCTGGTCCGCCGGGGCACACTCAAACGGGGTGAAATCGTTGTCGCCGGCTCGCAATGGGGCCGCGTGCGCGCACTGACCAATGAGCGCGGGCAGCAATTGTCCGATGCCGGCCCGTCCGTTCCGGTCGAGATTCTCGGCCTGGACGGGGCGCCGGAACCGGGCGAGGTCTTTGCCGTGGTTGAAAACGAGGCCCGTGCCCGCGAGATCGCGGAGTATCGCCAGCGCAAGGTGCGCGATGCCTCCGGCGTTGTCTCCGGCGGTGCCGGGGCCTCTCTTGAGCAGATGATGGCGCGCCTCAAGCAGGACCAGGTTCAGGAAATGCCGCTCCTGGTGAAGGCCGATGTTCAGGGTTCAGCCGAGGCGATCAAGCAATCGCTCGAGAAAATCGGCAATGACGAGGTACGGGCCCGGGTCATTCACAATGCACCTGGCGGCGTCAATGAGAGTGACGTCCTGCTCGCCAAATCGTCTGGCGCACCCATCTTCGCCTTCAATGTCCGTGCGAACCGTCAGGCGCGCGATCTGGCGGAGGCTGAAGGCGTCGAGATCCGCTACTACTCGGTCATCTATGATGTGATCGATGATGTTCGCGGCACGATGGAAGGCATGCTGGCGCCCGAGAAGCGCGAGGACTTCATCGGCTATGCAGAAATCCTGGAAGTCTTCAACATCACCAAGGTCGGCAAGGTCGGCGGTTGCCGGGTCACCGAAGGCGTGGTCAAGCGCGGCTGCGGCGTGCGCCTGCTGCGCGATGACACGGTCATCCATGAGGGCCATCTGAAAACGCTCAAGCGCTTCAAGGACGAAGTTCCCGAAGTACGCGCCGGGACCGAATGCGGCATGGCGTTCGAGAATTACGACGACATCCAGAAGGGTGACCAGATCGAGTGTTTCGAAGTGGTCGAGATTGCCCGCAAGCTGGAAAGCTAGAGCCAGTTCAAGACTTGCGTTCAAAGGCGGTGCTTCGGTGCCGCCTTTTTGCTGTTAACGATCCTGGTCTCACCGCACCGCTCGCTGCGCAGTGCGAGGCCTATAAACTGGCGGCGGAGAACTCGCCCCCTTGCATCTTTGCCGTTTGAGGCGTACATCCCCGCGCCTTGCATTTTGAAGGCATGATGACATGGCAAAACGTTTCGACAATTCCAAAGGCCCCTCCCAGCGCCAATTGCGCGCCGGTGAGCTGGTTCGCCATGCCCTGGTCGATATTCTCGCGCGCGAGGGCCTGCGCGACCCGGCCTTTGACCGCGTGATGATCTCCGTCACCGAAGTGCGCCCAAGCCCGGATCTTCGTTCCGCAAAAGTCTATGTTGCGCCGCTCGGCTCCGGTGACGCCAAGGCTCTGGCCGCCGCGCTCAACAAGTCTGCGGGCTTTTTGCGTGGGCGATTGGGCAAGGAAATCGACATGAAATTCACGCCGGAACTGCAATTCCACGCGGATACGAGTTTCGATGCCGCCAGCCAGCTCGACAGCGTGCTTTCCCGCCCGGGCGTCAAGCGCGATCTCGACACGGAAACGCCCGAGGACTAGTCCGTGGTCTCGGTGGGCAATTCCGGCAAATCCGTCCGTCCGACATCAAACTGCTCCGGCGTCTGCAGCGGCAGGTGACGGGTTGCCGCCAGGCGTTCCACCTCGCCATCACTGCGCCGCATAAACAAGAGCTCGGTATTCATCGAGCGCCATAGCAGACGGTCCTGGCCGGTTGGCGTGAGGAGTTCACCGGACGGGTAGAGAACCAGCCCGCCCGCCTCTGTGCGCAATTCCAGTATCTGCCCGTCCGGCTGCACATAGCGACCGGCAGCGGTCAGATGACCCTCCGTCCACATCTGGCTGGCCAGCCGCTCGGGCAGGCTTGCCAGCGGTTGCGACAGGACCAGGCGCGCCAGCACATCCGGCATTGCATCCGCCGGATAGGAAACCAGGTTCAGCGCATAGGCGACGACAAGATCATCCTGCGGAATGAAAAGGATGCCGGCTCGCACGCCCGGCGCGTCGCCCGTTAGGTGATAGACGGTCCGATCACCCACGCTTTGACGCTGCAGATTACCGGCAAGCGAGCCGTCAGCATTGAAAAAATCGATGGAGCGGCGGCTCAGGGCCGAGCCGAAGCGCAGCAGATCATCGACCGTCGTCACCCAGCCATGGCCGACCAGGCCGGCAGGCAGGTCCGGCGCGCGATCAATCTGCAAGGGCGAGCCAGCCGGTATATAGCGCCGGGCCTGGCGCTGCGGCGCCACGCCGCTGCCGCGGAACACGACGCTATCGGTCATGCCCTGGGGTGCGAAGACTTCAAACATGGCCAGCCCCTCGATACGGCCATTGCCGGCGCGTTCGGCCAGAATGGTCAAGAGGGGCAACCAGGCAGCGCTGTCGCGTGCGGGAACAGCAATGCCCGTCTCATGAGCCGTACGGAACCAGGTGATGAAGGTATCGGTCCGCGCATCGGCCAGCTCATCCGGGGCCAGGCTCGGCAAGGCGACCGTCCCGTCGAGAACAGCGCCGATACTGGCTCGAAAATCAACGGGCAGCTCCGGCACCAGGCTGCGGATACCGACGGACCGGTCGAGTCGGCCCTCAGCTTCAAGCTGGAACAGGACGGCGAGGACCAGGTCACGCGTGAGACCGCCGGCCTGGAACCGGGTCTGCGGCGTAATGGCGGCGCCGGCCTCCCAGTCGGCCTGGCCGAAACTCTCATAGGCCACAAGCGCGTCCCCTCGCCGGATCGCGATCGTGCCGGAAATATCGCGCTGCGCCTCTGCCGCGGTGAAATAACTGCGCAGATACTCGTTGAATGTCGCCGATTGCGCGATGGCTGCGGTCGGCATGAGAAGACAAAGAAGGGGCAGGCCCAGCCAGGCCAGAGTGAAACCGCGCACAATTCGCTCCCGAAAAACTCGGCTGCCACTAGAAAAGCCTCCGGCGCTCGATGCAAGGGGGTTGCGGCAATCAATCGGCTCGGCTAATCACCCGGCCTTCGCCGCACCGGGTCCGATCCCCGGCGGAAGATGGAGCAAGATATGGCACGCCGCCGCAAGGGCGAGGATATCCATGGCTGGATCATCCTCGACAAACCTCTGGACATGACGTCGACCCAGGCCGTTTCCGCCGTCCGCAGGGTGTTCAATGCCCGCAAGGCCGGCCATGCCGGTACACTTGACCCGCTGGCCTCCGGCCTGCTGCCGATCGCGCTGGGTGAGGCCACCAAAACCGTCCCCTTCACAATGGAGGGCGAGAAAACCTACAGCTTCACGATCCGATGGGGCGAGCGCACCGATACGCTGGACACGGAGGGCGAGATTGTCGCCACCTCTGACCGGCGCCCGACCGAAGCGGAAATCCGGGCCATTCTTCCCGATTTCACCGGTGAGATCGATCAGGTTCCGCCGATTTACTCCGCCATCAAGATTGATGGCGAACGCGCCTATGACCTGGCGCGTGACGGTGAAACCGTCGAGCTCAAGGCACGCAAGGTCCGGATTATCTCCCTGTCGCTGGTCACCTGCCCGGACCGCGACCTGGCCGTGTTTGAAATGCATTGCGGCAAGGGCGCCTATGTCCGCTCCCTGGCACGCGATATCGCCCATGCCCTGGGGACTGAGGGGCATATTGCCGAATTGCGGCGCACCCGTGTCGGGGCATTTCAGGAAGCAGAATCCTTAAAGCTGGACGAGTTGAAAGAAATGGCCCATAAGGGCGCCGCTTCGGAAGCTTTGCTCCCGGTTCAGACCGCGCTGGACGACATCCCGGCGCTGGCCATAACCGAGGAAGAAACCTTCCAACTGAAGCAAGGACGCTCAATCGTCCTGCTCCCGCGTCAGGCGCAAGAGCTCAAAGAGCAACGTCGTCCGCTCACCATAGCGGGCAAGGATTGCACTTTTCTGGCTCTGGCGAGTTGTCACGGGGTTGCAGTGGCGCTGGGCGAGGCGAAGGCCGGACGGTTCCAGCCAACGCGCGTATTCAACATGACCTCGTAAACGGGGCGACACGACATATAGGAGCACACGATGTCGATTTCCCAAGAGCGCAAGACTGCGCTGATTTCCGAGCACGCTCGTGGCGGTGCGGATACCGGTTCTCCGGAAGTACAGGTTGCAATCCTGTCCGAACGCATCGGCAATCTCACGGAACACTTCAAGACCCATAAGAAGGATAATCACTCCCGTCGCGGCCTTCTTAAAATGGTCTCCCAGCGCCGCCGTCTCCTTGACTATCTCAAGGCGAAGGATGAGGCGCGCTACAAGGCAATCATCGAAAAACTCGGTCTGCGCCGCTAATCCGCGACATTATCCGTACGAAAGACGAAATGTTCGATATTCAAAAAGAAACGATTGAGTGGGCAGGGCGCCCGCTTACTCTCGAAACCGGGCGGGTCGCCCGACAGGCAGACGGCGCGGTCATGGTGACCTATGGCGAGACTACGGTTCTCGCCACCGCCGTTGGCGTCAAACAGGTCAAAGAGGGCGCGGATTTCTTCCCCCTGACCGTCAACTATCAAGAGAAATACTTCGCCGCCGGTAAGATTCCCGGCGGTTATTTTAAACGCGAAGGCCGTCCGACCGAGAAAGAGACCCTGACGTCTCGTCTCATCGACCGTCCGATCCGTCCGCTATTCGTCAAGGGCTTCAAGAACGAAGTCCAGGTGATGCTGACGGTCCTGTCGCACGACATGGAAAATGATCCGGACATTGTCGGCATGATCGGTGCGTCCGCTGCGCTTTGCCTGTCCGGCCTGCCCTTCATGGGCCCGATCGGTGCAGCACGCGTTGGCTATATCGATGGCGAATACGTCATCAACCCGGCCGTTGACGACATGGCAGACAGCGCTCTGGACCTGGTCGTTGCGGGTACCAATGACGCTGTGATGATGGTGGAATCGGAAGCCAAGGAGCTCTCCGAGGACGTCATGCTCGGCGCTGTGGTTGCCGGTCACGAGGCTTTCCAGCCGGTTCTGGAAGCGATTATCCGCCTGGCGGAAAAAGCCGCCAAAGAGCCCTGGGATTATCAGCCGGTCGATCATTCCGCTGAAGAAGCCAAGGTTCGCGACCTGGTCGGTGATGACATCGCCCAGGCCTATACGATCCAGGAAAAGACCGAGCGCTATGCTGCTGTCGGTGCCGCCAAGGAAAAGGCCGTCGCCGCCCTGCTGCAGACCGAGGAAAACCCGGACGGGATTCCCGAGGTGGTGCTCAAGGACGTGCTGAAATCTGTTGAAGCCTCCGTGGTTCGCGGCGGCATCATCAAGACCGGCAAGCGTATTGATGGCCGCTCCCTCGATCAGGTTCGCCCGATCGTTTCCGAGGCCGGCATCCTGCCGCGCACACACGGTTCTGCCCTGTTCACCCGCGGTGAAACCCAGGGCATGGTCGTCGCCACGCTCGGCACCGGTGAAGATGAGCAATTCATCGATGATCTGACGGGCACGTATAAGGAGCGCTTCCTGCTCCATTATAACTTCCCGCCCTATTCAGTCGGTGAAACCTCTTTCCGCCTGGCTCCTGGCCGCCGCGAAATCGGCCACGGCAAGCTGGCCTGGCGTGCGGTGAAAGCCGTCATTCCGAGCGCGGAAGACTTCCCCTACACCATCCGTCTCGTCTCCGAGATCACCGAATCCAACGGTTCGTCCTCCATGGCGACGGTTTGTGGCGCTTCGCTCGCCATGATGGATGCCGGTGTGCCGATCACGCGTCCGGTCTCCGGCATTGCGATGGGCCTGATCAAGGATCCGGAAGGCGTTGCAGTCCTGTCCGATATTCTCGGTGATGAAGATCATCTCGGCGATATGGACTTCAAGGTCGCGGGTACCGAAGAGGGTATCACCTCGCTGCAGATGGATATCAAGATCGCCGGGATCACCAAGGAGATCATGGAAACCGCTCTCGACCAAGCCAAGGGCGGCCGCATGCATATCCTCGGTGAGATGGGCAAGGCGCTGGATAGTGCACGTGAAGAACTCGGCGAGTTCGCACCGCGTATCGAGACCATGCAGGTTCCTACCGACAAGATCCGTGATGTGATCGGCTCCGGCGGCAAGGTGATCCGCGAGATCGTGGAGACCACCGGTGCCAAGGTCGACATCAATGATGATGGTATCATCAAGATTGCTTCCTCCGATGCCGCCTCGATCAAGGCAGCACGCGACTGGATCCACGGTCTGACCGCGGAGCCGGAAGAGGGCATGATCTATAAGGGCAAGGTCGTCAAAGTCATGGACTTCGGCGCCTTCGTGAACTTCTTCGGACCGAAGGACGGCCTCGTGCACGTCTCTCAGATGAAGCAGGAACGCGTGAAACACCCGTCCGACGTCGTCGAGGAAGGCCAGGAAGTTTATGTGAAGCTCCTGGGCTTTGATGATCGCGGCAAGGTCCGTCTGTCGATGAAAATCGTCGACCAGGACAGCGGCGAAGAGATCGTCGAAACCAAGGACGAGGATGAAGACGCGTAAGCGTCACTTGCTCGACAAGTATTGGAAAACCCCGCTGGCGCACGCTGGCGGGGTTTTTCTATACAATTCTGGTTCAACGATCTTTCGAATATTTTGCAACATTGGCTTGACCTCCAATGGTTAACGAAGGAGTATCCGCACGTGTGAGTAGGGTGGGGGCCTAAACTATGTCGAACGCTGGCATCAACGCGCCGCGTCAGAGTGAAACTTCGCGCAACGGCAACGACATAGCACCGGAGGAACCGGATCAGCCTCAAAAAGTCGCCCCCGAGCAAGCACCCGTCGAGGCTGCGGCTCCCAGTACGGACGAAGCACCGCAATCCCCTGACCGAAATCTTGGATTTTATTTCGAAGGCGAGGCCGATCTCGACCATATCGACAAGCTGATTGCGGAAACACATTTCGGAACTCTGCCGAGCTATGAGGCGCCGTTCTCTCTGCAATTAAAAACTGGAATCCGCGGTAGCTTCCCCATCGATAATGACGTGCACGACATCGCCGATGGGGCGATCGCCAAGGTCGAGCAGAGCTTTATTCTGATGCGCTCGCTGACCTTTATCCTCTTCATCTTGATGATGGTCATGATCAGCTCGCTCCTCTATGCCGCAGGCGTTCCGGGATTCGAGAACCAGCTTGTTATCCCAATTGTGGGAGAGGCTTTTATGGGGATGCCGGGGATCAATGAGATGTCGGTCATCCCCTATCTTTATGCCGCGGGAATTTTCACCGTTTTCGTAGTCTTTCGGTATTCGGCCCGCCTGCTGTACAAGCGGGAGATTGAGATCAACGGCGAAAAATTCGCCTATAAAGTAAAGTCTCGCTACGACGACATCATGTCCAAGATGGACAAGTGTACGCGCAACGCCCTGCTGGAAAGCGATCACTGGGCGACCCGAGCCCGACTTTGGACGAAAATTGCGCTCTGGTGTTCAAAACGTTCGGAGTATCTTGATCGCTATGCCAGCACAGCGGGCTGGAAGGCAAAGAATACGATGGACACGTCCGAATTCATTTTCGTGGCGCTGAAACTCATTGTTTCACTTTATGTCCTTGCCAGTATTGCCGTTAGCATTGCCCCGGTTGACGGAGGGGACGAGCAACTTCTCACCGACTCCTATCGGGTTGGATTCGTTTTGGTTCTGGCGCCGGCCCTGGTTTATTTCTGGTTCTTCTTTCACCGGTTTCCGAACGATATCTGGACTGCAAAATTCGCCGGGATTGTGGAAGAGGATTCCGCGCCGACGGGTAATTATTTCGACGATATATCCGGCATGGTCGAAAGCTTTGTCCGGACGATTAGTGCAAGCCGATTCAATGGCGGTGGTTCCCGCGGAAGCTAATCAGTCTTGAAGGGGGTAAGATGACCTATAAGACCAATCTCGCTGCCTTTGTGTGGCTAAATATAATCGCGGCCGCGGTCATGGCCTTATTCGCACTCATAGCGCTTCAGCTCGGCTTCATTGGCGTTTATGGCGGGGTTTTGCTTGCTTGGTATCCCTTTTGTTTCGCGGTCGCGACTGTCATAATCGACCTCGCCGTACCGGATCAGCGCGCTGCCTATCTTTTCGGCTCTTATGAAACGTCGATGAGCCCCCAGGCGCGGCTAACCCGAAATCTGATCCTGATCGTTTATCCGCAAATCCTGGTCATTCTCTTCATTCTGGTCCAGCTCTATGCCCTGGAGGAACGGATTCAATCCGAGCCTTTCTTCATTATGATCAGTGCGAGTTTCGCAACCGCGGGCTGGCTTTATTCAAACTATATGCAGCAGCTCAATACGCGTGCGCACTCCACGCTGGAATTTTTGAAAGAAACCATGGCGGATCCAAATCATCTGGCCATGACAGAAGCGTTTCGCCGCTTCATTCGGCGGGCGAGCGATAATGGCGCAATCGATGTAGGCGAATACACTTTCTCACACGAAGACATTGAAAAACTGAATAAAATTTCTGAACCGGTAACGGTTGATGGGCGCAACTACCAATTCAACGACGTCGCGAATTACCTGCTTGCGCATCATGAATATATGGGGCTGGCCGTTCGAACCGGAAATTTCTCTTTCGAGATCATCCAGCGTCAGAAGCGCCGCCTGATCCTCTGGCATTATAACGCACTTATCGAACTGATCGTGACCACCTCGGAAGCCAATAAGGTCACGCGCCCGCGGGTCTATGATTATCGCCAGGGTTCAGGTCGCTGGGAAAACTTTATTTGGCTCGCGATGGAACTCGGGCGTCGAGGTGTGTACAGCGATGACGTCGAGCCCAGAGTGAAAATTGATTTGCGGAAACTGCGCCGCCAGCATGGCCATGAGAAGCCAGCTGATGATTTACTCCTTGGCGAGACGCGTGTGAATAATCCGCTTTACGATCCACAAGATGGCTTGAAGGATTGAGTCCCGGATTTGCAAGCCCTGTCTAGGCCGCCTCAAGCTGATCGCGATAGCGTCGGCTGCCGGGGATTAACTCGCCATTGCTCAGGCGGATCGAGACATCGCCCTCACCGGTCGGTGCGATTTCGGTAATGGCTGCACGGTTGACCAGCCAGGAGCGGTGCACGCGGACCGCATCCACACCGGCTTCATTCAATTGTCGCTCCAGCACCGACAGGGTCATGCGCGCCAGATGCTGACCTGTCGCAAGCCGGAGTTCGACATAGTTTCCGGCAGCCTTGGCGTTCAAGAACCCCTCCGCCCCAATCCGCATCACCCGGCCGCCGCATTTCAAGGTGAGGCGCTGGGACGTCCGGGCCTCATTGCGGGCCGCTTCCAGTTCAAGCCGCATCACCGCCATCTGGCGGAAGGTGTAGATCAGCCCGAGCGCACCGAGATAGCCGGGCAGGAGTTTCCTGTATTCGTAAAGAATGACCTGAAGCGGTGAATCGCCGAGCAAATCATAGCCATGCCCGAAAAGGAGCGGCCAGACCGCGGCCATATTTCCCGATTACATCCTGCACCAGACCCTCATCGTGGTCGCGGGCTATTGGCTGACCGGATTCGGGCTGGGCGTCTGGACGGAGTTCGCGCTCCTGGTGGCGATCACATTCGGCGGATGTGCCCTGGGCTATGAGATCGTGAAGCGAATACCGGTTTTACGGCCGGTGATGGGGCTGAAATGGCGGCGCGCAGAACGCCAACTCGCCCCCGCGGAATAGAAAAACCCCGCCGGAGCAAAGCTCGGGCGGGGCTGATCTTTCTGGATCTGAGCGGCTTTGAGCCTTACTCATCCCCATCCATCGACGGCACGGCAACCGCGTGGAAGCCGGCATCGACATGCAGGGTTTCGCCCGTACAGGAATGGCCAAGGTCAGACAGCAGGTAGAGCGCCGCGCCGGCAACGCCTTCCATGCGCGTATCTTCCTTCATCATCGACCATTCGCGACCCGTGCGCATCAGCGCTTTGCCGCCGGAAATACCCGCCATGGCGAGGGTGCGCATGGGACCAGCCGAGAGCGCATTGACACGAATGCCCTGGGGTCCGAGATCGCGTGCCATATAGCGTGTGGAGGCTTCCAGGGCCGCCTTGGCGACGCCCATCACATTATAGGACGGCACAACACGCTCCGAGCCGAGATAGGTCAGGGTCACCATCGACCCGCCATCGCTCATGAGATGGGAGGCGCGCTTGCCCGCATCGACAAAGGAAAAGGCCGAGATTTCCATGGCCCGGCGCCAGCCCTCGCGCGTGGTATTCTCGGTGAAGGAGCCGACCAGCTCGTCCTTGCCGGCGAAGGCAATGGCATGGACCAGGAAGTCCATCTTGCCCCATTTATCCTTGATCTCGCCAAAGCAGCGATCCATCGAGGCGTCATCGGTGACATCGGCCTGGATCATGGTCGCCTCGCCGCCGAGGCTTTCCACCAGCGGACGCACCCGGCGCTCAAGCGCTTCATCCTGGTAGGAGAAGGCCAGCTCCGCACCCTGGGCTGCCAATTGCTGGGCAATGCCCCAGGCAATGGAATTCTTGTTCGCGACGCCCATGACAAGCCCGCGCTTGCCCTTCATCAGTTCGCCGGACGGAAAAATCGTGTCTGCCATGGGGTCTCCCTTACTGGCTGTCTTGATTTACACCTTCGAGAAGACGACCGTGCCATTCGTGCCGCCAAATCCGAATGAGTTCGACATGGCGGTCTTGATCTCGGCCTCGCGTGCCTCCGTGACAATCGGCAGGTCAAGCGCCGCGATATCCGGGTCCATCTCGAAGACATTGATCGAGGGTGCGACGAAATTATTCTTCATCATCAACAGCGTGTAGATGGCTTCATGGACACCCGCCGCCCCCAGCGAGTGACCGGTCATGGATTTGGTACCAGAAATCATTGGCGCTTTATCGCCGAAGACTTCTTTTACCGCTTCCATCTCCTTGATGTCGCCGACCGGCGTCGCCGTCGCATGCGGATTGAGATAATCAATGTCAGACCCGGCGGTTTCCATCGCCAGCTTCATCGAGCGCACCGCACCCTCGCCGGACGGGGCGACCATGTCATACCCGTCTGACGTGGCACCATAGCCGGTGATTTCGGCATAAATCTTCGCACCGCGCGCCTTGGCCCGCTCATACTCCTCGAGAATGACCACGCCGGCACCGGCACCACCGACAAATCCGTCACGATCCTTGTCAAAGGCGCGCGAGGCTTCCGTCGGCGTGTCATTATACTTGGTCGACATCGCACCCATGGCATCAAAGAGGTTGGACAAGGCCCAGTGAATCTCCTCGCAGCCGCCGGCGAACATCACATCCTGCTTGCCCCATTGGATCTGCTCGGCCGCAGCACCGATACAGTGCAGCGAGGTCGTGCAGGCCGAGGTGATGGAATAGTTCACACCCAGGATCTTGAAGGGCGTCGCCAGCGTGGCGGAGGCCGTCGAACTCATCGCCTTGGGAACGGCGAAGGGGCCAACCCGGCGCGGACCCTTTTCGCGGGTGGTGTCAGCGGCACCGACAATGGTACCGGCGGACGGACCGCCGGAGCCCATGATAATGCCGGTACGCACATGAGAGATGTCATCCTCGGGCAGGCCTGCATCCGCAATCGCCTGCTCCATCGCCATGTAATTCCAGCCCGCACCTTCGGACATGAAACGGTAGACGCGCTTGTCGACATGATCTGCCGGGTCAATGCTCGGCTTGCCGCCAACCTGGCATTTGAATCCATAGGTGGCGAAGTCTTCCATACGGCCGATACCGCTTTTGCCCGCGCGCAGGGACTGGGTGACTTCATCTGCATTATTGCCAATGGGCGAGATCACACCCAGGCCGGTGATTACGACACGACGCATTGTCTAGACTCCTCGATCAGGCCATTTCGCCGGGCTGAAACAGGCCCACGCGCAGGTCTTTCGCGGTATAGATAATCTTTCCATCGGCTTCGACACGGCCATCACCGATTGCCATGATCAGTTTGCGTTGGATAACGCGCTTAAGATCAATGACATAACGCACCATTTTGGTGTCTGGCGTAATTTGACCGGTGAATTTCACCTCGCCAACGCCCAAGGCGCGTCCGAGGCCGGGATTGCCCTTCCAGCACAGGAAGAAGCCAACCAATTGCCACATCGCATCAAGGCCGAGACAACCGGGCATCACCGGATCTCCCTTGAAGTGACAATCGAAGAACCAGAGATCTTTCTTGATATCGAGTTCAGCGATGATGTGGCCCTTGCCATGTTCGCCGCCATCATCATCGATATGAATGATGCGATCCATCATCAGCATGGGCGGAGCCGGAAGCTTGGAGCGGCCTTCGCCCCACATGGTTCCGTCGGAAGACGCGATAAGGTCGTCGTAGCTAAAAGAGCTCTGGCGGTCTGTCATGTAGCCGATCTGTTGCGCCGCAAGGCCTGGCCAGAAAGGACCAGATCCGGGCTAGGTCTGGGAACGGCGTTCTTGTGCGCCGATGGGTTAACGCAGAGCGGTATCACGCGGGAGGGAGCCGCTCAAGGCGGCGCTGCCGTTCCCGCTCTCGCCCTGCTCATCCAGATAGAGCCCCCAGAGCGTATGGGTCTCAACCCAGCCACGATATCCCTGCGCCTCGACACGGCACCAGCCGGTCCGGCAGCGCTCCAGAAACAGCACAATGCCCGGCTCGGCAACCGCCTCGATTGGCGCATCCGCCTCGGCCCTGGCCCGCAGAATGGTCTCATCCGCGGTGAAGGCCGACCGGCGACCCGATAGGATCGAGCGATGCATCCAGGTGGTCTCACCCTCCGGATCAACCACCCGGCGCCATTCCTCGGTTTCTGCAATCACCTGCATTGGCAATCCGACCCGGGTGTAGCGCCAGGCAATCGGATGCGCCTGGCTAGGCCCGGAGCGCCCGTTGGCAACATCGAATTTGAGGCTGACAAAACGCGGAACCGGCTGACCTGAAGGCGTGTCCGATACACGGTCCTGTGCCGTCGCTGCGACACTGAAAAGACCCAGAACCAACCCCAGAACAAGACGCATCATGGCATTCTCCCTTACCCATTCCCTCTGCCCGAACCGGGTGAACGCGGAGTAAACTCCCGGTGAGTAATGGAGTTTCTCATGGCAAAACCTAACCAAATGAGTGCACTGGGCATCGGGGCAGGCATCGCGATTGGTGTCGCCCTCGGCGTCGCCCTGGATAATTTCGCGCTTGGCCTGGCCTTGGGCGTGGCCTTCGCCGCCGCATTGGGTGTCACAACGGGCGCGTCACGTGATGGTGATGATGATTCTGACGGAAACAACCCTATATCTGGTGATGATACCGGCGGGGACTAGCCGGAAACCAGAGCCGGTTCAGGCCGGTAGAAAAAGAGGGAAAGATGGGATTCCGTCTCGCAATCACCAGCGCTGCCGCCATTCTGACGGCCGGTGCGCTCACCGAAACATCGCCTTTCCAGGCTGAGGCCATCACGCTCCAGGGCGAGGAGATCAGCGTTGAAACCACCGATCTTGGTGATGGTATCTACATGATGACGACCGGCATTGCCGGCAATCTGGCGCTTCTGGTCGGGGATGACGGCGCCGTGCTTATCGATGATCAACTTCCCAATACGGGTCCGCTGATCGAAGGCGCGATCATCGAGATCACCGGCGAGAGCGCGCCGCGCTTCATCGTGAACACGCATTATCATGGCGATCATACCGGCGGGAATGCGCACTTCGCGGCCCAGGGCTCGACGGTCGCCGCGCATCACAATATCCGTCGCCGGCTCGAGGCGTTTCCGCCGGACTGGGCGCGGCCGACAACCCTTCCCATCCTCACATTCGGTGATGATCTGACCTTCCATATGAATGGCCAGACAGTCGAGGTTACGCATATCCCTGACGCCCACACGGACGGTGATGCCATCGTCTATTTCCGCGAGGCAGATATCATTCACATGGGTGATCTGCTGTTTTCAGGACTTTTCCCCTTTATCGATTTGAGCGGCGGCGGCACGGTCGACGGCTATATCGCCGGCCTGGAACAGGCTTTAGCGATCGCTGGCGAGGACACCCGCTTCATTGCCGGTCACGGACCGCTCTCCACCCATGCGGATCTTCAGGCATCGATCGACATGTTGCGCGAAGGCGCATTCCGCGTGCGCACGCTCGTTGAAGGCGGCGCCGATCTGGAGGCGGTCCGGGCCGCGTCCCCATTGGCCGATTATGATGCGGACTGGAGCTGGCGGTTCATTACCACGGACCGCATGGTCGAGACCCTCTATAATGATGCGATTGAGCGCCAGAACTAACCAGTTTCTGACGATTATTTAAAGCCTTGCCAAGGCGCAGGAGAGGCGGAGGGGCTAGATTGTTTGCATGGATGAACGGCCTGATATTCCGCCCTCGCGATCGCCGATCAAACCGCTGGGCTTTCTCGCCGGGCTCGGGGCGGGGCTTGCTCTGTGGCTGGTGATCACCCTGGCGACCGGTACGGCGCTATTGGGCCTGATCTTCGGCCTCCTCCCGGGGCTTGCCATCGGCCTTGGCCTGCAATGGACCGCGCGGCGCTGACTTACCCTACGCTATAAGTCCTCAAGGCCCTCCACCTGGGTGGTTTTGCCACGCTTTCCCAAATCCGCTCGGCCAATAACGACCACCTGCTCATTGGCGTCGAACGGGGTTGCTGCGACTGAATTTCACACTCTATCATTGCGAGTGTTGTTTGTGAGTCTTGGGGGAAGACATGTTCTCAAAGCGAATTTTCGCGCATCTGTCGGGCGCCGCCGCATTGCTCCTCGCCTTTGCGGCGCCGAGCCATGCCAGTGATGAGATACGCAGCGATGGCTATCAATTGCCAGAGCCTGCGATCGCCTTGCTTGATTTGCTCGAGGTTGATCCAAGCTTTGTTGACCCCGAGCTCTCACCCGACGGAACCAAGATGGCCTTTACGCGCCTGGCGCCGGAAAGTGACGAGGAATATCAGCTGACGGTGGTCGATTTTGCGGCCGAAGGCGGTCCAGCAATCCGAACGCAAAATCTGGGCGATCGCATTCCACAACGGACAAGCTGGGCCAGCAATGAACGAATTCTCGTCGTGCTCGAATTCAGGCCGCGTGCGGGCCGATTCAACCGCCGGTTTGTCGACGAGCTTCCCGACCTCTTTCGCACTGTGTCTTTTGCCGCAGATCTGTCGAGTGAGCCGGTCATTCTGTTCAGCAATGTGTCCCAGGAGACCCGTCGGGCTAACTGGAATATCGCCAATATCGTCGATTTCCTTCCCGATGACCCTGATCATATTCTGATGCCGGCACGAAACATCTATGGGGAGCTGGACCTCTGGCGTGTGAATGTCCTCACTGGAGCGGCCGAAACCCATGAGAATGGCACACCGAGAACCCGCGCCTGGTATACCGATAATGGCGTCGCTGTGGTCCGGATCGATGTTTCTGATCGCGGCCGGTTTTCCGTTTACTCTCGCGCGAGAGCCGACGCGGATTGGCGTCGGACGCTGGACCTGCGCCCAAGGGATATCGAGGAACAGCAGGGTGAGATCGATTTCGAATGGGCCGGTCGCACGGACCAGCCCGGGCAGATTTTTGTTCGCGCCCGCGCCGAGGATTCCGACTTTATCGGCATTCACCGCTTCGATCTGGAGACCGGTGAATTCCTGGAGACAGTCGCGATTCGCGATGATTATGATATCAGCGCCGTCCTGGTGGATTATGACGGCGAATATTTCGGCTATGGCTATGTATCGGACAGGCCGATCTATCACTTCGAGGACGAGTCGTTTGCGCCGCATTACAATGGCTTGGTATCATTTTTCGGTGATCAGATCTTCGTAAGTCCGCATTCATTTGGTGGCGATCGCATGATCGTGCGCGCCAGCGGCCCGACCGAGTTGGGGAGCTACTATCTCTATAATTTTGATGCGGCGAATATTGATCCACTTTTCCCGATCTGGCCCGAGTCGCTCGAAGTAGCCACACGGCCGGTCGAGACCTTCAACTACACCGCGCGCGATGGCTTGCAGATCCAGAGCTTCATCACCTGGCCGGCCGCAGGGCCCGGAGAGGATACGCCGCTGATCCTGATGCCGCATGGCGGACCGGAAGCCCGCGACCAAATCGGCTTTGACCGTATTGCGCAATTCCTGTCATCTCTCGGCTACGCAGTCCTGCAGCCGAATTTCCGGGGTTCCTTCGGTTATGGCCGCGCCTTCGTGGAAGCCGGTCATCGCAATTGGGGAACGGGGATGCAGACCGATCTTGTCGATGGCGTGGAGCAATTGATCGAAGCAGGCCGCATCGATGCAAACCAGGTCTGTATTGTCGGTTTCAGCTACGGCGCCTACGCCGCGATGATGGGCGCGATCAATAATGCAGACCTCTATCGCTGCGCGGTTGCTGGTGGCGGCGTCTTCGACCTGGCAGGCTTGATCGAGTTCAAGGGCGATCGTTATGGCGAGGCGGCACGAGAATATTGGATCGAGCAGCTCGGCGACCCCCAGGACTCCGACCAGCTTGCGGCCATGGAGGCGATCTCGCCACTACAGCTGGCAGAGCAGGTCGGCATCCCGGTCTTGCTGCTCCATGGCACTGAGGATGTTGTCGTCAATGTGGGTCAATCCCGTGACATGGCGAATGCGCTTGAGCGGGCAGGCAAGCCCCATGTCTATGTGGAGGAAGAGGGCGGCCGACACAATTGGGGTCGCGGTCGAGAGAATTTCCGCATGACCATGCGTAACCTGGCCTCATTCCTCGACGACGCGATGGACGGGTCGATCGACCGCTTCGCGCCTGAAATCCCGGCCTATGTCGAAGAAGAAGACGACTGATCTGCACAGCACGCACAGGCCGGATCGCGTGGCAGTGCCACCGTCCGGCTTGTCATGCTGAGCCCGTCGAACAAGAGGATACGCCCGTCCAGCGTATCACCGGCCCGGACGACATGCTTGATCGCTTCAAGCGCCATGACTGAGCCGACAATGCCGGTCAGCGCGCCGACCACGCCGACCCGGGCGCAGGTCTCCGCTTCCGGCGGGAGATCAGGCACCCAGCAGCGATAGCAGGGCGAGCTCGCATCGGCATTGAACAGGCTGATCTGGCCGTCCCACCGCCCAACCGCGCCGGATATCAAGGGAATACGCAGCCGCCGGCTGGCTGCATTGACCGCAAATCGTGTCTCGAAATTATCGCAGCCATCCAGGATGAGGTCCGCGCCCGTCAGCAGGCTGTCAGCATTACTGGCGTCCAGTTCGACACGCTGTTGAACCAGTTCAAGCTCAGGATTGAGTGCCTGCAGCGCCTGCCCGCCAGCCTCAACCTTGGCCCGACCGACGTCCTGCGTACGGAAGAAGATCTGCCGCTGGAGATTATCCAGGCTCACATGGTCGGGATCGATCAGGGTGATCTTGCCGATGCCGGCCGCCGCGAGATAGAGCGCTGCGGGCGCGCCCAGACCGCCGGCGCCGACAAGCGCGATATGCGCTTTGGACAGGGCTTGCTGTCCGGGTCCGCCAATCTCCTTCAGCACGATGTGCCGGGCATAGCGTTCGATATCGACAGGATTATTCATGCCTTCACACGTGGCCGCATTGGCCGCCGGGATCAAGTCTCAGCTCTGCGCTTCCCTCGCACCGCAAACCCGGCCAGTCTCGCCCCCATGTCCTCTTTGCCCGCCCCCCAGCTTTCCGACCATCAGACCCGGCTTCTGGACTGGCTGCTGACGGACAGGCCGCATGTCTTCCTCACCGGTCGCGCCGGTACTGGCAAGACCACGCTGATGCGCGAATTCCTGCGCCGGGCCGGAAACCGGGCCGCGGTGATCGCGCCGACTGGGGTCGCTGCAATGCAGGTCGGCGGGCAGACCATCCACTCCTTCTTTCACTTTCCGCCGCGGCTGGTCGAAGCTCGTGATATTCGCAAGGTTCGCCACCGCCGCGTCATCCAGGCTCTGACGACGCTGGTGATCGACGAGATTTCCATGGTTCGCGCCGACATGATGTGGGCAATCGACAAGGCATTGCGGCTCAATCGGGAAATCGACGAACCCTTTGGCGGGGTGCAGATGATCCTGGTGGGCGATCTCGCGCAATTGCCGCCGGTCATCCAGGGCGCAGAGGCCGAATATCTGGAAAACAAGCATGGCGGGCCCTTCTTCTTTCATCCGCCGCCGTTTCGCGATGCCGGCTTCACCCTCGTCGAGCTGGAGCAGGTTTTCCGTCAGACAGACGAGTATTTCATCAATATTCTCAACGCAGTGCGTGATGGGGACCTGTCGTCTGATGAAGCTGCGGATCTGAATGACCGGGTCACCGGCCGATCGGGTCTGGAAGCCTCGCTAAGCCATATTGTTCTCACATCGACCAATGAGGCCGCCTGGCGGATCAATCAGGCCCGCCTGCAAGGCCTGCCGACGCCGGAACGCGCCTATGCCGCCAAGGTGGAAGGTCAGTTCGATCAACGCCTCTTCCCGGCTGAAGAACCGCTGGTGCTGAAGATCGGTGCGCGCGTCATGCTGACCCGCAATGATCCGCAAGGGCGCTGGGTCAATGGCAGCCTGGGCGAGATTGAAGGCTTTGAAGACAAGGGCGCCCGGGTTCGTATCGAGGATAATGTCTATCTCATCGAACAGGCCAAGTGGGAGCGCAATGCCTACGCCTTCGATGCAGCCGCGCAGGCGCTGACCAAGACCACGGCCGGCAGTTTCACCCAATTGCCGTTGCGGCTGGCCTGGGCAATGACCATTCACAAGGCGCAGGGGCTGACACTGGACAAGGTCTATCTCGACCTGGCCCGACGCCTGTTTGCGCATGGTCAGGCCTATGTCGCCCTGTCGCGTGCCCGGTCGCTGGAGGGTCTGGAATTATCGCGCCCCCTGACGCCCGGCGACATCATTTCCGATCCGCGCATTTTCGACGTGCGCAGTTTCTGCGATCCGGCGCCGGACAGTGTGAGCTAGTCCTCGAACAGGGCGGTCGACAGATAGCGCTCGGCACAGCTGGCGAGGATGACCACAATCGTCTTGCCGGCCATATCCTCACGCCCGGCGATGTCAAACGCAGCCTTGAGAGCAGCCCCCGAGGAGATCCCGCCCGGAACGCCTTCCAGCTTGGCCGCCTCACGCGCCATGGCGAAAGCGTCCTCATTGGAAACCTGGGCGACCTCATCGATCAGGTCTGTGTCGAGAATATCCGGCACAAAGCCCGCGCCTATGCCCTGGATTTTGTGTGGTCCCGGATCGCCGCCGGACAGGACCGGGCTATCGGTGGGCTCGACCGCGACAACGTGGAAGCCGGGTTTTTTCGCTTTCAGGGCCGAGGCGACGCCCGTGAGCGTGCCGCCCGTGCCGACGCCGGAGATCAGCACATCGACATCGCCGCCCGTGTCATTCCAGATTTCGTTCGCGGTTGTATTGCGGTGAATTTCAGGATTGGCCGGATTGGCAAACTGGCTCGGCATAACCGCGCCGGGGGTTGCTTCCAGCAGCTCATTGGCCTTGGCGATCGCGCCTTTCATGCCCTTGGCGGCCTCGGTGAGCACCAGCTCGGCGCCCAGATAGGTCAGCAGTTTACGGCGCTCGAGCGACATGCTTTCCGGCATGGTCAGGATCAGCCGGTGGCCGCGGGCCGCCGCCACAAAGGCCAGCCCGATGCCGGTATTGCCCGAAGTCGGCTCGATCATCACGGCATCATCACCAAGCTTGCCGGCCGTTTCGAGGGCATCAATCATGGCGACGCCGATCCGGTCCTTCACGGAGGCCAGCGGGTTGAAGAATTCGAGCTTGGCGAGAACTCGACCCTTGGCACCCCGGGCCTGGGACAGTTTCGGCAATTCAACGAGCGGCGTATCGCCAATCGTGTCTGCGATATTGGCATAGATGCGGCCGCGGCCTTCAGTCTTGATCATCGCACTCTCCTCCTGGTCTTCAGCCTTATTTAGTTACACACCGGTCGATCCGAAACCGCCCGTACCGCGTTCTGTTTCATCGAGCGCATCGGCGACCTCCCAGAGCGCCTGGATCACCGGGGCGATAATCATCTGGGCGATGCGGTCCCCGCGCTTCACATTGAAATCGGCCTTGCCGTGATTGATCAGATTGACCTTCAGCTCACCGCGATAATCGGCATCGATCGTGCCCGGCGTATTGACGCAGGAAATGCCATGGCGCGCTGCCAGGCCGGAGCGCGGGCGCACCTGCGCCTCAAAACCCTGGGGCAGGGCAATCGCGATTCCGACAGGAATTAACCGCCACTCACCCGGCGGGATGGTGACCGGCTCCGCCTCGGGAATGGCGGCGCGAAGATCCATGCCAGCAGACTGGGCCGTTTCATAGGCCGGCAGTTGCAAGCCTTCATAATGATCGAGCGGTTTGATGCGGACAGTAACGGAATTCATGACAGGCCCTCTTTTCACTGCGCCATCAAAACCGGGTTCCGCCGGGCTGACCAGCCCGGTGGCTCAGCTTTCCACGAGCGTTTGCGCAATGCGCATGGCAATCCGCCGGGCAATCTCCGCCTTCGAGCCTTCCGGCCAGGTTTCGACACCCGTCTGAGAAATCAGCGAGACCTGGTTATGCGTCCCGCCCATGACATCACCGGAGACATCATTGGCGATGATCCAGTCGCACCCCTTGCGGTGGCGCTTGGCGATGGCGTGCGCCTCGACATCATGGGTCTCCGCCGCGAATCCGATCACCAGGCCGGGGCGGTCGGCGCTTTGCTGACTGATCGTCTTGAGAATATCCGGGTTCTCGACCAGTTGCAGGGCGGTCATCTGACCCTTTTCACCCTTGATCTTCTGATCGGCTGCCTCAGCGGGACGCCAGTCGGCGACGGCCGCAACTGCGATGAAGACCTGCGCCGGCAGGGCCGTCTGCACCGCAGCGAGCATCTCACGCGCTGTCTCGATACGGATTGTCTGCACGCCTGCCGGGTCCGGCAGGGCCGTCGGCCCGCTGACCAGTCGGACATCTGCCCCCAGCGCCGCACAAGCTTCGGCGATGGCATAGCCCTGGGCGCCGGAGGAGCGATTGGAGATGAAGCGCACCGGATCGATCGGCTCAAGCGTGGGACCGGCGGTAATGACGATGGTCTGGCCCGCCAAGCTGTCAGCCATTGAGCGCGGCCTCAATGGCATCGGCAATTACGGACGGCTCGGCCAGGCGTCCCGGTCCGAACTCGCCGCAGGCCATATCGCCCTCATCAGGACCGACACATTGCACGCCATCACCGATGAGCGTGGCAAGATTGCGCTGGGTCGCCGGGTGTTGCCACATGCGCACATTCATGGCTGGCGCCATCAGCACCGGCTTGTCGGTCGCCAGCAATGTTGTCGAGGCCAGATCATTGGCCAGACCGTTTGCGGCCTTGGCCATCAGATCGGCTGTGGCAGGCACGACAACGACGAGATCGGCGGACCGCGAAAGCTCGATATGGCCCATTTCGGCCTCATCGGTCAGGTCGAACAGATCGCTATAGACCTTGTCCCCGGACAGGGAGGACACGCTCAGCGGCGTCACGAATTCCGCCCCGGCCCGTGTCAGAATGCAGCGACTGGCAATCCCCCGACGGGACAGATCGCGGATCAGCTCCAGCGATTTGTAGGCGGCGATCCCGCCCCCAATGATCAAAAGCACGCGCTTAGCAGACACGGCCGGCTCCTTCTTGCTGACCGCTATTTAGCGCTTCATCACGCATTTCCCAAGGCTTATGCCGCGTCAGACTGCGTATCCATAAGCGCGCGCACCTTGGCGGCATCGGCATTGAGCGCGCTGACCTTCTCTATCTGGTGTCGATAGAAGGCCGCCTGGGTCAATTCCAGGTCATAGAGGGCGACCCGGTCGAGCGCCTCCAGCACTGACGCCGGCAGGGGACGTTTATCGGCCAGCGCCTGTGTTTTCATGCTCATCAGCATATTCGTATAGGCGGCCGAATAGACAAAGGACGGGTAGTCGAGCTTGGAATGACGCAGGCCCAGCTGGCTTGCAGCGTCATAATAAGCCGGATCATAACGCCCGCTCAAAACCGTATTGCAATGGGCGATCATACCGCTGCGCAGAAAGCCCATATTGTCCTCATCGGCAAAATAGTCGGCGACGACAGGATTGGTCTTGAGATGGTCGAAGACTGTCTCCAGTGCGGTTTCCGCATACTGCATAAGGCGCGGCATATGCTTGCGGATGAGATGAATGGCATCTTCATCGATCTTGTAAAATTCGCGCTCTAATTGACGAAGTTCAGCAAAGGGATCGTCGGCGTTTTCCATCGAAATTCTCAAGCAGACCAAAGGATATTCAAGCAGAACTTCGTTACCAAGCGGTGTGCTGATATGGTTAGTTTGCGATGTCCTAGACCGGCCCGTACACCGGAATTCTCGACAATTTGAGCAAACAGGTTAGCCTGCCCAGCCGTTTGGGGAGAACATCATGATCGATCTCGTACTCGCGGCTACCGCGCTCGCACTACTCACCTTATTCGTCTATCTCATGCTCACAGTCCTGGGCGTCATGGCCAAGGCTCGCGGTCAGCTCAGTGATGAGTACTCGCTGACCAAAGCCGGCTCACCACCCCCGGACTGGCTTGGAAACTGGGGCCGCAATCTCGCCAATCTGTTCGAACTTCCGGTGCTCTATTATGCTCTGGTGGCTGCCTATGCGGCGGTCGGATCCATGGTCGAGGTGGACGGGCTGCAGGTCACGCTGGCCTGGGCCTTTGCGATCAGCCGCATCATCCACACCCTGGTCCATGTCACGATCAATAATATGGCCTTGCGCTTTTTGACCCACCGGATTGGCTTTGTGATCCTGGCCATTCTCTGGATCCGCTTCGCCATAGCGATCCACGCCTGATCAGCTGAACAGTGTCGCCGCGAAAGCTCCGGCCGCCGCGGCGCCTCCCAGCCAGGCCAGACGCAGCGCCCAAGGGCGCAAGCGCGGACCGTCGCCAAGCCGCAGCTCGCCAGCCTTGAGCTTGCGGCCGATCTCGGCCCAATCCTCGATCGCATCGGGCAATTGCTTGAGGGCATCGCGCAGCCGTCCGGCATCGTCCAGGAAATCACGAACCAGGCCCTCCGGCCCCAGCTCGCGCTTCATCCAGTCCTCGACTACCGGGGCCGAGGCGGCCCACATATCATGCTGGGGGTCTAGCATGCGGGCGACGCCTTCCGCCTGCACCATGGTCTTTTGCAGAATGACCAGCTCCGGCCGCAGCCGCATATCGAAGAGCTCGGTCATCTCGAAAAGTTGCAGCAGGACCCGGGACATCGGTACCTCGTCGGCCTGCTTGCCGAAAATCGGCTCGCCAACCGCGCGCAGTGCGCTGGCAAAATCATCCACCGAATGATGCGGCGGAACATAGCCCGCGGCGAAATGGGCCTCCGCCGCAGCCTTGTAATTGCGCGTCAAAAAGCCGTGCAGGATCAGCGCAAGAAACCGACGCTCTGCGCGACCGATCCGCCCCATAATGCCGAAATCAACGGCCCAGAGCGTGCCATCTGTGGCAGTGAAGAGATTGCCGGCATGCATATCGGCGTGAAACACGCCGCGATGCAGGGCCGTGCCCAGAAAGGCCCGGATCAGCGTGGTTGCGAGCGCCGAGCGGTCGAGCCCGGAGGCGGCAATCGCATCCTGATCGGTCAGGGCGATCCCCTCAATCCACTGCGTGACCAGGATATGTCGGGAGGACAAGCCCCATTCCACTGTCGGAATGCGATAGTGCGAGACGGCAGCAGCCGCCTCTGCGAGCTCGGATCCTGCCGCTGCCTCCAGGCGGAGATCGGTCTCCAATTCCAGCGATCGCGCAACGGTCTCCACGAATTTCCTGGGCTCCAGCCGGCGCGAGGCGGGTGCCAGACGCTCGGCGAGTGCCGCCCCCAGCGACAGGGCGCGGATATCCCGCGCAATGCGCGCCTCAATGCCCGGCCGGACGATCTTCACCGCAACAGTCTTGCCGGACCGGGTTACGGCCTTGTGCACCTGCGCGATCGAGGCCGCTGCAATGGCCGGGCTGAATTCACTGAAGATCGCATCGACTGGCGCACCGAGCTCCTCGGCCAGCACGGCGCGCGCCTCGGCATCGTCAAACGCCGGCATCTTGTCCTGCAGACGCGAGAGACCCCGGGCAAAGCGCTCACCGATCACATCGCCGCGCGTCGCCAGGACCTGACCCAGCTTCACATAGGACGGCCCCAGCCGCTCGAGCGCGCGGGCCAGTCTCTCCCCGGGATTATCGGCCCGGTCGCGTCGCGAGAACAGGCGCGCAAACCCGCCCAGCCAGCGTGCCGGTGCCGGATAGAGCTGCTGATACTCTTTCGGCAGGATCGCATCGTGCCGGATCAGGGTCAGCATGGCTCGCAGGAGCCGCAGGAATGACATAAGCGTCGAAAGCATGGTGCGGGGTTTAGTGCGCGAAGGCGGTCTTGGCGAGCGCGGCGTGGAGTCGCGTCACGCCTTCAGGTGGATGGACGGCTGCGGCCCGGATCAGGCCCATCCCATGTGCAAGGCGGCAATCCCACCGGAATAATTGGTATAGCTGACCTGCCGGAAGCCGGCCGCCTCGATCTCCGCCTTGAATTGCTCCTGATCGGGAAAACGACGGATCGACTCCACCAAGTATTGATAGCTCTCCCGGTCCTTCGCGACATGATGGCCGAGCTCGGGCATGACATTGAAGGACCATGCGTCATACAGGCGCTCCCAGGCGCGGCTAGTCGGCCGGGTGAATTCCAGACAGAGAAACCGGCCGCCGGGCTTGAGCACGCGCCGCATTTCCCGCAGCGCCGCATCGCGATTGGTGACATTGCGGATACCGGTGGAGATCGTGACACAATCCGCCCAGCGCGCCGGCAGGGGCAGGCATTCCGCATTGCCGGTAATCCAGCTCACACGACCCTGATGGTCATCCTTGAGGCCGCGCTTCACCCCGGCCCGGAGCATCTGCTCATTGATATCCAGCACTATCGCCTGGGCCGTGGCCGGATGACCGCGACGCCGGCCGGCCCGGTCCGCCTTCTCCAGGAAGCTGCGCGCCAGATCGCCCGTGCCGCCGGCCACATCCAAATGCCGTTCTCCGGGCTGGGGATTGGCCCGGGTCAAGACCATGTCCTTCCAGACCCGGTGGACACCGAGGGACATGAGATCATTCATCAGGTCATAGCGTTGCGCCGAGCGATCAAACACGCCGCGGACCAGACCCGCCTTGTCTCCACGGGCCACATCAGCGAAACCGAAGGAGACCGTTTCTTCAGGGCGACTATCTTGCTTGCTTGTCATGGCGCTTACATAAGCCAAGATCAGGCAGGGGGGAAGCCAGCGAAACGCGTCCTCTTGCCGCTGTAAATGAAAGAAAAACCGGCCGATACAATGCCTGAACTCCCGGAAGTCGAAACTGTCCGCCGCGGCCTGACCCCGGCCATGGCCGGGCGCCGCATCACGCGCTGCCGGCTCAACCGGCCTGACTTGCGCTTCCCCTTCCCTGCGCGGATGGTTGAGCGCCTCGAGGGCCAGCGGGTCGTGCAAATCGATCGGCGCTCCAAATACCTTCTGGTCCGCCTGGATGGCGGCGAAAGCCTGCTGGCGCATCTGGGCATGTCAGGCCGGTTTTCTATTGAGGCGGAAGATGGCGCTCGGCAACCTGGTGATTTTGTGCATGCGCCGCCCGCCAATCCGGTCCATGACCATGTCATTCTGGAGCTCGAGGGCGGCGTCACGATCCGCTATAATGACCCGCGCCGCTTCGGTTTCATGGATTTGTTCGAAACCGGTCGGGAGGCGGATGTCCGCTTCCTGTCCGTTCTGGGTCCGGAACCGAATTCCAATGAATTCTCCTCGGCCTATCTTTCTGCCGCCCTCGCTGGCCGGGCCACACCGATCAAGACCGCGCTGCTCGACCAGTCCATCGTCTCGGGTCTGGGAAATATCTATGTGTGTGAAGCCCTGTTCAGGGCGGGGATTAGTCCGCGCCGAAAAGCCGCCAGCATTGCCGGTAAACGGGCCGACCGTCTTACCCCGCATATTCGCGATGTAATCAATGAGGCGATTGAGTCCGGCGGCTCGACGCTGCGGGATTTTGCCACTGCAGATGGGGCGCTGGGCTATTTCCAGCACCGCTTCCAAGTCTATGGTCGCGAGAATGAGGCCTGTTTTACAAGTGGTTGCAATGGGCGAATAAAGCGGCTGGTACAGTCTGGCCGGTCCAGCTTCTATTGCAGCCAGTGTCAGCGCTGAGCGAATTGCTGATTTTTGACTGGCGAGTGCGTCGACTTCATTGCAGGCTATCGACCCTCGCTCAGGGGTGCGCTATAGCGGCGCGGATTTTTCGAGGCGCCGTGCTGGCGCCGTCAGATGGAGAGCCGCAATGGCCCACAAGACGATCCAGGTTAAGACCGAAGGCCGTGTCGGGGTAATTACCCTTGACCGTCCCGAAGCGCTCAATGCGCTGTGTGACGAGTTGACCCGCGAGCTCACCGATGCCCTGGCCGGATTTGAATCCGATCCCGAGATTGGCTGTGTGGTCCTGACCGGATCGAAAAAAGCCTTCGCCGCAGGAGCTGATATCAAGGAATTGCAGTCCGGCGATTTTGTCGGCTTCTACAATCATGACCCGTTTGCTGAAACCTGGGAATCTGTCGCCCGCTTCCGCAAGCCGATCATCGCTGCAGTATCCGGCTACGCACTCGGCGGTGGATGCGAGATCGCAATGATGTGCGATTTCATCATTGCGTCCGAGACAGCGAAATTCGGTCAGCCCGAAATCAATCTGGGCGTTATGCCGGGTGCCGGTGGCACGCAACGCCTGCCGCGCGCCGTTGGCAAGGCCAAGGCCATGGATATGTGCCTGACCGGTCGCATGATGGATGCAGAAGAAGCCGAGCGCGCCGGCCTTGTCTCCCGGATTGTACCGGCCGATGACCTTGTCGAAACGGCAATGGAAGCGGCAGAAACGATTGCATCGAAATCCCTGCCCGTCGCGATGATGACCAAGGAAGCGATCAATCGCAGCCAGGAAATCAGCCTTGCCGAGGGCATTCGCTTCGAGCGCCGCGTCTTCCAGTCCCAGTTTACACTGGAAGATCAGAAAGAAGGCATGGCCGCGTTCGCTGAGAAACGGGCTGCACATTTCAAGCACCGCTAGGCGAAAGCGGCGATTGAGTAGTTGACGGGCGGAGCGGGAAGGCCTATACGCCGCCGCTCACGGAATTTCCCGGGCTTTCCACGCCCGAACGCATGATGAGGTAAGATCTTATGGCCAACACATCTTCGGCCAAGAAAATGGTTCGCAAGATCGCGCGCCGCACCGCGATCAACAAGGCGCGCCGCTCCCGCGTGCGTACCTTTGTCAAAAAGGTTGAGCTGGCGATTGAAGCTGGCGATCAGGCGGCGGCCCAGACCGCCATGGTGAAGGCCGAGTCTGAAATGATGAGTGCCGTAAGCAAGGGCGTGTTCCACAAGAACACCGGCTCTCGCAAAGTCTCCCGCCTGAATGGCCGGGTTAAGGCAATGACGGCCTAAGCGCCCCACAGCGCAGATTTCCAGACGCCCGGGTTTAACGACCCGGGCGTTTTTTTGTCTCCGCCTCAACAGTCTTGATAAAATATGAGCGGTTAATTCGTGTACGCATGAATCCAGTATTAAAATTATTAGTCTGCGTACTGAGCACTTGATTTTTGCGTTTTTGGCGTTCCTGCACCCCAAAAACGGACAGATTCCACCCGCAAAATTAGCCATGCTGAAACGTCACAAATCTGTCGCAAAGTGCAAGCTTCGATCCGATCACGGATTTCCCGTGTCAAGCGAAGAATCTCCAGAATCTGACGCTGAATCCTGTTGACCCAAATTAGTGAAAGCGTAACCTTTGATCACCTGAGGGCGATCATTCCCAAGCGGATCATATTCCGGTATCGATGCTGCATAGACCAGCACCGGGACAGGGGGGATTGAGCCATATAAAACAAACACCTAAAGCCTGCCTCGATGCAGGAAACTCTAGAAGTGTATCTAATAATGGCTTTGAATAAATTAGCTTTAGCCGATGCTCAATCAAAGGACTTTGATGCTCAGAACGCAGAGGCTGTATCGACTGTTTGGCGTAGTGTAAGAGCGCGTCTGAGACGCGAGTTGGGCGAACCGCTTTATGCGCAGGAAATCGCCCGCCTTCGAGTCCGTATGACGGATTCAGGCGCCATCGCGATCATTGCACCCAGCAGTTTCGACCGCGACTGGGTCGAGGATCATGCCGGGGCAAGAATTCGCGCGATTTGGGCCGAAACCGACAAAAACCTGCGTGAAATTTTTGTGCTCGCAGAAGGGCAATCCGCACCTGAATCTTTGGTGGGATCGACGGCCGCAGCAACAGCTCAGCCCGAGCCGGCGGCCGCTGAGGCGGCGAAGCCTGGGTCGGAACCGCGCTTTACCTTCGACACATTCCGCGTTGGCCCGGCGAATGAGGTCGCCGCCGCGGCGGCGCGTACGATGGTCAGTGCACCGGTGCCGCCTTTCAACCCGGTTTTCTTCTACGGTGATTACGGGGTCGGCAAGACGCATTTGATGCACGCGGTCGCCTCCGCGGTCGAGCTGAATGACAGCTCGCGCAAGGCGCTTTACCTGACGGCAGAGGAATTCCTGTCCGGCTTTGTCACCGCGATGAAGGAACGCGATACAATCGCCTTCAAGGAAATGGTGCGCAGCGTCGACTTCCTCTTGATCGATGATGTTCATTTCATCGCCGGCAAACCCCGGACCGAGGATGAATTCCTGCATACGATCGCGGCACTGATTGCCGAGAACAAGCAGGTCGTCCTGGCCTCGCATCGTGCGCCAGCCGAACTGCCCATGGCGGATAATCGTCTGCGCTCGCTTTTGACCGGTGGCCTGTCCTGTCCGCTGTCCAAGCCGGATCTGGATCTGCGTCGACAAATTCTCGATTGCAAGATCGCCCAGGCGAAGTGCCATTATCCGGTTCTCGATGTGCCTGAAGCGGTACGCGACTTTCTTGCCGCACGGATCACTTCCAGCGCGCGCGAGCTCGAGGGCGTGCTGAATAATGTCATCTGCCGGACAGCCCTGCTTGGCTTGCCGGTAACAATGGATGCTGTTTCCAGCGCCTTGCGAGATCTTTCGCTGAGTTCGGAAAAGCGTCTGACTGTTGACGAGATCCAGAAGGCTGTCGCCACGCATTTTGGCGTCACTGCAGCGGATATCTGCTCGAAACGGCGGACCCAGTCCGTTGTCCGGCCGCGGCATGTCGCCATGTATCTGTGCAAGACGATGACGACACGCTCCCTGCCGGATATCGGTCGTCGCTTTGGCGGTCGCGATCACTCCACGGTCATTCATGCGGTCAATAAAGTGACCGCGATGATCGATGCGGGCGATCCGATCACCCAGGAAATCGATGCGCTGACACGGACATTGCGCAACGGATAATCACGGAAAATGACGCAACCGCTGGAGAAAGTTCTTGCGGTTGCGTTTTTTCATGTATCCTCTTCCACCCATTCTTATTCGGCGCTGACTGATTTGCCGGCCAGCGCTTTCTTGGATGACGCTGATAGCGGACACGAGATATGAAGCTGACGATCGAGCGTGGAACGCTCCTGAAAGCCCTCGGGCATGTGCAGGCAGTCGTAGAAAAGCGTAACACTATCCCGATCCTGTCGAATGTATTGATCACCGCCGGGCCCGATGGTGTGAGCTTCGCGGCGACCGATCTGGACATTGAAATCCTCGAATCAACCGAGGCCACCAGTGATGGTGAAGGCCTGGTCACGGCGCCGGCGCATACCCTCTATGATATCGCCCGCAAGCTACCCGATGGCGCAGATGTCACTCTGGAGATGAATAGTGGTGATCCGCGCCTAACCCTGCAGGCCGGCCGATCGAACTTCTCGCTCCCCTCACTGCCGCCGGGCGATTTCCCGATCATGCCGTCCGAAGCGCTGGAGCATCGGTTTACACTCGCTGCGTCCGATCTCATGCGCCTGATCGACAAGACCCGTTTCGCCATTTCGACTGAAGAGACCCGCTATTATCTCAATGGCATCCATCTTCATGCCGCCGAGAGTGATGGCCGCAAGACCCTGCGCGCCGTCGCGACCGATGGTGTCCGTCTCGCCCTGTCCGAAATCGATCTTCCCGATGGCGCCGATGGCATGCCGGGGGTGATCGTACCGCGCAAGACGGTCCAGGAAGTTCGCCGCCTGCTCGAGGATGCCGACGAAGATATCGAAGTCTCCGTGTCGGAAGGCAAGATCCGCTTCAAGCTGGGCAATGCTGTCCTCACCTCCAAGCTGATCGATGGCGACTTCCCCGATTATGAGCGTGTCATCCCGCGCGGTAATTCCCGTCTCATGTCGGTGGAGAACAAGCGTTTCGCCGAGGCGGTTGACCGTGTTGCGACGATTTCCGTTGAGAAATCCCGCTCGGTGAAGCTCTCCCTGGGGCCGGACAACCTGACACTGGCGGTGAATAATCCGGAAAGCGGCCAGGCCGAGGAAGAGCTTGCGGTCTCCTATGGCGATGAGGGCTTCGCCATCGGTTTCAATGCCCGCTACATGCTCGATGTGGCCTCGCAGATCGAAGGCGATGAGGCGCAATTCCATTTTGCCGATGCCGCCTCGCCGGCGCTGGTCACCGATAGTGGTGATCCCAACGCACTTTATGTGTTGATGCCGCTGCGCGTGTGACGCAAGCCACCGAAACCGCTCATCCCAGCCAACCGCCGCGGCACAGGCCAGCGGCGGTTCGTCGTTTGCGCCTGACCGATTATCGCTGCTATCCCCAGCTCGATCTGGACTGCGATACCCGTCCCGTCATGCTCTGGGGCGAGAATGGTGCGGGCAAGACCAATATTATCGAGGCCATCTCCTTTTTCGCGCCCGGCAAGGGTTTGCGATCAGCGAGCAGCGAGGCGATTGCCCGCCGCACCGAGAGTGAACAGTCCGGGCAATGGGCGGTGTTTGCAGAGCTGGAAAGCCGGGGCGAGCATTACCGTCTGGGCACAGGTCATCGCGATGGTCATCGCCGTGAAACCCGGCTGGACGGCGATCCGGTGACCCAATCCGCCTTGGCAAGACTGATCCCGATGATCTGGCTGACCCCCGCCCAGGACCGGTTATTTGCCGGACCGCGGGCGGATCGACTGCGCTTTTTTGATCGTCTGGTGACCGCGTCCGATCCAGCCCAGGCGGAGGCGCTCAACGCCTATGAGAAGACGCGATTGCGACGGCAACGCCTGCTCGATGAGGGCCAGCCGGATCCCAGCTGGCTGCGGGCCATCGAATTGGAAATGGCCGGGCAGGGCGTGGCGATTGCCGCGGCTCGGCTCGACGCGCTGATCCGGCTCCAGGCCGAAATTGACGCGCATGGCGATGGCGCTTTTCCGCGCGCTGATCTGGCGCTCGCCGGTGATGTGGAATCAGACCTCAGCGAGGGGTTGAGTGTCAGCGAGGCGGAGGACAATTTCATGGCCGCGCTTGAAGCCGGCCGGATCCGTGATGGTGCAGCGGGACGCACGCTGACGGCCGGGCCACACCGCACCGATCTCATCGCCCATCATCGCGGCAAGCGACAGATTGCGTCGGATTGTTCAACCGGCGAACAAAAAGCCCTGCTTCTCTCCCTGACCCTGGCCCAGGCCCGCGTGCTCGGGGATCTTTACGGGATTGCCCCCATCCTTCTGTTTGATGAAGCCTGTGCGCATCTCGATGCGCGCCGCCGTGACGGGCTGGCCCAGGAGATTCTCGCGACCGGATCCCAGGCCTGGCTCACCGGGGTTGAGCGCAAACTCTTCGAAGCCTTCCAGAGTGATGCGCAATACATCGAAATCTCTGACGCCCAGGCGAGTCCGAAGACCGGGAGCATGCCGCTTTCTTGAGCAGCGCCCTTGGCAAGTGACCGAAAAGCGGGCACGCATGTGCTGAGCGCGCAGGCAGGCGTCGATTGAGCCGCGCCTTGTGTAAGCTTTTCCAGAAGTTTCGGACCAGTTGCTTTCAAGGGGACCCATGTCCTTCGACGAATTATATCATTCCGACGAGACCCCCCGCGAGGCCTATGGGGGGTATTGGGATTGGTTTTCGGACATGGATCCCAGGACGCTGCGTCGCAAGGCGCGCGAAGCGGAGCGGTTTTTCCGTCGCACCGGGATTACCTTCAATGTCTATGGTGCCAATGAAGCCGATGAGCGCCTGATCCCGTTTGATCTTGTCCCGCGGATCATCACGGCGCGGGAATGGGCGCGGCTGACGCGCGGCATCGAGCAGCGCGTCCAGGCCATAAATGCCTTTATTCACGACCTCTATCACAAGCAGGAAATCATCAAGGCGGGTCGCATTCCCCTCGAGATGATTGCGAATAATGCCGCCTTCCTGCCGCAGATGATCGGGCTCGACGTGCCCGGGGGCATTTATACCCATATCTCCGGCATTGATCTGGTCAGAACCGGGCCGGATAATTTCTATGTGCTCGAGGATAATGCGCGGACCCCGTCCGGCGTCTCCTACATGCTGGAAAATCGCGAGACCATGCTGCGCATGTTCCCGGAGCTTTTCTCAAAAAACCGGGTCCGCTCCGTTAGTGACTATCCCTTTCACCTGCGCCGGGCGCTGGAAGCCAGTGCACCGCCGGCCACCCGCACCCGCCCGGTTGTTGCGGTCCTGACGCCGGGCTTCCACAACTCGGCCTATTTCGAACATGCTTTCCTCGCCGACCAGATGGGCGCGGAACTTGTCGAGGGCCATGACCTCCGCGTGGTCGATGGGCGGGTCGCAATGCGCACAACGCGCGGCTATCTGCCGATTGATGTCCTCTATCGCCGGGTCGATGATGAATTCCTGGACCCGCTGAATTTCAACCCGGATTCCGTCCTCGGCGTGGCCGGTCTGCTGGATGTCTATCGCGCTGGCGGGATAACGCTCGCCAATGCGCCCGGCACGGGCATTGCCGACGACAAGGCGATTTACTCCTACATGCCGGAGATTGTGGAATTCTACACAGGTCGGCCCCCGCTATTGCAGAATGTCCCGACCTGGCGCTGCAGCGAGGCCGATGCGCTGGCCTATGTGCTCGACAATCTGGAGGAATTGGTCGTCAAGGAAGTGCATGGCTCCGGCGGCTATGGGATGCTGGTGGGACCGGCAGCAAGCAAGCGGGAAATCGCCGCCTTCCGCAAAAAGCTGACCGAACGGCCCGGGAATTATATCGCTCAGCCTACGCTCGCCCTGTCGACAGTTCCGGTCCTCACCCAGGCGGGTCTGGCTCCGCGTCATGTGGATCTTCGCCCCTTCGTTCTGATGTCGCCCCAGGGCGTTCATGTCACACCCGGTGGCCTGACCCGGGTGGCGCTCAAGAAAGGCTCCCTGGTCGTCAATTCCAGCCAGGGTGGCGGCACCAAGGACACCTGGATTTTGGAGGATTAGGCGCATGCTCGGGAAAACCGCCTGCGGCCTATTCTGGATGAGCCGTCAGCTTGAACGCAGCGAGAATACCGCCCGCCTCGTTGAGGCCGGCTTTCGCATGGCCCTGACCCATTCCAGCGCGACCGGCCAGGAATGGATGTCGATCCTGCAAACCGCAGGCTGTAGCGAGCAATATACCCAGCTGCATGATGAGATTTCCCAGCAGACCGCTATCGATTTCCTGCTGCGAAATCGGGATAACCCGTCCAGCGTGGCCTCACTTTTCTGGGGCGCGCGGCAGAATGCCCGCATGGTGCGAGCGGCGCTGACGCGAGAAGTGTGGGAATCGGTGAATGAGGGCTGGCTGATCCTGAAGGACCAGCTCAAACGTCCCGTCAAGGAAGCCGATCTGCCGGAATTGCTTGCCCAGATCCGGCAACAGAGCGCGCTGGTGCGCGGTGCTGCCCATGGCTCGCTCATGCATGATGACGGCTTCTGCTTCGCCCGCTTGGGAACATTCATCGAGCGCGCTGACAACACCGCCCGGATACTCGACGTCAAATATTATGTTCTTCTGCCTGCGGTGACATTTGTCGGTTCAGCCCTGGACAATATCCAGTGGGAGACCGTGCTTCGCTCCGCTTCAGCCGAACGGGCCTATACCTGGCTATATGGTGGCGAGACCCGACCCTCCGATATTGCCGATTTCCTGATCCTGGATCGGCGTATGCCGCGGTCACTGAATTTCTGTATCCGCGAAGTGGTCCATTATCTGACCCAGATCAGTGTCGAATATGGAGTCCGGCGGCCCTCTGTCCTGCTCGCCGAACGCCTCCAGGCCGGTCTGGGCAATCAGAAGATCGATGATATATTCGAGGCCGGCCTGCATGAATTCATCGCCGACTTCCTGACTCACAATAATCAGCTCGCCGCCCAGATCGAGGCGGATTTCCGCTTTTACGAATAGGCCCATGCTTCTCAAGATCCAGCATAAGACCCGTTATACCTATGACGCGCCGGTGCCCTACGGGCTTCAGCAATTGCGTCTTTGGCCAAAGTCGGGCCCGCAGCAGACCATTCTCAATTGGGATGTCCAAGTGGCGGGCGCGGAACGCCAGACCCGCTATCGCGATCATAACAATAATGATGTCGAACTTGTGCGCCTGGATGAGGCCAGCAGTAGCCTGATCGTGACCAGTCATGGCGAGGTCGAGACCGAGGATACAAACGGCATAATGGGGATGCATCAGGGCTGTGCGCCGCTCTGGTTCTTCCGACGCCAGACCGATTTGACACGCCCGGGCAAGTCCATGACAGCGTTGCTGCGAAGCCTCTCATCCGAGGCGGGCCAGGATGTCGGCGGCATGCACGCGCTGATGCACCACATCGCCGATCAGGTCAGGTATCGCAAGCAGGAGACCAGCGTCACCACCACTGCGGAGGAAGCGGTTCTGTCCGGATCCGGCGTCTGCCAGGACCATACCCATATATTTGTCGGCCTGGCGCGCGCGCTCGGCTTTCCGGCACGTTATGTCAGCGGTTATCTGCATCTGGAGAGCGGCGAGGAGCAGGAGGCCAGCCATGCCTGGGCGGAGGTATTTATCGACGCGCTGGGATGGGTGGGATTTGATATCTCCAACCGGATCTGCCCCAATGATCGCTATATCCGGCTGGCAACCGGCCTCGATTACCGGGATGCCGCTCCAATCTCCGGAATCCGGTTTGGTGGCGGGGATGAAACTCTGCTTGTGACGGTCCAGGTCGAACAGTAACCCTTGGGGCAGAGGTGATTCTTGACTTATTGCGTCGGACTGAAGCTGGATGGCGGACTCGTCTTTATGTCCGACACGCGCACCAATGCGGGTGTCGATAATATCTCCATGTTTCGCAAGATGTTCACCTGGTCGATCCCGGGCGAGCGCGTACTCACCTTGATGACGGCCGGCAATCTGGCGACGACCCAGTCGGTGATCAGCCTGCTCGAAGAGCGCAGCAAGACCCCGGAGGAGCGCTCGCCCTCCTTGCTCGAAGCGCCCACAATGTTCCAGGTCGCCCGTCTGGTCGGCGAGACACTCCGGGAATGCGTCAGCCGCGAGGCCGATGGCGCGCCGATGTCGGAGAGTCCCTTCAGCGCCTCCATTATTCTGGGCGGTCAGATCGCCGGCATGCCGCCGCGCCTCTACATGATTTATCCAGAGGGTAATTTCATAGAGGCCAGCGAGGAGACACCCTTCTTCCAGATCGGCGAGACCAAATATGGTCGTCCCATTCTTGTGCGCGCCTATGAGCCGGACATGACCATGGAAGATGCGGTGAAACTCCTCTGCGTGTCCTTTGACTCCACCATCAAGGCCAATCTCTCCGTCGGGCTTCCCCTGGACCTGCATATCTATCAGACCAACAGCCTGCAGACCGGGGTCGAGCGTCGCCTTGAGAATGATGATCCCTATTTCAACCAGATTTCCTCTGGTTGGGGCGACGCGCTGAAATCAGCCTTCAACAGCCTTCCCGATTATCGTCTCTAGCCAGAACTTGCCGAACCAGACGTAATCAGGCCGGCAGCCCGTCCTGCGGCTCGCCCGATGCGGCCTGATCCTCCGCCTCATAGTGCTGGACAACCGCCATCATGCCGCCGCCGATCGCATCAACGAATACATGCAGCAGCATGACCGGCCAGAGCGATTCCCCGATCACGAACATCGCCGCGAGGAGAATCGAGACCGGGGTAATTTTCAACATGCCCGCAGGCCCCTGATAGATGTGTGCGAGAATAAACAGGCCGGTGGCGATACAGGCGGCCAGCCAGACCGGAAAGGTCAGGGCGAGGGCGCCAATCAGGAAGCCGCGGAAAACAAGTTCCTCAGTAATCCCTGCGGTCACGGAGAGCCCCTGAAACCGCCGGTGTTCAGCCGGGTTTGTCGGCAGGATGAGATCGGTCTTGCCGGCCCCGTCAATTTGGCGGCGGATGCTGGCCCGGGCCTCGCGTGACAGGGCAGTCTGGATCAGCGACCAGATCAGATAGGCCAGCCCCAGCGTGGCCAGACCCCAGCTCAGCCAGCTGCACCAGCCTTCCACGGGCATGCGGATACCGAGCTCACTAAAGGACAGTCCGGCAAGCATCCAACTGACAAGGCAGAGTGCAGCCAGCCCCCAGAGCATACGCATGGTCTGGGCATAGACGGTCAGGCGAAATCCGGGCTCTTCGCTGTCCAGGCGCAAACGGTCCTGGGCGTCGCGAATGGCGGCGAAGATCAGAAAGGCGAGAATGGCAGCCAGCCCGATGAATAATTCAGGCCGTGAAAGGATTGGATCGAACATGTCAGCCTCCTGGGCTCGATATTGACGCGGGGATCGGTCAGTGTTTGTCTATTGGCATAATGTGAATGCGAATTCGCGTTCACATTTATAGAGGAGAATGCCGTGAGTCAAGGCGCCAAACCGACAGCCCAGGCCCGATCGCGTGAAACACGGGATAAACTCCTGCGCGCCCTCGAGGACTTGCTGCGAGATCGCGATTTTGAGGCGATCACGATTGCTGATCTCGCCAAACAGGCCGGTCTCGCTGTCGGGACGGTCTATCGGCGCTTTGAAAACAAGGATGCCTTCATCCCCGCCATTTTCGATCTCTATCGCCAGCGCCAGGCCGAGCTTTATGGCGAGCAGGGCGGCATTGCCCTGGACCCGGAGGCGGGCCTGCGCCCGGTCCTGCTCGATCTGGCCCGGCAGGGATGGGATTTTCTCACCCGGGAACGGCATATCGTTGCCCCGGCGCATTTATACTCCCGCCTGCGGCCGGATCTGGTGGGCGAGGAATGGGACGCCCTGCTCGATCAAAGCGCTGCCGGTTTTGCCCAGCTGGTGCGCTACTTTCCCGACGAGGTCCGGCGCGATCCGGACGAGGCGGGGCAGATGCTGTCCTATTATTTCAACACCGCCCTGGCCGAACGCGCCCTCTATCGCGAGACCGGTGTTGCAGCCCGTATGACAGTCACCGATCTGGACTTTGTTCGTGCCATCGCCGATTTCGCCTACGGCTATCTGGTGACGGACCCTGCGGAATGACGTTTGAAATTCTGGCCTTGTTTGCCGGCGCCCTCTTCCTCCTCTTCATCACGCCCGGCCCCGGTATTGCGGCCATGGTCGCGCGCACCCTGGATACGGGCCCATGGCATGCGGCACTTTATGGCACGGGAATCCTGACCGGGGATATCTTCTGGTTTACCCTGGCTGTGACCGGGCTTTCAGCCCTGGCAGAGACTTTGGGACCGTTCTGGCTGGCCGCGAAACTCATCGGCGCCGGCTATCTGGGCTATATGGCCTTCAAGGCGTTTTACAGTGCGTGGACCGGGGCGCGACCGAAACCGGTCTTCCCCACCGGCTCGAAGCGCGGCTGGATAGCGACCTATCTGGCGGGTGTGGCCATGCCCCTGTCCAATCCCAAACCCATTGTTTTTTATCTCACCCTTGTTCCCAGCTTCATCCCCATCGCGGCCATCACCCCGGCAAGCTATGCACTGATGGTGCTGACGATGATCATCATGGCCGTGCCGACAGCGGGTTTTTACATAATTGGCGCGCATCGCGCCCGTGACTGGCTAGAACAACCTGCCGTGCGCAAGGGTGCGGATATCCTCACCGGGATCGTGATGACCGGGATCGCAATCCTGCTGCTGACCCGGTGACACACGCGCGCGTACGCGCGTGCGTGTGCGCGCGAGTAGCCAGAGTCCAGCGAACAGGGTAGAAAACCCTATGACTGAACAGCCGAATCACGAGTATGGCGCGGACTCGATCAAGGTCCTCAAAGGCCTCGACGCCGTCCGCAAACGCCCAGGCATGTATATCGGGGATACCGATGACGGATCCGGGCTCCACCACATGGTCTATGAGGTTGTCGACAACGCGATCGACGAGGCCCTGGCGGGCCATTGTACCGCCGTGACGGTGAGCCTGCATGCGGATGGATCGGCGAGCGTGCGCGATGATGGTCGCGGCATCCCGACCGACATCCACCTGGAAGAGGGCGTCTCCGCCGCCCAGGTGATCATGACCCAGCTGCATGCGGGCGGTAAGTTCGACCAGAATTCCTACAAGGTTTCCGGTGGTCTGCACGGTGTTGGCGTATCGGTTGTGAACGCCCTGTCGGACTGGATGGACCTGACCATCTGGCGCGATGGCAAGAAACACTACATGCGCTTCCGCCGTGGCGAGGCCGAAGAAGATCTCAAGGTGACCGGTGAAGCCGAGGGTGAAAAAGGCACGGAAGTCCGCTTCTTCCCCTCATCTGAGACCTTCTCGATGATCGAGTTTTCCCGCGACACGCTGCAACACCGGCTGCGCGAGCTGGCCTTTCTCAATTCCGGCGTGACCATAGTCCTGCGGGATGAACGCGAGGCCGAGCCCTTCGAGGACACCATGGTCTATGAGGGCGGTGTTGCCGCCTTTGTCAGCCATCTCGACCGCAACAAGACCCCGCTCTTCACGCCGCCAGTCCTCGTCACCGGCGAGCGCGAGGGCGTGACGGTGGAAGCGGCGCTGGAGTGGAATGACAGCTATCACGAGAATGTTCTCTGCTTCACCAATAATATCCCCCAGCGCGATGGCGGAACCCATCTGGCAGGCTTCCGCGCCGCGCTGACGCGGATCATCAACAGCTATGCGCAATCCTCCGGCCTCGCTGCCAAGGCGAAAGTCGCCATCTCCGGCGATGATGCCCGCGAGGGCCTGACCTGCGTCCTGTCAGCCAAGGTTCCCGACCCGAAATTCTCCTCGCAGACCAAGGACAAGCTGGTCTCCTCGGAGGTTCGCCCGGCCGTTGAAGGCATTGTCGGCGAAGCGCTGAGCGAATGGTTCGAGGAACATCCCAACGAAGCCAAGCAAATCGTCGGCAAGATCATCGAGGCGGCGGCTGCCCGCGAGGCGGCGCGCAAGGCGCGCGAGCTGACCCGGCGCAAATCGGCGCTGGATATCACCTCCCTGCCCGGCAAGCTGGCGGACTGCCAAGAGAAGGATCCGGCCAAGTCCGAACTCTTCATCGTCGAGGGTGATTCCGCCGGCGGGTCCGCCAAACAGGGCCGTCATCGCGAAAACCAGGCAGTGCTGCCCCTGCGCGGCAAGATCCTCAATGTCGAACGGGCCAGGTTCGACAAAATGCTGTCCTCGGACCAGGTCGGCACGCTGATCACGGCCCTGGGCACCGGGATCGGCCGCGACCAGATCAATTACGACAAGCTGCGCTACCACAAAGTCATCATCATGACCGATGCCGATGTCGATGGCGCGCATATCCGTACGCTTTTGCTGACATTCTTCTATCGGCAAATGCCTGAATTGATTGAGCGCGGGCATCTCTATATTGCCCAGCCGCCGCTCTACAAGATCATGAAGGGCCGCTCCGAACGCTATGTGAAGGACCAGGCCGAGATGGATGCCTATCTCGTCGAGGAAGGCGTCAATGAAGCGGGCCTGACCCTGACATCTGGCGAGGTGATGACCGGCGCCGACCTGGCTGATCGGGTTGAAAAAGCCCGCAGCGTCAAACATTCCGTCGACCGCTTGCGGGCGCGGGCGCCAAGCTTTGCCGTCGAGGCCGCCGCCCTGGGCGGTGCGCTTGTGGCCGAGCCGACCGATGCGGCCATCGCGGCCGCCACTGAATTCCTGAACCGTTTCGCCGATGAAGGCGAGGATAACTGGACCGGCCGACTGTCGGATGAGCACAGACTGGTCTTTGCCCGGGATGTGCGCGGCGTCACCGAATCCGTGGTTCTTGATGCCGGGCTGCGTGAAAGCCTGGATGCGCGCCGTCTGAGCGAGCGCACGGCCGAGCTCGCCAGCGATTATGCCGGGACCGCAATCTTCCAGCCGAAATCGGGCAATAGCCAACTTATCAACAGTCCCACCCAATTGGTTGACGCGATCATGGCTTCCGGCTCCAAGGGCATGAAGTTCCAGCGCTATAAGGGTCTTGGCGAGATGAATCCCGATCAGCTTTGGGAAACCACGCTGGATCCGAATGTACGCTCGCTTCTCCAGGTCTCGGTCACCCATGCCGATACGGCGGACGAGCTCTTCTCCAGGCTGATGGGCGATGTCGTTGAGCCGCGCCGCGATTTCATCACCGAGAACGCGCTCGATGCCGAGGTGGATGCCTAGCCAGCATTCAGCGCTCCACGGCGGAACCGCCTGGAGTGAGCAGGGTGCGCGGCGGGAGGATCGTCTCCTTGGCCAAAACGCTTGGTACTGGATGCGGGATTCAACCCGCCCGCCGCACGCAATACTGTCGGCTCTTACGGATCGGGGACCTTACTTCTAGTTCGCACATAGCCCGGCCGGGGATGGGTTGCCTGTTTAGCCACAGAGCCCCGACGGGATTCCCGATCTGCCCACATCGAAACCCGAAACCGTCCGCGGATTGTCAGTCCGCGCCCGGGCCCGATGACGCATCACACCCCGCCGCGCCGCCAGACGGTCTGGCCACGCCCGTATCAACAGGGATGGGGGGAGTATGCCGCAGGACCGGACGAGGGGGATAAGCGCGCCGCTATCCCTGCGCTCTAAAGACGCGCTCTCAAGACGCAGCCTCCTCGAGCGCCGCGCCGTACTCCGCCTTCAGCGCGGCGGGAATACTCGTCTCGCCAACCAGGACATCGCAGAAATTCGTGCGCAAATGGGCTGTCAGCGCCTGATCGAGCGGCAGATCGGTAAAGCCGTCGCCCATGTCGGAAAATGCGTCGCCAATCATCGTCTCGAGCGCGTCAGCGGAAGAGGCTTCGCTGACACGCCGGGCGGCCCAGACCCGGGCCTGGTTGAACCTGTCGGCAAAGGCCTCGATCTCCTTGGCCACATGCGGTGGCGGACTGTCCAGACCAGTCCAGGCCTGGCTGATATTGGACAGGATCCGGTTCATCCGTGCCAGCGGAATCATGCGGTCTTTCAGTGAGACATTGGAATAGCTGTCACTCTGGGCGACTTTGGCGACCACATCCGGGCCCGGCCGCGGCGCATCCAGCTCGGCTTCATAACGCGACCAGAACCGGTCCGGATCGGTGCGCATCTCATCGGCCGAGAGAAAGACCACACGCTCAAACTGGGCCGAGAAGACCTCGCGGATATGACGCAAATCCAGCACGCGCTCGATCAGGCTGCGATGCTTCGCCAGATATTGCGCGCCATTATCATAATCGCCGCGCTTGATAATCTGCTCATGGGTGGAGCGTATCCAGTCCAGCGGATTTCGAACCATGAAGAGAGCCACGGGTGCGATCCGCGCCTGCCCGGTCAGCTGGGCGGCTATCCGGTGAAGATCAGCAATCCGGGGCTGTTCCGCCGGTCGCCCCATAAAGGCCCAGCCAAACCCTTCCGACGACGCGACCATCACGCTTCCCGGGCGCGCCACCAGGCCGAGATCCATGCGTGGCAGATTGCTGGTCTGGCCCTTCAGTGCGAATTGACGGGCCGCATTGGCGGCCTGGGTCAGATCCGCCGCTGTATACTGCGCATCCTCGCCCCAGACGCTTTGCAGAAAGGTCGAGCCGCATTTGGGCAGGCCGAAATGGATGAATTTGGCGGCATAGGACCGGGCCATCACATACTCCTTGGCTGTCTTCCGCCTAGCGCGATTTGCTGTCCACGGTCGAGATCGCTAGGGTCGGTCGCATGATTATTCGCAGCCTGCTCGCCGGCCTGACCGGACTTGTAATCGGAATTGGTTCGGCCCTGTTCCTGATTTTCGGACCTGCCGATTTTGGCGGTGTCAGTGTCGGACCGTGGCGCACCAATACGCTGATCGGGTCGCCGGATGCGCCGGGACTGGTGCGTGCGGTTGTCGCGCGCCGGGGTTTGCTGGCGCTGTCGCGGGAACAGGCGATGTATTTCTCCGCCGATCAGGATAGCGAGGGACGGCCCCTGCAGGAGGCATGCACTTATCGTCTGGCTTTCCCGGGTCTTCCGGATGCTTTCTGGTGGAGCGTGACGCTATATGCCGAGGATGATTTTCTCGCCGTCAATGGCCTGGAGGCGCATTCTGTAACCGCCGACGATTTCGGCCTGGCTCCGATTGGGTTTGCCGCGACAGTGTCACCCAATCGCGCCGAGGGCGCCTGGATCTCGACCCAGAATGCCGGCGCATTCAACCTCACCCTCCGGCTGTACAAGCCAATCGAGGAGATTGTCGAGGACCCCGGCCGCGCCATCCTGCCCTCCATTGAGCGTCTCGATTGCGGAGCGTCATCATGATCCGGATAGCCATGCCTGCTGCCGCCGCGCTGATTGGCCTCCTGCTCGGTTTTCAGCTCACGATCGGCTTTATCCCGCCCTACATCATGTCCAAGACGCTGGAGCAATTCGAAGTCTTCGGCGGCGCCTATAATTCGCAGGGCCATGCTCCGCCGATCGACGAGACCTCAAGAAGCGTTGTCCGTCCCAGCCCGGATATTCTCTATTCCGGCTGCATGTATGATCTTTCCCAGGGCCCGCTCTCCATCACCATGCCTGCGCTCGGCCATGGCGCGCTCGCCGTGCTGAGTTTCTATGATGCGCGGACCAATAATTTTTACCGGATCGATAATCACAGCTTTCCCGAAGGCGTGCCAATCCCCCCGCTGCTCCTGACACAGGACGACAGCCAAGAGGGTGAATTTATCGTGCATTCACCCAGCGAGACAGGCCTCGTCCTTTATCGCCGCATCCTGTCAGGAGGCGTGAGTATTGAGGCGGCGGACACCACGCGGCAAGGGTTTGCGTGTCGTCGGGCGGACTAGTCGGTCATTTCGAGTATGTATATCCATTCAGCGCAGCGACAGGCATCGCTCGGATTGAAACGCATACGCTCTACGGCCCGAATAACTGATATTTCGACCATCCGAGTTGGCGCATCGACCAATATATTGATCGGCGCGCCGTTTAAATCGATGTCAAACTCGGCGGTAGCGGTGACCGGGAACTCAAGTCCACGATCCCAGTGCCCTCTCATTTCTGGAGCGACCATCACTACAGGCGCCGGCGTCGGCACGGGACAGGCAGGTACGAAATCGACAGACTGAAAGAAAAGTGTGATCGCCCAAAGCATCAATGCGCCTCGCCCCAGGTCGCGCCGGCCTTGGCATCCACCTCCAGCGGCACGGAAAGCGCGAGCGCCGGGTGACAGGCTCCTGACATAACCTCCCGGGTCAGGCTGATCAGCTGATCCGCCTGGTTTTCAGGCACTTCGAACACCAGTTCATCATGCACCTGCAGGAGCATGCGCGCGCCGAGATTGGCGCGGCGGATCGCGTCGGGCATGCGGATCATGGCCCGGCGGATGACATCGGCGGCCGAGCCCTGGATCGGCGCATTGATGGCCTGGCGTTCCGCAAACATGCGCATATTGGGATTCTTGTCGCGAATGGACGGGAAATGCGCCCGGCGGCCGAAAATCGTCTCGACATAGCCGGTCTCTTTGGCCTGCGCCTTCATCGCCTCCATATAGTCGGCAATACCCGGGAATTTTTCGAAATAGGCATCGATAAAGGCCTTGGCCTCCTCGCGCGAGACATCGATCTGGTTGGCGAGACCAAAGGCGGAAATGCCGTAAATAACACCGAAATTGATCGCCTTGGCCTTGCGGCGCACCATCGGGTCCATGCCTTCGATTGGCGTATTGAACACTTCCGATGCGGTCATGGCGTGAATATCGACCCCGTTCCGGAAAGCATCTTTCAGCGCATCCACTCCGGCGATATGGGCCAGAAGCCGCAGCTCGACCTGGGAGTAATCCGCCGCGACCAGGACATTGCCCGGCTCGGCGATGAAGACTTCACGGATCTTGCGGCCTTCCTCGGTGCGGATCGGGATGTTCTGCAGATTGGGCTCAGTCGAGGATAATCGCCCTGTCGTCGTCGCCGCCAGGGAGAAGGAGGTATGCACACGCCCGGTGTCCCGATTGATATGATCGATCAGCGCATCGGCGTAGGTTGATTTAAGCTTTTGAAATTGCCGGTACTCCAGGAGTGCGACCGGCAGGGCATGGCCCTCCGCCGCGAGGCTGTCGAGCACGGCCGCATCGGTCGACCAGGCGCCGGTCTTGGTCTTTTTGCCGCCGGGCAGGCCCATCTCGCCGAACAGGATCTCGCCGATCTGCTTGGGCGAGCCGAGATTGAATTCGCGGCCGGCAGCCTCCTGGGCCGTGGCTTCGGCGGCCATCATTTTCTGGGCGAAATCAGAGGATAGGCGGTGAAGCTGGTCCGGATCGACCTTGATCCCGGCGCGCTCCATATCCGAGAGCACTTTCGGCATCGGGCGTTCCAGCGTCTCATAGACCGTCGCCTTTTTCTTCGCGACCATGGCGGGCTTGAGAATCTCCCAGAGCCGCAGCGTCACATCCGCATCTTCGGCAGCATAGGCGGTGGCTTTGTCCAGAGGGACTTTGTCGAAACTGATCTGAGACTTGCCGGTGCCGCAAATCTCCTTGAACGGGATGCATGCATGGCCGAGATGCTTTTCCGCCAGCGCATCCATGCCGTGTTTTTCCAGACCTGCCGCCATCACATAGGAAAGCAGCATCGTGTCGTCATAGGGCGCGACATCAATGCCGTAACGCCCAAGCACCGACAGGTCATATTTGAAATTCTGCCCGATTTTGAGGATGGCCGGGTTTTCCAGCATCGGTTTGAGCGCCGCCAGCGCCTCGTCCATCGGGATTTGCACCGGCGCAGCGCCGGTGTCGAACATATCCCCGGACCCGTCCGGATCGACATGGGCGAGCGGGATATAGCAGGCCTCACCCGGCGCGGTGGCCAGGCAGACCCCGACCAGGCCGGAGGCGGTCGCGGACAGCGCATCCGTCTCGGTATCCACGGCGACAAGACCTGTGGTCTCGGCGCGCGCGATCCAGCGTTTCAGATCGGCCATCTCGGTGACACAGGCATATTTCGACCGGTCGATGGGGGCTGTCGCATCGCCGCTTTCATCGGCTGCCGGCGCCCCCAGCGCCTCTTCGACCTTGCGGGTAAAGGTCCGGAATTCCATCTCTTTCAGGAATGTCACCAGCGTGTCAGGGTCCGGGTCGGACAAGCCGAAATCTTCCAGCGGATCATCCAGTGGCGTGTCGGTCTTGAGGGTGACCAGATCGCGGGAAATGCGCGCATCATCGGCATGGGCGAGGAGTTTTTCACGCCGGCCCTTCTGCTTGATCTCCTCGGCCCGTGACAGGAGGGTGTCAAGATCGCCATACTCATTGATCAAGAGCGCTGCCGTCTTCACGCCAATGCCGGGCACGCCGGGCACATTATCAACGCTGTCACCGGCCAGGGACTGGATATCGATCACCCGGTCCGGACCTACCCCGAATTTTTCCGCCACTTCCGGCGCCTGGATACGCTTGTTCTTCATCGCATCGAACATGGAAACGCGATCGGAGACGAGCTGCATCAAATCCTTGTCCGAGGAGACAATTGTGACATCCGCCCCCTTCGCCTCGGCCATGCGGGCGTAGGTCGCGATGATGTCGTCAGCCTCGTAATTCTCCCTCTCGATACAGGGCGTGCCAAAAGCCCGCGTGGCATCACGGATGATGGAGAATTGCGGCACCAGATCCTCCGGCGCCGGCGGACGATGGGCCTTGTATTGCGGGTAAAGATCATTGCGGAAGGATTTGCCGGAATGATCGAAAATCACTGCGAGATGCGAGGGCGCATCCTCGCCCTTCAAATCCTCGAGCAGTTTCCAGAGCATGTTGCAAAAGCCCTGAACCGCGCCGACCGGCGTCCCGTCAGACCGGGTCAGCGGCGGCAAGGCGTGATAGGCACGGAAAATATAGCCCGACCCGTCAATGAGATAGACATGGCTGTTTTCATCAACCGGTCTTTGCGTGGCCATGGCGCACCCGCTTTCTGAGGATTTCGTTCTGAGTCGATCCCAGCCTAGCGCGCCTTGTCAGCCGCGTGAACGGGGGAGGTGTCAGGAGGGTGCGGTTCTAAACCAGCGCCTTCAGCGCTTTTGCGAAGTTTGCGCCAAACTCGGGTCCCTGCTCCGGATAGAGATAGGGTTCGATCAGTTCCAGCTCGATCAGGGCGAGCTTGCCGTCCAGGCCGCGCAGCATGTCAACGCGGGCATAGAGTAGATCACCGTCGACACTGTCGATCACTGTCTGGGCAAGGGCGAGCTCGTCCGCGCTGGGCGTATGCACGGCTTCATACCCGCCATATTCCGATTGCACCCGATAATCGCCCGCGGCCGGGCGTTTCAGGGCGCAATGAGAGAATTCCCGATTGAAGAAAAGGAAGGCGTATTCGCCCTCTTCAGCCACTGAAGGCAGGAAGGGCTGGATCATCGTCTCGGCGGGCGGAAGCTTTTCGGCCTCCGGAAGCGCCTCGCCACGCTTTACCCGCGCCTGGCGCCAGGCCCCGGCCCCCAGAACCGGCTTGACCACGACATCATCACAGCCCAGCACCTCGAACGCCGCGTTGATCGTCGCCGCATCGGCCTTGTCGGCCCAGATGGTGGGGATCATTGGCGCACCAGGCCCGGCGAGATCCTTGAGATAGGTCTTGCGGGTATTCCACATGACGGTGGGAAGCGGGTTAAGCAGTGTAGAGCGCGCAGCGCATTCAGCCAGAACACCGCCAAACTGATCGGGCTTTTCCATATAATCCCAGCACGTGCCGATCACCACGGCGTCGTAAAGTGCAGGATCAAAATCGGGGCTGTCCCAGATCCGCGCCTCGAGCTGAATGCCGGCCTCTTGGCAGGCCGGGGCGATCTGGTCCCATTCCAGATCATGCTCCCAATGGTCAAGCCGGGCGTCGGGGCTTGATTTGAACATGCAGCTGGCGGTCAGAAAGGCGACTCGCATATCAGGTCGGGACATGGGCGGGCTCGGCGGACGGCTGGAGAGTTCACCACCTCATAACACCGCCCTGCGTGCCCGCAAGCCTTGCCCCGGCGCCCGGCTGCGATTAAGGCTCTCGCCAGTTCTCCGCCCTTCATGTTCAGGACCCCGCCATGTCTGCCCGCCAGTATGATGTTCTTGCCGTCGGCAATGCGATTGTTGATGTCATCTCCCCCGCGACCGATGACTTCCTGGAGCAGGAGGGAATCCCCAAGGCGGCGATGAACCTCATCGATGAGGAACGCGCGACCTATCTCTATTCCAGAATGCAGGCGGGCAAGGAGGCCTCCGGCGGATCGGCAGCCAATACGGTCGCCGGCATCGCCTCGCTTGGCGGCAAGGCCGCCTATGTCGGCAAGGTGGCTGACGACCAGCTCGGAGAGATCTTCACCCATGACATCCGGGCGATCGGGGTGGATTTCGACACACCGCCCTTGCAGGACGGGCCGGCGACGGCGCGCTGCCTGATCAATGTGACCCCGGATGCGCAGCGTTCCATGTCGACCTTCCTGGGCGCAGCCGCCCTGGTCACCGAAGACGATGTCCAGCACGGGGCGGACAAGCTGCGCGCCTCGGAAATCATCTATCTGGAGGGCTATCTGTTTGACCGCGAAGAAGCCAAGCGCGGCTATGTGCGTGCCGCCGAACTGGCCGCCGCCGCCCAGCGCCGGACGGCCCTGACCCTGTCCGATCTCTTTTGCGTCGAGCGGCATCGTCCGGCCTTCCAGCACCTGGTGGCCAATCATATCGATATCCTTGTCGCCAATGAGGCCGAGATCATGGCGCTTTACGAGACCGATGATTTCGACGCCGCGATTGCGCGCGCGCGGACGCAAGTCGAGATTGCCGCCATAACCCGCGGTGAAGACGGTGCGGTCATTGTTCGTGGCGAGGAAACCGCGATCATCGCCGCGGCCCCGGTTGAAACCCTGGTCGACACTACCGGTGCCGGCGATCTTTTCGCCGCGGGATTCCTGCTCGGCCTGGCACGCAACACCTCACTTGAGGATGCCGGGCGCATGGGCGCGATCGCCGCTGCGGAGGTGATCTCGCATTTTGGCGCCCGCCCGGAAGTCGAGCTGAAAGCCCTTACAGAACAGGCCGGAATCGAAATTTCCTAACGGATTCTTACACCTGCCTTCTCAATTTGATGAAAAAAATCATCGCCATTAACCACGCTTAAAATGGTTGCTGTCATTGTTTGCTCGTGAAGGGGGCAAGCCGACAAGAGCCAAGCCCCTCTACGATTGGAAGTGACGTGGGCCAGAAAGGTCCGCAAGTGGGGTTAATATGGCACCCATCCGCAAAGCGGTATCGCGGGTCATGAAATCACTTGTGATGAAGTTTACGCTTCTCACAGGAACGATGATCTTCGCGACAGTTGCGATTCTGATGACGCTGGAAGGCGTGTCCTCGCATAATGAAACCCGCAATATGCTGGTCGAGCGCAATGTGCAGTCCCTGCGCGCTGCTGCAACCCGGCTTGCCAATGATTTCATCTCCGACCAGAACGGCTTCGTTCAGGACTACATCACCGAGCTGCGCACCTCCGCCAATGCGGCGGAAATCTATGCGCTGAATAATCGCCGCGAAGTGTTGGGCGAGGCATTTGCCGAGGCTCGTGATGAGGGCCGGCTGCATGCTGCTGACCTCGCCGTCATGGCGCTTGGCGCGGGGGATGAGCGCACCAAGCTTGAGGGGCTGACGCTGGAAATCGCGGTCCCGGTCTATACCGATGCGCGCCGCCTGGTCGGTGTCATCTATACCAAGCAATACCTGCTGGAATTGCCGGCCTCCCGCAATGCGATGATCCGCCGCCAGGCCATTCTCGCCATACTGATGCTTATCTTTTCCCTGCCGCTGGCGGCCCTTCTGGTCAATCGTGCGCTGAAGCCGATCAAGACCCTGACCGAGGCCGCACGCCATGCCTCGTCGAAAACCCTGGACATGCGCATTCAGGTGCGCACCGGTGACGAGCTGGAAGTTCTGGCCAATGCTTTCAATCGCATGTTTGCGCGACTGGACGGGTCCCTCAAACGCATTCACCGGCTGGCCTATGTTGATATGGTCACCGAATTGCCCAATCGCGAGCGTTTCCGTAAGGAAACGGAACGCGTCGCCCGCAAGGCGCTCGAGCAGGGCTCGACCGGGGCGGTTCTCTTCCTCGACCTGGATCGTTTCAAGCGGGTCAATGACAGCCTCGGCATGGGCGAGGGCGACCGGCTGCTGGAAATGGTTGGCCGACGTCTAACCGAAGTCGTGCGTGGTTGTGACATGGCCGCCCGTCGCGGTGGCGAGCACTCGCTGATCGCCCGCCTGGGTGGTGATGAATTCACGATCCTTCTGCCTGAAGTGGAAGATGGTGCGGACGCAGCACGCGTGGCTAACAAGCTTGTTGACGCCATTCGCCTGCCCTTTGAAATCTCCAGCCACCAGGTCTTCCTGGGCGCCAGTATCGGCGTTGCTGTCTTCCCGCAGGATGGCGCGGATCCGGAAACCCTGATGCGCCACGCCGACCTGGCCATGGCTCATGCCAAGCGCACGGGCGGATCGGCGGCGCAATTCTTCGAGCCGACCATGAACCAGTCGGCCTTTGAACGCCTGGTGCTGGAAAACGAGCTCCGCGATGCGGTGCAGCAGAACCAGCTGACGGTCTATTATCAGCCCAAAGTCCTGATGTCGGACGGGTCCACGGCGGGATCGGAAGCGCTGGTACGCTGGAATCATCCAACCGCCGGCCTCCTGTCTCCGGGCGCTTTTATCGAGGCTGCAGAGGAATGCGGTCTGATCGGCGAGATCGGCGACTGGGTGATGCGTCGCGCCTGCCAGGAAGCCGCGAAATGGCGGATGAAAGGGCTGGAAATCCCGGTTGCGGTCAATGTCTCTGCCATGCAGTTCGAACGCGAAGGCTTCTCCGAAAGCGTGCTCGCCGCGCTGGAAGAGGCTAATCTGCCGCCGCACCTGCTGGAGCTGGAATTGACCGAATCCATTGCGATGGAAAACCCGCAACGCGTGATCGAACAGGTCGAACCCCTGCGGGAACGCGGTGTCAGCTTCGCCATTGATGATTTCGGGACCGGGCATTCCTCCCTGTCCTATCTGACCCGCATGCCGTTCGATGTGTTCAAGATCGATCAGAGCTTCGTGCGGAATATGGCAAGCGACGAGCATGACCGGATCGTGGTCGAGACCATTCTCGCCATGGCCAAGGCGCTGAAGCTGAAAACCGTGGCTGAAGGCGTGGAAACAGCAGAGCAAATGACCATGCTGAGTGCGATGGGTGCGACCCTGGCCCAGGGCTTCCTGTATGGCCGGCCCATGCCCTTTGATCAGTTCGTGGATTTTGCCGAAGACAATGACGCCCCGCGCGCGGTGAATGAGTAGATAGCCCGCGGTTCTGCGCGCGCGGGCTTGATCCCGCCTCATCCTAAGGCCAAATGCTGTCAGGGTTTCACGTGAAACGGAGCAGCGGCCATGAGTGACAGCTATACCGACGCATCAAAATGGCGCGGCACCACAATTCTGGCGGTACGCAAGAATGGCAAGCTTGTCCTCGCCGGGGATGGCCAGGTCTCGATCGGCCATACGGTGATGAAGGCCAATGCCCGCAAGGTCCGCCGCCTGGGCAATGGCCAGGTGATTGCCGGCTTCGCCGGCGCCACTGCCGATGCCTTCGCGCTGTTCGAGCGGCTCGAGGCCAAGCTTGAGCAATATCCCTCCCAGCTCGCCCGCGCCTGCGTCGATCTCGCCACGGACTGGCGCACAGACAAATATATGCGCCGCCTGGATGCCATGCTGATCGTCGCCGATCGCTCCGCGACCTTCCTGCTGACCGGCGCGGGGGATGTTTTCGAACCGGAAGACGGGGTGATCGCTGTCGGCTCCGGCGGCAATTACGCCCTTTCTGCCGCCCGTGCGCTTTATGAATACGAGGCGGATGCACGGGTCATCGCCGAGAAATCAATGGATATTGCCGGGCGCATCTGCGTCTACACCAATGATCATCTGACCATTGAGGAGATGGAGGCGGATCCGGAGTAATCGCCGCGGCGATCCCGGCCACGATCTGCAGACACTCTCGACAAGCCTTGCACAGCATGCCTAATGTTTGCGGTAACACGCGCGCCTTGCCTGCGAGACTCCCCTCTCATGCTGGTCAGGGCGGTATAGGAGGCTGGTCATGTCCGCTGAAAAAATCCTCATTGCCAATCGCAGCGAAATCGCCATTCGCATCATGCGGGCTGCGACCGAGATCGGCCTGCGCACCGTTGCCATCTATTCCGACGAGGACAAGCTCGCCCTGCACCGCTTCAAGGCTGATGAGAGCTATCTGATCGGCCGCGGGCTGGGACCGGTCAAAGCCTATCTGAGTATTGAGGATATCATCGCCACGGCGCGCAAGGCCGGCGCCTCCATGATCCACCCGGGCTATGGTTTCCTCTCAGAAAGCCCCGAGCTGGCAGATGCCTGCGCCGAGGCCGGCATCACCTTTGTCGGCCCTAGCGCCGATGTGATGCGTCGCCTGGGCAATAAGATCGCTGCCCGGAACCTCGCCGAGGCGGCCAATGTGCCTGTCATGCCTGCCACATCGGCCCTCCCGACAGATGCTGACACCTGTCGCAGGCTGGCGGCAGAGATCGGCTATCCCGTCATGCTCAAGGCGAGCTGGGGCGGCGGCGGTCGCGGCATGCGTGTGATCAGTCAGGAAAGCGAATTGCTCGAGCAGATCGATGCCGGCCGGCGCGAAGCCGGTGCGGCCTTTGGCAAGGATGAGGTCTATCTGGAAAAACTCGTTGAGCGCGCCCGTCATATCGAGGTGCAATTGCTCGGCGATACCCATGGCAATCTCGTCCATCTCTATGAGCGCGACTGTACGGTTCAGCGGCGCAATCAGAAAGTCGTCGAGCGAGCGCCAGCGCCGAATATGAGCGAGGCAACACGCACGGCGATCTGTGATGCGGCGCTGCGACTGGGCCAGAGCGCCAGCTATTCCGGTGCCGGCACAGTCGAATTTCTGATGGATGCGGATAGCGGGGCTTTCTACTTCATCGAGGTCAATCCGCGTGTCCAGGTCGAACACACCGTGACCGAGGAAGTCACCGGTATTGATATTGTCCGCGCCCAGATCCAGATCGCGCGGGGCGCAAAGATCGGTGATCTGTCCACCTCGGGCGTGCCTGCCCAGGCGGACATTATCCTGCGCGGACATGCCGTCCAGTGCCGGGTGACGACGGAAGATCCGCAAAATAATTTCACGCCGGATTATGGCCGGATTACCGCCTATCGCGGCGCCACGGGTTTCGGCATTCGCCTGGATGGCGGCACCGCCTATTCCGGCGCGGTGATCACCGGCTATTTCGACAGCCTGCTTGAAAAAGTCACCGCCTGGGCCGCGTCTCCAGAGGATGCGGCACGGCGGATGGACCGGGCCCTGCGCGAGTTTCGTATTCGCGGGGTGTCGACCAATATCGCCTTCCTGGAAAACGTCATCAATCATCCTGATTTCGTGTCGGGCAATGTTACGACCCGTTTTATCGATACCACGCCGGACTTGTTCAAATTCGCCCGACGGCGCGATCGAGCGACGCGACTGCTCGGCTTCATCGCCGAGGTGACGGTGAATGGTAATCCCGAGGTCGAGAATCGACCGCTACCGCCTGCCCATGCCAATCCGCCGGTTCTGCCCGCCCCGCTGCATACGGGCCCGGACCTGCCTGAAGGCACCCGCCAGCGCCTCGACAGGCTCGGTCCGGAGGGTTTTCGCGACTGGATGCTGGACCAGACCCGGGTACTGATGACGGACACGACCATGCGCGATGGGCATCAATCCCTGCTGGCAACGCGCATGCGCAGTTATGACATGGTGCAGATTGCGGAGTCCTATGCGCGCAATCTTCCCGACCTTTTCTCCCTGGAATGCTGGGGCGGCGCGACATTTGATGTGGCCTTGCGTTTCCTCAAGGAGGATTCCTGGGACCGTCTTGAAGCGATCCGGGAGCGCACGCCGAATATTCTCCTGCAAATGCTGCTGCGGGCCTCTAACGGGGTTGGCTATACAAGCTATCCAGACAATGCGGTGGCCTATTTCGTCGAACGGGCTGCCGAGACCGGGATTGATGTCTTCCGGGTCTTCGACAGTCTCAATCTGAGCGACAATATGAAGGTCGCCCTCGATGCGGTTCTCAAGACCGACCGGCTGTGTGAAGCCGCCATTTGCTATACGGGCGATCTGTTCGATCCGGCCCGCCCGAAATACAATCTGGATTACTACACCGAGCTGGCGCTGGAGATGAAATCCGCCGGCGCCCATATTCTGGGGATCAAGGATATGGCTGGCCTGGCGCGACCGCGGCAGATCACCGCCCTGGTCAAACGTCTCAAGGCAGAAACCGGCCTGCCGGTCCATTTCCACACCCATGACACGTCCGGTATTGCCGCCGCGACCGTGCTCGCCGCCGCCGAGGCCGGCGCCGATGCGGTGGATGCGGCCATGGACAGCCTGTCCGGCCTCACCTCCCAGCCCAATCTCGGCTCTATCGTGACGGCGCTGGCCGATACCGAACGCGCAACCGGGCTGGACCCGGCCGCCATCCGGCGGATATCCGATTATTGGGAGGCCGTTCGCACCCAATATGCCGCTTTCGAGCCGGACCTGCGCGCCGGTGCTTCGGAAGTCTATCTGCATGAAATGCCGGGCGGACAATTCACCAATCTCAAGGAGCAGGCGCGAGCGATCGGCCTTGCCGAGCGCTGGCATGAAGTCGCGGAAATGTATGGCGCGGTCAATCTGATGTTTGGCGATATTGTGAAAGTCACGCCCTCCTCGAAAGTCGTGGGCGATATGGCGCTGTACATGGTCTCCAGCGGGCTGACGCCGGAGGATGTGCTCGATCCTGATACCGATGTAAATTTCCCCGAATCCGTTGTTTCCATGCTGCGTGGCGAGCTGGGGCATCCGCCCGGCGGCTGGCCTGAACTGCTTCAGGCCAAGGCCTTGCGTGGAACGTCACCCCTGGGCCAGCGACCCGGCGCCCATCTCGACCCGGTCGATTTTGACGCCGTGGCCGAGGATATCCGGCCGCACACCCCCTTCGCTCCGACGCCGCGGGATATCGCCTCAGCGGTGATGTATCCCAAGGTCTTCAAGGATTATCTCGATCATCGGCAACGCTATGGCCGTGTCGACATGCTGCCGACCCCGGTCTTCTTCTATGGCATGGAGGCCGGAGAGGAGATCGCGATCGAGATCGAGCCCGGCAAGACGCTGAACATCCGGATGATGGCAATCGGCGAGGTTGATGCGCATGGCGAGCGGGAGGTGTTTTTCGAACTCAACGGCCAGCCGCGCAGTATCCGCACGACTGATGCCTCGGTCGCCCCCAGCGCACCGGTCAATGATGTCGCCGATCCGGGTGATCCGAACCAGATACCCGCCCCCATGGCCGGCATGATTGCCGCCGTCGTTGTCAATGAGGGCGATCCGGTCGAGCCTGGTGACATCCTCATGACACTCGAAGCGATGAAAATGGAGACGGTGATTGCCGCCCAGCTCAAGGGCAAGGTCACGCGCCTGGCGGTACGCTCGGGGACACAGGTCGATGCCAAGGATCTCCTTGCCATCGTAACGCCCGCCTAGCGCGCGAAAACCTGTCCATCGATATCGCGAAAGGTCTTGAACTCCAGGGCGTTACCCGCAGGGTCGCGGACGAAGAATGTACCCTGTTCACCCGGCTCCCCGGCAAAACGGATATAGGGCTCGATGATGAAGTCAGAGCCCGCAGACCGCAGCCTCGTCCCGAGATCCTCCCAGTCAGTCCAGTCCAGGATGAGACCAAAATGGCGTACGGGCACGGCCTTGCCGTCAACCGCACCGACCGAGGCGTCTCGGCATTCGTCCGGTGCGAGATGAGCAACAATCTGATGTCCGAGGAGATCGAAATCGATCCAGTGCTCCGAGGACCGGCCTTCCGGACAGCCAAGCAAGCCACCATAAAAGACCCGCGCGGCGGCAAGATCATCGACAGGAAAGGCGAGATGGAAACGGGGTCGCGTCATCGGTTTCTGTCTTTCGGGTCTGGTCTGGATGCCCGCCCCTGATTACATGGGACACAGTTCCAATCAATCAGACGATCCATGACCGATTTTTCTCCTCGCGAAATAGTATCCGAACTCGACCGTTTCATTGTCGGCCAGGCTGACGCCAAGAAGGCGGTGGCCCTGGCGCTGCGCAATCGCTGGCGCCGAAAACAGCTCGATGCCGATCTGGCAGAAGAGGTCACGCCGAAAAACATTCTGATGATCGGGCCAACCGGCGTCGGCAAGACCGAGATCTCGCGCCGTCTGGCCAAGCTGGCCAAGGCGCCCTTCATCAAGATCGAGGCGACCAAATTCACCGAGGTTGGCTATGTCGGACGGGATGTGGACCAGATCGCCCGCGATCTCGTGGAAATCTCCATCCACCTGGTCCGAGAACAAAAGCGCGAGGCGGTGAAGGCCAAGGCCCACCAGGCGGCAGAAGACCGCGTGCTCGAGGCGCTGGTCGGACCGGGCGCCGGTGAAACCACGCGGGACAAATTCCGTCAGCGTCTGCGCTCGGGCGAGCTGGACGACAAGGATGTCGAGATCCAGCTTGCCGAAAGCAGTGGCTCACCGCTGCAAATGCTGGATATTCCCGGCATGCAGGGCGGGTCCGCAGGCCTGCTCAATCTTGGAGATATTTTCGGCAAGGGTCTGCCGCATCAGACCAAGACCGTCAGGATGAAGGTCAAGGACGCCTATGAACCGCTCATCAATGAGGAGGCGGACAAGCTTCTTGATGACGGCCAGATCACCGCGGAAGCCATCAAGCTGGCCGAGAATGAAGGTATTGTCTTCCTCGACGAGATTGACAAGATCGCTGCGCGATCCGATGCGCGCGGTGCCGATGTCTCACGCGAGGGTGTCCAGCGCGATCTGCTCCCGCTGATCGAGGGAACGACCGTCACCACCAAGCATGGCGCGGTGAAAACGGATCATATCCTGTTTATTGCCTCCGGCGCCTTTCACGTCGCCAAACCGTCCGACATGCTGCCCGAACTCCAGGGACGTTTGCCGATCCGGGTCGAGCTTACAGCGCTGACCAAGGATGATTTCAAACGCATCCTGACCGAGCCAGAAGCCAATCTGGTCCGCCAATACACGGCGCTGCTGGCTACCGAGGGGCTGACCCTTGAATTTACCGATGATGCGATCGAGGCCATTGCGCAGCTGGCCGCTGATGTGAACGCCTCGGTCGAGAATATCGGCGCCCGCCGCCTGCAGACCATCATGGAAAAACTGGTGGAAGAGGTGTCCTTCACCGCATCGGACCGGGATGGCGAGACCATCAGCATCAATGCCGATTATGTCGCAACCCATGTTGGCGAACTCGCCAAGAATGCAGATCTGAGCAAATTCATTCTCTAGCGCCGTCTATCGGGTGCGCAGGGTGACGTAAAAAGCACCGCCTCCGCCATGGCGCGCATGGGATTGCGAATATCCTGACACCCACTGACGCAATGTTGGTTTTCTCAACCATTCCGGCAAGTTACGCCTTAGAACACCGGGTGCCTCGGGATAATCCCAGGGCTCTGGTGTGTCCTCGCGCGGCTTCAACCCCTTACCGGTAATGACCAGCACCGTGCGATAGCCCTCTTGATAAGCCATGCGCAGGAAATGGGTCAGGGCGCTCAGGGCCTGCGCCTGTGTGAGACCGTGAAGATCAATCCGGGCATCAATCTCCAGACGACCCCGGCGCACCCGTTTTTCGGCACTCCGGTCAACCGGGACCCGGGCGTGATGATGCCGTTGTGGCGGCTGGTGCGGGTGATGAGAGGGCCGGTCCTTGGCAGGTTTGCGCTTAGCCGGCTTGCCCGATGTTTTCGCGGATGTCTTTGCGGATGTTTTTCCCGATGCTTCACCCGTCCTGTCGGCAGGCGGAGCATCCTCGAGTGATTTTGCCCTTGTGGCATCCAGCGGTTTGACGGATTTGGCGACCTTGCGCCAGATCTGCCGTTCTTCCGGCTGTAAAGGACGTTTGGATCCCATCGGTCAGGCCGGCGGGGTCGCGTCGATGATTGTTTGCGCAATCTCTGCCGGAAGCAGGGCGGTCCACTGCGCCTGTGCCCGCGTCGTTCCGGCTCGCCGCTCTGCCGTATCGCCCCAGCCCCAGAAGAAATCTCCGCGGATCGGCCCGGTTATCGCCCCACCGCTATCCTGGGCGATGACAAGTCCGGTCCAATTGGAAAGCTCGGGCAGGTCGGCACGTATCCAGATCGGCACCCCATGCGCCTGGTGCGCCGTATCGACCGCGATGGACGCCATCGGCGTCAGCGCAATACCGGCCGATCCGGCTGGACCCAGATCGGGATCGCTCAAGGCTTCGGTACGGAAAAACACATAGCGCGGATTGACCGAAAACAGCTCCGCTGTGGCCTCCGGACCATTGGCAATCAGCCAGGCCTCGATCCCCGATTTCGAGGCGGCATGGCTTTCCAGCGCGCCGCGCTCGATCAATTCCCGGCCAATCGAGCGATAGGGACGTCCATTATGCGCCGCAAAAGCGGCACGCTCCTGCCGGCCATCCGGATAGACGAGTCGTCCGGAGCCTTGAATTTGCAGGAAAAACACATGGATCGGTTCGCCCCAGGCAAAGACCTCCCCAGCGTCTTCCGCTTCAATCTCCGAACGATCCTTATAGGCGACGAGCTGCCCGTCCTCGACCTCCCCGACCAGGCGGCGACCAGCCAGGCTTTCATCAAACCGTCCGAGATCGACAGTGACCAGATCATCAGGCCGGCGACGCAAGGGCTGCGTGAAACTGCCCTGGCGTGTTTCCCGGACCTCTACAAAGGGCTCGTAATAACCGGTCATCAGCCCGGTCTGCCGGACAGTTTCGGCTTCCGGATCGACGGCCGTCAGTCGCATGGGCTGGAACACGTCCTGAAGCGCCTGGCGTGCCGAGCCGGGATCGGCAAAACCCTGGTCCAGCGCCGCGCAAGCCGGGAGCCAGTCGGATATCCGCCCGGCCCATTGGGCGCGCGGGTTCAACCAGGCGTCCATATCGCGGCGTTGCCAGACATCACAGTTTCGCTGGAAAGCGGTTATGGCCGGGCGCGGATCGCCCGTGGCCCAGCCCGCCATTGCATCCCAATGGGCCGGTGTAATCGCCAACTCCCGGGGCAGGCTCGGCGCTTGTGCAGGTTCAGGTTCCGGGTCCGGTTCCGGTGGCGCCTGACAGGCCACGAGCAGGCTCAGGGCGGCGCTCGCCAGCAAAGCTGTCCACCGGTGAGGCTGACTAGGCAATCGCAACACTGGCCAGAACCCAGTTTGGATCGGCGCTCGACGTATCGCGCTCGAATGTCCAGTATTCCTTGACAGAATTTACCTGGGCGAGATCACCGGCCACCACCTTGCCGGTGCTGTCGCGGGTTTCGGTCGCGATATCCGCGTCGAAGCGAACCTTGACCCGGGCCTTGCCCTGGAAAAGCTCGGCCTCGGTGATATCGGCGGCCCGAATAGCATCAATCTCTGTTTTCACACTTTCGTCGCGGGCTTCGCGATCGTCGATGGCTTTCACATAGCGTTTGAGCACATTTTCTGCGAGCAGACCCTGCAAGGTAGCGCGGTCACCGGCAGCAAAAGCCGTGACAATCATCTGGTAAGCCGAGCGCGCGCCTTCGACAAAGCTTGCCGGATCAAACCGACTATCGACATTGGCAATGGCTTCCAGACCTGCGGCGGCCGGGCCATCAAATGCCGGGCGTAGATGCGGTCTATCACCCTGCTCTGGCAGAGTATTTCTCTTTTTCTCCGGCGCTTGCGGCGCTTCCATATGACCTTCGCTCCGGCCCAGTAGCGTATAGAGCCGATAGCCAAAGAAAATGGCGATACCGCCAAAGAACAGGATGGATAAAACGTCTGCCATCGTAATGCGTGCTCACAGATCCAAATTTGCTTGGTTTAGATATAGGCCTGATTTGCCCCGACGTCAGCCTCTGCAATGACAGGGCGCTGCCTTGCCGCGAACTCGCGCGCATGTTAACCGGCGCGCTTCAAATCCGCGGCGGACAGGCCGTGCCCGACAATATGCGACCCGCAAGGGAAAAACCATGACTGATGCCCCGAACACGCCGGAAGCCGGCGCCCAGCCGCAAATGCCGTCCCTGCGCATTCTGAGCCAGTATGTGAGGGATCTTTCCTTCGAGAATCCGGGTGCTCCCGATTCCATGCGCGGCACCGGAACGCCGAATATTGATATGGGGATTGATGTCCAGGCGCGGACCGTCGCACCGGACACGTTTGAAGTCGTTCTGAACTTCTCGGCCAAGGCCGAGCGCGGCGAGAATGAAGTCGTCTTCATCGCCGAGCTGTCCTATGCAGGCCTCTTCCAGATGGCCAATGTGAGCGATGCAGATCGCGAACCCTTCCTGTTGATCGAGTGCCCGCGCCTGATCTTCCCGTTTGCCCGTCGCATCCTGGCGGACATTACGCGCGATGGCGGCTTCCCGCCGCTGATGCTGGATCCGGTCGATTTTGCGAGCCTCTACCGGGCGCAGCTGGCCAAGCGCGCAGCGGCCGCTCAGGGCGCTGACACCAATGGCAATGGCGATCCGGCAGCCAGCAATTAAGCGTCAAGCTTCAGCTGTTTCCAGAGCGCGTTTTCGCCCATCTCGTCGATAAAGGCGCTGTGGGCGGCGCGCTCATCCTCCGTGACCCGAGCCGCCAGCGGTGCCGGGCGCGGCGAATGGGTCGCAAACTCCACCTCGCCATTGGCGGATTGCCGACCCGAGCCGGACAGATCAAGGACCTGGGTCCGCCCGCCGGTCAGCTCCAGATAGACTTCCGCGAGCAGGAGCGCATCGATCAGCGCTCCGTGTTTGTCCCGTGTCTCCAGTGAAATCTCGAATCGCTTGCAGAGCGCGTCCAGCGAGACATAGGAGCCGGGGAATTTCGCCCGGGCAATACGGGCCGTGTCCTTGAACCTATCCTCCGGATAGATCTCCAGGCCCATTCGTCCCAATTCCATATTGATGAAACCGCGATCGAAGCCGGCATTATGGGCGACCAGAACGGCATCACCGACAAAGTCCACAAATTCCTGGGCAATCTCTTCAAATAGCGGTTTATCCGCCAGGAACTCCGTGGTTAGGCCCGTTATCTCAACGACTTCCTTTGGGATAGATCGCTGCGGATTGACATAGGCATGAAAGGTCTTGCCGGTCGGTATGCAGTCCACCACCTCGACACAGCCCAATTCGGTAATCCGGTCACCGGTATTGGGATCAAGCCCTGTGGTCTCGGTATCAAAAACGATTTCGCGCATGATCAATCCGGCGTCTTGTCAAAAGTCTTGCGGAGCGTGTGAAGCATAGTGCGGACCTGTTCGCGGGCGTCGGCAAGCCCGCCGGAGGTTTCGATTGCATAATCGGCCTGCTCCAGTTTTTGCGCATCAGGCATTTGCCGCGCGATGATCTGGTCCAGCTTGTCCGCAGTCATGCCCGGGCGGTCCAATACCCGCGCGCGCCGGATGTCATCGGGCGCATGTACGACGAGGATGACATCGACCAGGGCGTGCGCACCGGTCTCGAAGAGCAGCGGAATATCAAAAACGACAGCCCAGGCATCCTGCGCGGCAGCGTCGGCAAGAAACTGGTCGCGCGCTGCGCTGACCAAGGGATGGACTATGGCTTCAAGCGTCTGGAACCCCTCAGGATCCCGGGCCAGCAGGCTGCTCAGGCTCGCCCGGTCAACAGCGCCATCGACAATACAGCCCGGAAAGGCGGCGCCAACCGGCTCAACTGCCGCTCCGCCTGGTGCGTAAAGCGCATGCACACAGGCATCACTGTCAAACACCGGCAAACCCTCGGCACGCAGGAGTTCAGCCGTTGCCGACTTTCCCATGCCAATCGAGCCGGTCAGACCAATAATGATCATGACCGCGCCGCCAGTGCGGTTGTGAGCAGGCTGCGGATATCGGTCTCCCGGGGAACCGGGCGTCCGAAAAACGCCTCAAAGCTTGGCTTTCCCTGTTCGATCAGCATGCCAAGCCCGTCGACCACAGCCAGCCCAGACTCGGACGCCGTGCGCAGAAACCCTGTTTCCAGAGGAACATAGACTGAGTCCGCAATAATTGTTGTCGGCTTGGCCTGACCCCAGTCCATACCGAGCTCGGGCTGATCACGAAGGCCCAAGGAGGTGGCATTCACGACAATATCGGCATCGGCGAGCGCGTCATTGCGATCATCCCAGCCGCCGATCTCGGCCATGGGCGCCAGATCCGTCTTGATCGAGCGCGCCCGGTCGCGGCTGCGATTGCATACGGTCAGCCCTGAAATTCCGGCTTCGATAAGGCCGTCAACAATCGCCCGGGCAGCGCCGCCCGCGCCCAGGACAAGCGCCTTCTTGTCATGAGGGTTATGACCAGCACTTTTCAAAGCAGAAATGAAACCAATAGCATCTGTATTATCCGCACTGATTTCACCGTCTACACATGTCAGGAGGTTAGCCGCGCCGATACGATCCGCCCGGTCACTGATGCGGTGGCTGAGCGAAAGCGCTTCGGTCTTATGCGGCAGGGTCACATTCAAGCCGCTCAGCCCCGCCCGGAAAAGCGAGCTGACAATCGGCGAGAACATGTGCGGCGTGGCCAGATAGGGCGTGTAAACGGCATCGATCCCCGCATCCCGGATCCAGGCGGACATCATCAGGGGCGAGAGTGAGTGCGCGATGGGCTGGCCGATGACGCCGGCCGTGATTGCAGAACCAGTCGGTGTCATGGGACGAGCATCCCGTCATCTCTGAGAGCTTGAAGGAGGGGAAGAAGCGGCAGGCCGAGGATAGCGTAATAATCGCCCTCGACACGTTCAAACAGCTGGGCGCCCAAGCCTTCATAGGCATAGGCGCCGACACTAGCGGTCAGGGCGAACCCGGCATGCTGGAGATAGTTGTCGAGAAAACCGTCGGAGAAGTTCCGGACGTGAAGCGTGCTGGTTTGCTGATGGGACCAGACTTCACGACCATCGCGATATAGCGAAAGGCCGGAATGCAGGAAATGCGGCTTGCCGCGCATGGCGAGCAAACGCGACCGCGCCAGCTCGGCCTGCGGCAGTTTGTCGAGCAATTCGCCATCCAGCTCCATCGTCTGGTCGGCACCAAGAACCAGATCGCCCGCTCGCCGTTCCGACACGTTCGCAGCCTTCGCGCGGGCCAGGAGCAAGGCCATCCTTGATGGCGGAAGTGCGGTGTTCGCCCGTTTCAGCACATCTTCATCGACGTCGGACTTGTCCACCGTGAAGTCCACCGCAGCGCCCTCGAGCACTTGTCGCCGGATCGCACTTCCGGAAGCGAGAACAAAATGGCTCATTGCCCCTTGCTTCTCTTGTCGTTGAGGAGGTTGATGATTTTGGCAGCCGTTTCTTCAATCGATCGTCGTGTCACATCGATACTGGGCCAGCCGTGTTTGGCAAACAGCCGTTTGGCTTGAAGGACTTCCTCGCGCACCGTGAAATCATCAACATAATCGGTATCGCGATCCTCATTCAGGCTGAGCAATCGATTCCGGCGGATTTGGACAATCCGTTCCGGTGATGCCGTAAGCCCGACAATGAGAGGATTTTTCAGGCTGTAGACTTCTTCGGGTAGGGGGACATTCTGGACCAGCGGGATGTTTGCGGCGCGATAGCCCCTGTGGGCGAGATAGATGCTGGTCGGGGTTTTCGAGGTCCGGCTTACGCCCAGCAGCAGGATGTCCGCAGACTCGAAATTCTCGCCCTGTCCGTCATCATGCGCCATGGCATAATTGAGCGCATCGATCCGGCGATAATACTCCGCGTCCAAAGAGCGTTGCGCGCCGGCGCGGCTCGCCACCTGTCGGCCAAGATAGGAGCTCAAGGTCGCCAGCATCGGATCGAGAACCGCAATTGCCGGAATGCCAAGCTCGACACATTTGGTCTCCAGCTCCCGGCGCAGGTCCGGATTGACCATTGTATACATGACGACGCCTGGATAGGCGGCGATTTCTTCAAGCACGCGTTCCAGCTGCCGCGACGAGCGGACCAGGGCGTAGAGATGTTCCAGCGGTGTCGCCGCCTCGAACTGCGCAACGGAAGCGCGCATCACCTCCATCAGAGTCTCGCCGGTCGAGTCGGAGACCATATGGATATGAAAACACGTGTCGAAACTCGGTTGTTCGGTGGTCGACATTCTGGCCCGCAATAAGCTGTTTACGAATTGTTAATAACTTCCGGGATTTTCCTCAATCGCCAGGGGCGGGCAAACTGCATGTGGGTAAACCGGGCAGATACCCTGTTTGACCCACATATTTATCCACATCGCGACCCTGTGTGGACAGGAATGTGGAGCGATTTTGCTATGAACTCAATCATCGATTTTACCCCCGTGTTACCCACAATCTGGCCTTGGGCAAAATTATGATATTAAATGTTTTTTTCAGGTAATCCCGAAGTATCCATGGGTTCGGGAAAAGTCTTTTATCGGCAGGTAAACTCAGTTCCCACACTGAGGAAAACCCACTCTCCCACCCTTCCCACAGCACAACAATATCGACTCTTTAAAGATCTTATTTTTATAGGATGAAAAGGACGCATTGATTGAACTGCCAGACATGCCTAATCAGGCAGTATGAGCACTTCGATTTCCAAACCCATCCTGAACGTTCTCAAGGGCGAGCGCGTTTCTCCGCCACCGATCTGGCTGATGCGCCAGGCCGGGCGTTATCTGGCTGAATATCGGGAAGTTCGCGCCCGAGCGAAGAATTTCATCGATTTCTGCTTTTCTCCGGACTTGGCTGCCGAGGTGACACTCCAGCCCATTCAGCGCTTCGGCTTCGATGCATCCATCATGTTTGCGGATATACTTCTCGTCCCGATCGCGCTGGGGCGAAAAGTCTGGTTCGTGACGGGTGAAGGCCCCAAGCTCGAACCCTTTGATCCTCTTGAATTCGAAAGCCTGCGCCTGGACCAGACCCGCGAAACGCTGGCGCCGATCGCGGAAACTCTGCGGCGCGTCAAGGCAGACCTGCCCGAGGCAACCACGTTGATCGGCTTCGCCGGCTCACCCTGGACCGTGGCGACCTATATGGTCGAGGGCGGTGGATCAAAGGACCGTTTCCGCACCCGCGTTGCAGCCTACGCCCATCCGGATGCTTTTGATGGCATGCTCGACCGGATTGCCGATGTCACTGCCGACTATCTCGTCATGCAGGCCGAGGCGGGTGCCGAGGTGCTCAAACTCTTCGACAGCTGGGCAGAGGGCCTGCCTCAACCCCTGTTTGAACGTGTGGTTATCCGCCCGACAAAGCGGATTATTGACCGGGTTCGGGCAGCGGGTGTGGATGTGCCGATTATCGGCTTCCCGCGTGGCGCCGGAACGCTTTACCCGCTCTATGCCCGTGAAACGGGGATTACCGCGATTGCGCTGGACACTGCCGTGGATCCGGCGTGGATGGACGCCAACCTGCCTGCGGGCATGCCGGTTCAGGGTCATCTGGATCCGGCTGCCCTTCGCGCCGGTGGAGACGCGTTGAAAGCGGAAGTCAGTCGCCTCGTGGACGCCTGGGCGGGTCGGCCCCATATTTTCAATCTCGGACACGGAATTACACCGGACGTGCCGGTCAGCCATGTCGAAGACTTGCTGAGGCATTTGCGCACCGGGTGAAGCGATAAGGGCTGAGGGAAAGACTGTGGCTGAGACCATGACGAAAACGGCGATTGTCCTGTTCAATCTGGGCGGACCTGACAATCAGGAGGCGGTACGGCCTTTCCTGCGCAACCTGTTTCGCGATCCGGCGATCATCCAGGCGCCTGGTTTTGTTCGGGAACCCCTCGCTTGGCTCATTTCGACACTCCGCGATAAGTCGGCGCGTGAAAACTATGCCAAAATGGGTGGCGGTTCGCCGATCATGCCGGAGACGAAAAAACAGGTCGCGGCATTGAAAGATGTGTTGGAAGCCGCGGATGCTGATACCGAGTTCCGCCTCTGGCCGGCGATGCGCTACTGGCATCCCTTCGTTGAGGATGTGGCACAAGAGGTTGCGGACTGGGGCGCCGACGAGATCATTCTCCTGCCCCTCTACCCGCAATTCTCCACGACGACGACCGGCTCTTCCCTGACTGCCTGGGAAAAAGCCGGCGGCAGCGCTGCCAAGACCCTGGGCTGCTACCCGCTGCAAGAGGATTTCATCGAGGCCCATGCCGACTTGATCCGCAAGGCCTGGCAGGATGCCGGGCGACCGGATGACTGCCGATTGCTGTTTTCGGCACATGGTCTTCCCAAGAAGATTGTGGATGGCGGTGATCCTTATCAATGGCAGGTGGAACAAACCTGTGCGGCCGTAGCCAAACACCTGCCCGAGCTGGGTGAATGGCAGGTCTGCTATCAAAGCCGTGTTGGCCCGCTGGAATGGATCGGCCCGTCGACCGAGGACGCCATCGAAGGCGCTGCGCGCGATGGCAAGGGGATTATCCTGACGCCGATCGCCTTTGTGTCCGAGCATATCGAGACACTGGTCGAGCTTGATGAGGAATATCTGGAACTGGCCGAGGAGCATGGCGTAAACACCTATGTCCGTGTCCCGGCCCTGGGCGATCATCCCAAGTTTATCCAGGCCTTGGCGCGCCTGGTTGAGGAGGCTCGCGGGCGCGATGAGGCGGTTACAGCCTGTGGCGGCCAGCGTCTCTGCCCCGCGCAATTCGGGCGCTGCCCCTGCCGGGCGGGTTAGGAAGGGTAAGGCGATGATCCTGGACGGGTATGACTGGTTTCGCGCCTTCCACATCCTCGCAGTGATTGCCTGGATGGCGGGTCTGCTCTACCTGCCGCGCCTGTTTGTTTATCATTGTTCGGCGCAGCCCGGCGGGGAGCTGGATGAAACCCTGAAACTCCAGGAAGAACGCCTGCTCAAAATCATTATGAACCCGGCCATGATCGCGACCTGGATCTTCGGGCTCTTGCTGGTCTGGTCGAATGCCGAACGGGCAGGCGGCTGGGAGATTTTCCTGAGCTGGGCCTGGGCTGGAAAATTCCTCCTGATCAGTGTGATGACCGGTTTGCATCATGTCTTTGCCCTGCGCTTTAAACATTTCCAGGCCGGCACGAATGACTGGCCCGACCGGCGCTATCGGATCCTGAATGAACTGCCCTTTTTGGCGGCAATCGGCATCGTCCTTATCGCTGTCGTCGCACTCCGATAGAGTTTGTGACGACCAAGCCGCTTGACCCCGATCAAGGGAAGTGGCAAGGACAAAACGACTCCTGAAAAGAGACCTTCCTGTCTTGGCAGCCGAGTGCGACGCGCACCGCCATCAGCCAAGTTCCGAACTCGACATCGTGCCGCTCCGAAATCCGGCATCGTCCTTGCTAGACCGAAAACATCCCGCTTCCGGGATGTCATTCCATATTTCATGTGTTGATTTGATCATGACCGAAGACAATGTCCTTCCCGCGCTGCTTTCCGGCATAGAGCGTATGACTCTCCAGGATCTCAAGGAGAAGAAGGCGACCGAATTGCTCGAATTCGCCGAAGCTCTGGAGATTGAGAACGCCTCATCCCTGCGAAAACAGGGCATGATGTTCGCCATCCTCAAGGCCTGCGCCGAAAAGGGTGTGGAAATTCATGGCGGCGGTGTGCTGGAAGTGCTGCAGGACGGGTTCGGCTTCTTGCGCTCGCCGGAATCCAACTATCTCGCCGGTCCGGACGATATCTATGTATCACCGACGCAGATCCGCAAATTCGGTCTGCGCACTGGCGATACGGTGGAAGGTGAAATCCGCAGCCCGCGGGATGGGGAACGCTATTTCGCCCTTCTCAAGGTCAGTTCGATCAATTTCCAGGATCCCGAATCGGCGCGCCACAAAGTCCATTTCGACAATCTTACCCCGCTTTACCCTGAAAGCCGGTTTGTCATTGAGCAGCCGGATCCGACCGTTAAGGATCGCTCCGGCCGGGTGATCGATATCGTTTCCCCGCTTGGCAAGGGCCAGCGGGGGCTGATCGTGGCGCCGCCGCGCACCGGTAAAACCGTTTTACTGCAGAATATCGCTCATGCGATCGAGACCAATCACCCGGACTGTTATCTCATGGTCCTGCTCATCGATGAGCGGCCTGAGGAAGTCACCGACATGCAGCGCACGGTGAAGGGCGAAGTGATCTCCTCAACCTTTGACGAGCCGGCAACGCGCCACGTCCAGGTTGCCGAAATGGTGATCGAAAAAGCCAAGCGTCTGGTTGAGCACGGCCGCGATGTGGTGATCCTGCTGGATTCCATCACCCGCCTGGGCCGCGCCTATAACACGGTCGTGCCGAGTTCCGGCAAGGTCCTGACCGGCGGTGTGGATGCCAACGCCCTGCAGCGGCCCAAACGTTTCTTCGGTGCCGCCCGCAATATCGAGAATGGCGGCTCGCTGACCATTATCGCCACCGCGCTGATTGATACCGGATCGCGCATGGATGAGGTCATCTTCGAGGAATTCAAGGGCACCGGTAATTCCGAGGTCGTGCTCGACCGCAAGGTCGCCGACAAGCGGGTCTTCCCGGCCATTGATATCCTCAAATCCGGGACGCGTAAGGAAGAGCTCCTGGTCGACCGGATCCAGTTGCAGAAAATGTATGTCCTGCGCCGTATCCTCAATCCGATGGGGGCCCAGGATGCGATCGAGTTCCTGCTCGACAAGCTGCGCCAGACCAAGACCAATGATGATTTCTTCGACTCGATGAATACCTGACATCCTGGCGATCAGATAATCGAACAAGGAAAGCCGTATGCCTCGCATGCGGCTTTTTTTGCTTCAAACCCGAACGGAAACCGGTTTTGGTGTCGCCTCATAAAAAAGGGGAGTCACATGGTCGATAATTCCAAACCGGATCTCATTCTCTATCACGCAGCCCATACGCGCTCGATCCGGGTGCGCTGGCTGATGGAAGAGCTGGGCCTGCCCTACAAGATTGAAGTGGTGAAGTCCGATACGCGGCCCTTCGGCGATGAGGCCTATGCCCGGATCAATCCCTTGCGCAAGGTTCCTGCGCTTGTTCATGGCGATCAGATTATCTGCGAGTCTCTTGCGATCATGGAATACATCATGAACCGCTACGGGTCTGGTGATCTCGCCCTGGATCCTGATGATCCTGAATATGGACGCTATCTGCAATACCTGCATTTTGGCGAGGCGGGCATGATCATGCCGGTCAGCATGCTGGTGGGTCATACGGCGCTTTTGCCCAAGGAAAGGCGTAACGCCGATATGGCGGCCTGGGCCGGTTATGAGACCGACAAGCTGCTGAGTGTCCTGTCCGAGGACGCCCTCGGCGATCGGGACTATGTCGCAGGCGGTAAATTCACCGCTGCCGACATCTCCATCATGTATATGCTCTACCTGCTCAAGATTGTCCGGCAGTTCGAAAACCCGCCAGACAATCTTAAAGCTTATTTCGACCGTCTCGCAGCGCGCCCCGGCTGGGCTGCTGCCATGGCGGACTAGGCCAGGTGGGTTTTGAAAAACGCCAGTGAGCGTGTATCGGCGATATGCGCTTGCTCGGCATTGAAATGCCGTCCATCCGTTCGCGCGAAAGCGTGATCCATGTCCGGATAATCATGCAGGGTGACGAGGGCATGACCGTCCAGCCCTTCATGCATGGCCGCCTGCGCTGCCGGCGGAACAAATTCATCCTGCCCGGCAATATGCAGAAGCAGGGGTTTCTTGATCGAGCCGGAATCGGCGAGACGGTCCTGGATGGAAACGCCATAATAGCCGACTGTCGCATCGCTGCTGGTATGGCAGGCGGTGAGATAGGCGAGTAGCCCGCCCAGGCAGTAGCCGACGGCGCCAACCTTGCCATTTGAGGCTTCATGAGTGCGGATGAAGTCAATCGTCGCAGCGATATCGCTCATGCCCGTGTCGACATCATACAGACCGAAGAGTTCGAAGGCGCGCTGAAGCTCTGCATCTGTCTTGTCGCTGATCTGGATGCCTGGCTCAATCCGCCAGAAGAGGTCGGGGCAAATCGCGACGAATCCGGCCTCTGCCAGGCGGTCGCAATGTCCGCGCATGACGTCATTGACGCCAAAGATTTCCTGCAGGGCGACAATGGCTGGACCTTTACCGCTGGGGGGCAGGGCCAGATAGGCAGAGAATTCTCCATCCTGTCCGTGAATCTGGATGTCTTGACCGGGCATGGCGGGCTCCTATTGACTGGGTGATGAAAGACTAAGCACTCAGCGAGGCAAAAATGAAGGTCAATATCGATATCGAATGTTCTCCGGAGGAGGCGCGCAGCTTTCTGGGCCTGCCGGATGTTGGCCCGGTCAATGAGCGCATGGTCGAGGAAATGATCAAGCGTATGGAGGCCAATATGGAATCCATGGAGCCTGAAGCATTGATGCGGCAATGGTCGGCCTTTGGCGGACAGATGACGGATCATTTCATGACCCTGATGCGTACAGCGGCAGGAAATCCCACGACAACGGCGAAAAAGTAATTGAATACAACAATTTATGCTCTTTCAACGGCACCGGGTCAGTCGGGCGTCGCGATAATCCGCATATCTGGCGATTATGCGGGCGGAATCCTGGTCACCCTGACAGGACGTCCGACCCCGCCGGCGCGGCGGGCCGTATTGCGAACCTTGCGTGATGAGGCGGGCCTGCCCCTGGATGAAGCCCTGGTGCTGTATTTTCCCGGGCCGGCCAGCTTCACTGGCGAAACCATGGTCGAGCTTCATGTTCATGGCGGGCTGGCGGTTATCGAATCCGTACTCGATGCTGTGGATGAGGCGGGCGGTATTCCGGCGGAGCCGGGCGAGTTCACACGCCGCGCCTTTGAAAATGGTCGGCTCGATCTCACCGAGGCGGAAGGCTTGGCCGACCTCATCGATGCCGAGACCGAGGGGCAGAGACTGCAGGCGCTCGCCCAGATGTCCGGCGCGCTGCGCAGTGTTTATGAAGGCTGGCGCCGGGATCTGATTGCCGCGCTGGCATCGATCGAGGGCGAGATTGATTTTCCCGATGAAGCGGATGTGCCGGACGCGCTCTCCCATCGCGCCTATCATCCCCTGGCCAATCTGATCGAGAGCATGCAGCTCCATCTCGATGACGCCCATCGCGGAGAGCGGATACGGTCGGGCTTTACGATTGCTCTGATTGGTGCGCCGAATGCGGGAAAGTCCTCACTGCTGAACCGCCTGGCACGCCGGGATGCGGCCATTGTGACGGATATTCCCGGAACCACCCGCGATATTATCGAGGTCCGCGTCACCATGGCCGGTTTCCCGGTGATTATCTCTGACACGGCGGGTCTGCGTGAAGCGGTAGACGCGGTCGAGGCCGAGGGTGTGCGCCGGGCCCTGGACCGGGCGGTGGAGGCCGATCTTCGCATCGGAGTGGCGGATGCGCGGTCGCGTGACGAGCTGGTCGATCTGCAGGGTCGGCTGAAGGATGATGATCTCCTGGTTCTGAACAAGCTCGATCTCGCGCCGGAAGCGGACTCCGATGGTGCGTATCGGCTCAGTGCCAAGTCCGGGGATGGTGTGTCGGCGCTCGAGTCCCGGATTGAGGATGTGGTCCGGTCGCGTTTATCGGCGCGAGAGACGCCCGCCCTGTCGCGGGCGCGGCATCGCAAAGCTGTTGAGCAGGCCATGTCGGGCCTCGTCCGGGCATTGGAGAATCTGGTTGATGCGCCCGAACTCGCCGGGGAGGATGCCCGTCTTGCCGTGCGCGCCCTGGAAAGCCTGACGGGCCGTGTCGATGTTGAAGATATTCTCGACGTGGTCTTCAGCCAGTTCTGTATCGGCAAGTAGCGGCCGGTCATCGACTGTTTCACGTGAAACATTATCCACGGGCCCTCGACACGGGACCGGGCTGGCATTATGTAACCGCCCTCCTGTTTAGCCGGATTATCCGGTCCAGATCCTGGTGAAACGTGACCGATTGGGATGTCATCATAATTGGCGGTGGGCATGCGGGCTGTGAGGCTGCGGCGGCGTCGGCGCGTGCCGGCGCTCAAACCCTTCTGCTGACCCATAAGCGCGATACGATCGGCGAAATGTCCTGTAACCCGGCGATTGGCGGGCTCGGAAAAGGGCATCTGGTTCGTGAGATTGATGCGCTGGACGGGATTATGGGCCGGATCGCGGACGCGTCCGGCATACAATTCCGGCTGCTCAATCGTTCAAAGGGGCCGGCGGTTAGGGGTCCGCGGACGCAGTCTGATCGCAAGCTCTATCGAGAGGCCATGCAAGCCGAGCTCGCTTCCACGGCCAATCTGACGATTGAATCTGCGGCAGTTGAGGATCTCGTTGTTGAGGCAGGCGTGTGTCGCGGCGTGATTGATGCGACCGGCAAGACCTATCGGGCCCGGGCAGTCGTTTTGACGACCGGGACATTCCTCAAAGGCATGATCCACCAGGGCGAGGATCGCATCCCGGCAGGCCGGGTTGATGAGGCGCCATCCGTGGGGCTGTCTGACCGGCTTTACATTCTTGGCCTTGATATGGGCCGGCTGAAAACCGGAACACCCGCGCGCCTGCGTAAATCCACGATTGACTGGGATGCGCTTGAACAACAGCCGGCCGATGCGGATCCGGTCCCGTTTTCATTCCTGACCGAGCGGATCGAGGTTCCTCAGATCAGTTGTGCCATCTCTCGCACGACAGAAGAGACGCATAAGATCATTGCCGACAATCTCAGCCGGTCTGCGGTTTATAGCGGAGCGATTGCGGGCCGCGGTCCGCGCTATTGCCCGTCTATCGAGGACAAGGTTCAGCGCTTTGCTGACCGGACCAGCCATCAGGTCTTTCTCGAGCCTGAGGGGCTGGAGGATGATACGGTTTATCCAAACGGGATTTCGTCCTCCCTGCCCGCGGATGTCCAGGATAAATTCCTGCGTACAATGCCCGGTCTCGCAAATGTCGAGGTGATCCGTTTCGGCTATGCGATCGAGTATGATTATGTCGATCCCAGGGAGTTGGATGGGAGCCTGCAGGTCCGCAAGCTGACCGGACTTTGGCTGGCCGGCCAGATCAATGGCACGACCGGTTATGAGGAGGCGGCAGCCCAGGGCTTGATGGCCGGGCTGAATGCGGCTCGCGCAGCGAGATCTCAAGACCCGGTCATTCTGTCCCGGTCGCAAGCCTATATCGGTGTGATGATTGACGATCTGATCACACGCGGCGTGAGTGAGCCCTATCGCATGTTCACCTCGCGGGCGGAATACCGTCTGACCCTGCGCGCGGACAATGCGGATCAGCGCCTGACACCATTGGCGATCGAGATCGGTCTGGCCGGTCCGGAGCGCAAGGCGCGGTTCGAAGCGAAAATGCAGGCGCTGAGCGATGCCCGGGCACAGGTGGAGAAGCTCAGCCTGACGCCTCCGGAAGCAAAACAGCAGGGTCTGAGTGTCAATCAGGATGGCAAGCGGCGGACGGTCTCTGCCCTCCTGGCCTATCCGGATATTGATTGGGCCCGGCTGTGCGCGGTCTGGCCCGAGCTCTCAGACCTTTCCGTGGACATCGCTGAACAAATCGAGATTGATGCTCTTTATGCCGGTTATCTGGACCGTCAGCAGTCGGATATTCTCGCATTCCGGCGCGATGAGGCAGTGCGGATTCCCGTGGATTTCGACTATGGCGCTGTTGGCGGTCTGTCGAATGAGGCGCGGGAGAAACTCGAACGGACGCGTCCGGAAACACTCGGTCAGGCCTCGCGGATTGAGGGCGTGACACCGGGTGCGCTGACGGCGGTTCTGGCGCATGTCAAACGCAGACGGAAGGAAGCCAGCTGATGTCGCCGGATGCGTTCGCCCGCCGGAACAATGTTTCACGTGAAACACTGGCGAAATTCGAGACCTGGCGCGACATGCTGGAAACGACAAATGCGCATACCAACCTGGTCGGCCGTTCCACCATGGCCGATTTCTGGACGCGGCATGCCGATGACAGTTTTCAGATTTTCGAACACCTGCCCGAGACGGCCACACAGATCGTCGATATGGGCGCCGGTGCCGGCTTTCCCGGCCTCGCGCTCGCATTCGGGCTGGAGGATCGGGGGCGTCCAGGCAAGGTGTTGATGGTGGACTCCGTCGGCAAGAAAATCGCCTTTCTGAAATCCGTTATCGCAGCGACCCAGGCCCAGGCCGAGGCGAAAGCGATTCGGGTTGAAAGCCTCGATCCGACCCTTCCGGTCGATATTGTGACCGCTCGGGCCTTCGCACCCTTACATAAATTATTGGGATATGCGGCACCCTTGTTGAAAAACGGGGCATCGGGCCTGTTTCTCAAGGGGCGCAGCTATCAGGATGAATTGACCGAGGCGCGCAAAAGCTGGACATTCGATCATGAAGTCATACCCAGTCGTACCAGCGACGGGGTCATCCTGAAGATCCATGAGGTCAAGCGTGTCCGCTGAAATGCCGCGATCCCGCACACCCAGAATCATTGCCATTGCCAATCAAAAGGGCGGTGTCGGTAAAACCACCACAGCCATTAATCTCGGCACAGCTCTCGCGGCCATCAAGCAGCGTGTTGTGATTGTTGATCTGGATCCCCAGGGCAATGCATCGACCGGGCTTGGCGTACCGCCCTCGGAGCGTGGTCTGACAATCTTCGACCTGATTGTCGGGGAAGACAGTTTTGCCAGCGCCATGACGCCGACTGTCGTGCCGGGTCTGTCCATAATCCCCTCCGATGTCCTCCTGTCAGGCGCGGAGCTGGAACTGGCGAATGATAATCGCCGCTCCTACAAGCTGAAGCGGGCGATTGAGGATTATGCCGCGGATCCGCGACGCGAGGCGATTGACTATATCCTGATCGATTGCCCGCCCTCCTTGAATGTGCTGACCGTCAATGCCCTCACGGCCGCGGATTCCATCCTTGTCCCCTTGCAATGTGAGTTCTTTGCCCTTGAGGGTCTGACCCAGCTGATCAAAACGGTGGAGCGTGTGCGCGGCCATTTGAATGCCAAGCTGGATATTCAGGGCCTGGTGCTGACCATGTATGATGGCCGCAATAACCTGTCTGCCGAGGTTGCCGCCGATGTCCGGGAGCATTTTGGTGAGAAGGTTTACAAGACCGTGATCCCCCGAAATGTCAGGGTGTCGGAAGCACCATCAGTGGGCAAGCCTGTCTTGCTATACGACCTTCATTGCGCCGGATCCAAGGCCTATGTGGCACTGGCAAAGGAGGTTGTTCGTCAGGAGCGAAATCGCAAAGCCCAGGAAGAAGGTGAACCCGCATGAGCCCGTCGGACAAGAATAAGCGACTCGGACGCGGCCTCTCGGCCCTGCTGGGAGAAACGGAAACCGAGACATATGCCCCGGCGGAGACGGGTATGACCGGGTCTGACCCGCGTGGCGGGGTCAATCTTCTGCCGATCGAACTCATCCAGCCCAATCCGGATCAGCCGCGCAAGACCATGACCGAAGCCGAGCTGGATGCGCTGGCTGAATCCATAGCGGACAAGGGTATCGTTCAGCCCATTCTTGTGCGCCCCGTGACTTCAGGGGACGGCTATCAAATCGTTGCCGGGGAAAGGCGCTGGCGCGCAGCGCAGCGCGCAAGACTGCACGAAATCCCGGCTCTGGTGCGCGAGCTTACGGATCGTGAGACCCTGGAAATCGGCATAGTCGAAAATGTCCAGCGGGCGGATCTCAACCCGGTCGAAGAGGCGCAAGCCTATAAGCAATTGATCGAGCGCTTCGGTCATACCCAGGATGACGTGGCCAAGGCGGTGTCCAAGAGCCGAAGCCATATCGCAAACATGATCCGGCTTCTCTCCCTGCCGGAGGCGATCCAGGCGCATCTGGCAGCGGGTCGCCTTTCAGCCGGCCATGCGCGCGCAATCGCGACCTGTCCCAATGCAGAGATCCTGGCGGAAAACATAATCGCGCGTGGATTGTCGGTTCGCGAAGCCGAGCGTCTGGCGAAGTCAGGAGCTGACAGTAGGCCGGCAGCCAAGCCCGCCGTGTCGGGCGAGAGCAAGGATGCAGACACGAGGGCGCTTGAAGCAGATGTTGCAGGGCGCCTGGGACTGGCGGTTGATATTCGTCATGGGGCGAAGGGTGGTGAAATTCGCGTCAGCTACCAGACATTGGAACAACTGGATGATGTCTGTCGCAGGTTGAGTGCGAACGGTTCTCAGTGACGCGCTCTCGCGGCGCCACGGGCCAGGCGCAGGGCCAGCTCGCCGATAATCGCTTCTGAGGGGCTCCCAGAACGCTTGATTTGGCGCTCCGCATCAAAGGTGAGCTGTCGTGCAGCATCCAGTTTCGGACCCCGCCAGAATGATAATTGTCTTTTAAATTGAGCGGCTTGTGGTCCGTATCGCGGCGCCCCGCTGCGGGCGATCGCCGTGTCCTGCCCGCCCGAGGCGTGAACAGCACCGAATTGGTCCAATCTGCGCTGCATGGCACGTAAAATTGCAACGGGAGAGGCGCCGCTACTGACAGCGCGCGCATAGGCACGATCCAGCCCGGAGACATCGCCGTCAAAAAGCGGACCGAGAATCTGATCCAGGCTCGCATCACCATGGTCGGCTGATATCGCATCGACATCCTCGATGGTGATCTCGTCATCGCCCGGCTGGCGCTGATCACGCAGACCCTTATAGAGGAGGAGTTTCTCAATCTCACCGCGTGCGAGGGCGCGATCGCCTTCAAGGCGCGGCAACCAGACCGTCCAGGCATCATCCCGGATTGTGAGACCTTCTGCCGAGAGGAGCTTGCGGGCCAGCTCGTTGAGTGATTGGGCATTATCGGCATAACAGGCGATCGCTGCCGCAGACTTGGCGGGCTCGAAGGCCTTGCGCAACTTGCCGCGCGGTGTGAGATCCCCGGACTCGACAATCAAGCGGGCTTCAATACTGGGATCGCCCTGCTCGATCCGGCTGAGACAATCAAGGACGGGTCCGCTTCCTGTCTCACCGCTCAATCGCACGCGCACGACGCGAGCCCCGCCAATCAGCGATAGGGCTGACATGGCATCGGAAAGAGCAGCAGGGTCTGACTTCAGATCATCTTCAGAAAATTGCGACAGGGCGAACGGGTCGTTCGGGTCCTCCAGCAAGGAAGCTGTCAATAGATTGGCCCGCTCATGGGCGAGCCCGCGATCCGGGCCGAAGACCAGAAAGGCCCGCAGGGCGGGATCCGGTGCGCGGACCAAGCGGTCGGCCTCACGCGGTGCTATCTTCACCAGGTCTCGCTTTCGCGCATGATGCGGGAGAGTTGGAGAATGATGCGCTCGGCCGC
>JBELMP010000001.1:0-47218 GCA_042095695.1 Maricaulis sp. | reverse complement strand
CTATCCGGTCCTGACCGGTTTCAACGCGCATGTCGGACAGGGCGTGCATGGTGCTACCCGCACCATACATGGGCGAAAACCCACAGCCGGAGAGCGCGGCCGTGCCGGCCATGACCAGGCTTGCAAGCAAGAAGCGTCGTGTGCGCATAAGACTAACCCGCTACGATGTTTACAATGCGGTCAGGGACCACAATCACCTTGCGTATGGTAAGGCCTTCCAGCGTTCGCGCCACCCCTTGATCGTCAAGAGCCGCGGATTTTACGCTGTCCTGGTCGCTGCCGCGCGGCACGGTGATCTCGCCGCGCTTCTTGCCATTCACCTGAACCGGCATCAGGACGCTGTCTTCGACCAACAGGCTCTCATCAATCTCGGGCCAGGGCGCGTGGAGGACGAGACCCTCGCCACCAAGCCGCGACCAACACTCTTCTGCCAGGTGCGGAATGAAGGGCGCGATGAGCCGAACCAGAATGCCGAGCGCTTCGGAACGGGCCGCGACCATGTCGGCACCCATTCCCTTGGCCTGGCGGAGCCCGTTCACCAGATCATGGATTTGAGCCACTGCCGAATTGAAGCGGAATCCCTCAATCGCGTCGGTCACAGCGTGGGCTGTCTTGTGCGCCAGCTTACGAATTTCGAGCGCGTCACCATCGACATGCTCGGCCTTGGCCAGCGGGCCCGCTGCGGTTTCGGGCAAATCATCAATCGTGGTCCACAGGCGCTGCAGGAAACGCCAGACACCGGCCACACCGCTATCGGTGTATTCCACATCGCGTTCGGGCGGGGAATCGGAGAGCACGAACCAGCGGGCTGCATCGGCGCCATAATCCTCAATGAACGCGTCGAGATCGACCACGTTTTTCTTGGATTTGGACATTTTCTCAATCGCGCCCACAGAGACCGGCTGACCCGTCTCCGTCGCGATATAAGTCCCGTCATCCTGCCGCGTCACGTCCTCGGGCGAGAGCCATTTTCCCTCCGCTGAGGTGTAGGTCTCATGGGTGACCATGCCCTGGGTGAACAGGCCGGCGAACGGTTCAGCCGCCTTGCTGTCCATCAGACCGGCATCGCTCAGGCCACGCGAAAAGAAACGGGCATAGAGCAGGTGGAGGATGGCATGCTCAATGCCGCCGACATATTGATCAACCGGCATCCAGTAATTGGCGTCATCTGCGGCAAAGGCCTCACTGTCCCCGAAGGGCGAGGTGAAACGCAGGAAATACCAGGACGAGCAGACAAAAGTATCCAGCGTATCGGTTTCGCGCCGCGCCGGCTTGCCGCATTTCGGGCAGGTTGTGTGTTTCCAGGTCGGATGGCGTTCCAGCGGATTACTGGGTTGATCGAAGGTCACATCCTCGGGAAGCTCAACCGGCAAATCCTTGTCCGGCACCGGCACAACACCGCAATCATCACAATGAATGACCGGGATGGGGCAGCCCCAATAGCGTTGCCGGGAGACCAGCCAGTCGCGCAAGCGATAAGTGGTGGCCCCCTGACCGAGGCCGCGGGTTTCCAGCTCGGCAATCGCCCGCTCAATCGCCGCAAGCGTGCTCAACCCGTCCAGAAAGCGCGAATTATAGATGATGCCTGGCCCGGTATAGGCCTCGTCGGTAATGCTGTGAGTGTCGGCCGAAGCATCCGGCGGCAGGACCACCGGGTTTACGGGCAGATTGTATTTATTGGCAAAATCGAGATCGCGCTGATCCCCGGCCGGAGAGCCGAAAATCGCGCCCGTGCCATAGGTCGACAAGACGAAATTCGCGGACCAGACCGGCAATTCCCAATCCGGATCGAAGGGGTGACGGACTTTCAGCCCCAGGTCGATCCCTTTTTTCGGGGCCTTCTCAATCTCTTCTTCCGACGTGCCCATGCGTTCGCAATCACGCATGAAGGCGTCAATGTCCGGATTGTCCAGCGCGAGTTTGCGAACGATGGGATGATCGGGAGCAAGCGCGAGGAAGGCCGCGCCAAACAGCGTGTCTGGCCGGGTCGTAAAGACCTCGATTTCCGAACCGAATTCCGCGGCGATCTCCGCATTGACGTGCGGGAAGCGAACATGGGCGCCCCGTGACCGACCAATCCAGTTGGCCTGCATGGTGCGGACCTTGTCAGGCCAGCGGTCCAGCCCGTCCAGCCCGTCGAGCAGGACATCCGCATAATCAGTGATCTTGAAAAACCACTGATCAAGCTCGCGCTGCTCCACCTCGGCGCCCGAGCGCCAGCCACGGCCATCAATGACCTGCTCATTGGCCAGAACTGTCTGGTCGACCGGGTCCCAATTAACTTTCGCCGTTTTCCGGTAAACCAGGTCTTTCTCTAGAAATTTAAGAAAGATGGCTTGCTGATGCCGATAGTAGGACGGATCGCAGGTCGCAAATTCCCGGCTCCAGTCCAGGGCCAGTCCAAGCCGCTGCAACTGACCCCGCATGGCGTCGATATTGTCATAGGTCCAGGCGCCCGGATGAATTCCGCGATCCCTTGCGGCATTTTCCGCCGGCAGACCGAAAGCATCCCAGCCCATGGGATGGAGGACATCAAAGCCGCGCGCCTTCTTGTAGCGCGCAACCACATCGCCCATCGTGTAATTGCGTGAATGCCCGACATGAATCCGTCCAGAAGGATAGGGAAACATCTCCAGCACATAGTATTTCGGCTTACCGGAGGCCGGGCCTTCAGCGCGAAAAACATCATTCTCAGCCCACGCCGCCTGCCATTTCGGTTCGGCTTCGCGAGGATTATATCGACTCATTGGAATGGCACGCAGCGATGGCTGCGCTCCCAGTCAGCCCGCCTAGTCTTCCAGCTGTGAAATACGCAGCTGGCGCGCACGGGTCAGAATAGCGGTTTCAATTTCATAGGCCGTGGACGAGCTGGCTTGTGCATCAACCCATTCGCCGGCTTCAGACCGGACCTGGCGGAAGACGCTGACAGCCAGCGCGTCCGCGCGAAGGCGCGTATCGAGAATATAGACAGTGAGCTTGAAGCGCTCCGACGGCATTTGCGGGCTGGCATACCAATCGGTGATGATGACGCCACCGAACGGATCAACTTCGGCCAGGGGCATGAAGCTGATCGTGTCCAGGCTGGCGCGCCAGAGAAAGCCGTTGACGCCAATGCCCTCAACCTCAACCGGCTGATTTCGCGACAGCGGGTTTGGAAGGGAAGGCAAACGGAAGCCCGAGCTTTCCTCGTTTGCGGCCGAGCCGGATTCGTCACGGGCCGAGCTGCAAGCGGTTAGCAAAAGAGCGGTTGCAGCCAGTGCGACTGCAAGTTTCCAACGATCAAACATTCGCCGCGACTCCTTCGAACAAGACGGCAGATATTCCGATTTACGGGCAGTAACATGGCGCTAACCACCCGGGGGGAGCAGCCTGTATAGCACGCGAAATTCTGCACACCAGTGGAGAAAGGCACCCGATCAAGCGTGACAAACGTGCAACAGCGGATCAAGAAGCGACCCGCCAGCAGTGTCAGCGCCTTGACCCGGGCGGCTCGCTAAATTCCTTTAAGGTGCGACGTCCGGGGGGACGGGGCCGATCGGTGGGGCCACGAGTGATGAAAAGGACAAATAGCGCGATAGCTTTCGGCGCTCTGTCTGGTCTCCTCGTGGCCCCTCCGACATTTTCACAAGACACTTTATTTTTTCGCGATACGGCGGAATTCGAACTCGGCGCAGATCTGACCTTTGTGCCGCTGATCGAGTCCGACGAGGCAGACCTGGTTTTTGATATCGATCTGCGCGCCGATTACGAAAACATCACCTCAAATGGCCGGCGCTATGGCTGGCGAGCCGGATTGCGCGCCGAGCAGGATCGCGGCCGTATCGCTTTTGGAGGCCGTGTCGGCGATTGCCCGTCCGGCCAGGCCGATTGCCCCTCGCAACCCCTGCGCGGTTACATGTCCGGCCTTTATTCCGAGGGGCAGGAGGAAGCTGATGAGGGTGTGCGTACCGCTATTCATGACGCCCATCTCTTTGTGTCCTCGGGCTGGGGGGAATGGCGGATTGGCTATGGGACAGGCGCGGCAGCCCTCGATGTGGCGGCGGGACCTGCGGCATTCCGAACACTTGGCGCTGATGGCGGGGAGCTCGACCCGACCGGCCTGAATGGCGCCCGGACCCTGAATCTGACCTCGGCCTATGCACCCAAGCTGACCTTCCGGTCGATAGCGCTGGGCCAGACTCGCTCGATCGGAATGGTCCGCCTGTCGGCATCCTTCACGCCCAGTGTCGAGGATTGCGGTGTTGATACCTGTAGTCATGGAACGGGGCCGGGCGGTGTTCGGGCGGCCGAGCCGGTCAATATTGTCGAGCTGGGTGGACTTTATGAGCTCAGGCGAGGCGAGCACGAGATCGGTATCAGTTTCGGCTGGGCCCAAAGCGATGATGATAGTGGCGTTGCAGCCCTAGAGGGTGTCGAAACCTCGGATTTCGGGCTGAGCTGGCGCAACGGCGCCTGGTTGGCGGGAACGCGCTGGCTTCGGTCGAATAATGGTATTGCCGGTTCCGGGGATTACGAGGCTCTCTCGGCTTCCCTGGGCTATGAGGCCGGGCTCTGGATGACAACCATTGAATGGGCCGGATATAGTGATGATCTTGTGCATTCTGACGGCGAGACCTGGCAGATCGGAACCTCGCGTCTGGGCGATCACTGGCTGATCGGAGCGGGTATCGCTATGTCCGAGCGTGAAGACGCGCGTCTGACAGCCCTCGGACGACGTGGCGAAACCACTGACTCCACAGTTATTTTCCTTGAGGCCAGCTGGCGGTATTGACATATCGGCAACAGCGGGCGGGATTCTCAGCGATTTCCGCAGATTCCACTGGGTTCCGGCGGTTCCTTGCGCTAGTTTCTACGATCAGCGAGGACTTCATGACCATCGAAGGTTCCACATTATCGGCTTTTGCGAAGTCGCTGCGTGCTCCTGCACTCGGCGCCGCGCTGGTATTGTGTGCGCCGGCAGCCCTGGCGCAAGAGGCCGATGACACGGAGACACCGTGGTATGATGCCTTCACCCTCTCGCTGAACGAAGATCTGCCGCCCGCCCTGGAAGACATGCCGACCATCGACTGGGAAGCACAAAGTGGTCGCTGGGGTCTGACCTTCGGTCTGCGCGACGAGGAAAACGAGCCGCTCGCTCTGGATGATGTCAGTGCCGGTGCGTTTGTGAATGTCGGTGAGCGTTTCCGTTTCGGCGGCCAGTTGCGTTTCACTTCTCCGGAAGATGATCTCTTCATGATCAATCCGGAAGACGAAGAGCGCGCCCCGGAAATCAAGTTTGAGTCCGCCGTACGCTTCTAGTTAGTTCGCTTCTAGCCAGCCGGCTTCGCGACAATTTGCGTCGGCATGTTCATCGCACCAATCATCGCAAAACCCGCAGCGCCCGCTCCCGCGAGGCGCTTTATTGTTTCCGCATCCATGCCACCAAGGCAGTAGACCGGCAGGTCAGCCCGACGAATGGCAGCGCGGGTCCGCATCGCACCCTTTGGCCAAATGGCGCTGGGGCTGTGCGATGGAAAAACGGGTGAGTAGAGCACCGCATCCAGGCCCAGTTGGGCAGCCCGCCTGATTTCGCCCTCGCTATGCGCAGAAGCTGTGAGGATCATACCGGTTACTGCACAGCGTGTGCGCGACACCTCGCTCAGCCGGGCCTGGGGCCAATGCATACCCCCGGCCCCGGATCGCCGGGCCAGATCCCAGTCCGCCGAGACCATGAAAATCATCCCCCGGCCTGCGCAGATGCGCGCCAGCTCGGCAGCGATTTCATATCGGTCCGGATGCCCAAAATGCCGATAGATAAGCCCGCTCCCGACCGGGCTTCGACGGGCGAGTGCGAGCGGGTCAGGCGTACGTTCCGGATCGGTCAGGATAAGAAGGCTGGGCGTTGTCTGCCCGAAGCGGTCTGCAAGTCTTGCCAAGTCGCGGGGTGCGGCATAAGGCGATGGCATGACTGAGACCTCCGAAATTCACTCCCGCCGAGGGGAAATACTGACCCGTATCGACCACGCCGCTCAAGGGGCGGGACGCAGCGCTGATATGATTGATCTGGTGGCCGTGTCCAAGCGTCAGCCCGAGGCGCGAATTGACGCCATGCTGGCCGCAGGCCAGCGAATATTTGGCGAGAACCGCGTGCAGGAAGCCCAACAGCATTGGACCAAGCGCCGCGCGGCTTATCCGGACCTGGAATTGCGTCTTATCGGCCCGCTGCAGTCCAACAAGGTGGCCGATGCCGTCGCGCTGTTTGATGTAATCGAGACCCTTGATCGCGAAAAACTGGCAAGGGCCCTCCGCGCTGAAATGGACCGGCACGCCCGTTCGCCGCGGCTCTATGTCCAGGTGAATACCGGTGAGGAGCCGCAAAAATCCGGTGTCCTGCCGAAAGACCTGCCCGGATTCCTGGAGATATGCCGAAACACCTGCGCGCTGGAGATTGAGGGACTGATGTGTATTCCGCCGGTTGAAGAGCCCGCCGGCTTGCATTTTGCCCTGCTTGCCAAGCTCGCGCAGGAGAATGCCGTCGCCAAACTCTCCATGGGGATGAGTGGTGATTTTGAAACCGCAATCGGCCTGGGCGCCAGCTCTGTCCGGGTTGGCAGTGCGCTGTTCGGGGCGCGGGACAGCTAGCCGATCACGAGCCGATCGCCCGGCTGAGCCCGGCTCAAGAATTCGCGAAGATCGGCCTGCGCCAGAGCCACACAGCCTTCCGTCGGTTCATAATCTCCGCGCTTGCAGTGCAGGAAGATGGCTGAGCCCCGACCCGGCTGCGGCGGATCATCATTATGCCCAAGAATAACAATGATGTCGTAAAGCTCGTCATCGCGGATCAGGACTTCATGAGAGGCGCTATAGGGCCGCCGCACAGGCAGGTTATAGGCCGCATCCTCCGGCGCATCACACCAGCCATCATCGGCCTCCAGGGCGCGCAGCGGAAGTATAGTCTCCGGCGGGGCAATCCGGTCGGCTCGATACAGGACCCGGCGCAGGAGATAGGCGCCCAGCGGCGTTGCCCCATCGCCCTCCTGCTTCGCCTCTGCAGGAATCACGCCGGTGCGGCCAAGCGCCGCCTTCACATCTTTGTCGGCGAGCGTGAACACACCGTCATTTGAAACTTGCCAGTCCATCGCGTCTATCTAGCCGGAAATGCGGTGGTCGGCGAGGGACTGTCATGCAGCGGAGGTCTGCACGCGTCCCTATCGCCTCCCCCACCACGGAAGTGCCGCCAGCGCGGGCGTTGCGGTAAATTAAGCAAGAAACAGGCCGGGAATCAGATGCTTGCATTGCTGGAGAATCGACAGGTATAGGTAGGATCTGCCCGGTAAAAATCGCCGGTAGGCAGAATTTGCCTTGCTGGATGAAATAGGCATAGTCACAGGTATGAGCGCACAAAAGACCATTCTTCTCGTCGATGATGACGAGGATCTACGCGAGGCTCTCGCGGAACAATTCACCCTTCACGAAGAATTTCGCACGCTGGACGCCGCGACGGCCGGTGACGGTCTGGCCCGCGCCAAGGACGAGCGCGCCGATCTGGTCCTGCTGGACGTGGAATTGCCGGACATGGATGGCCGGGATGCCTGCCGTCTGATGCGCAAGAATGGCATCACCGCGCCGATCATTATGCTGACCGGGCAGGATACGGATGCTGACCAGATCCTGGGTCTGGAATCCGGGGCAAATGATTATGTCACCAAGCCCTTCAAATTCTCGGTCCTGCTGGCGCGTGTCCGCGCCCATTTGCGGAGCCATGAGCAAAGCGAGGATGCGGTCTTCCAGATCGGTCCGTATGAGTTTCGCCCGGCGATGAAACTCCTGGTGACCGAGGACGACAAGAAGATCCGCCTGACGGAAAAAGAAACCAATATTCTCAAATATCTCTATCGCGCGGGCGGCAAGCCGGTCCCGCGTGATGAGCTATTGCACGAGGTCTGGGGCTATAATCCTGCGGTGACCACGCATACGCTTGAGACCCACATCTACCGGCTGCGCCAGAAGATTGAGCCTGATACAGCACATGCACGTCTTCTGGTCACCGAAAGCGGTGGCTATCGCCTGCATAACTAGGCGATACGGCCTTTAGCCGATCTGCAGCGTGACTGGGGCGTGATCAGAGGGTTTTTCATAGCCCCGCAAATCCTCCCAGACCTTGAAACCGGCCCGGCCGGCGGCAATCGCACGATCGCGCAGATCCGGCGAGGTCCAGATATGGTCCAGCCGGCGACCGCGATTGGCTTTGCGCCAGTCCCGGGCCCGGTAACTCCACCAGGTATAGACTTTCTCATCCATCGGGATGAGTTCGCGGGCGATATCGGCAAAGGCGCCGGCCTGGCGGATTCGCTCGAGGGCCTCGACTTCGACCGGCGTATGACTGACGACTTTCAAGAGTTGTTTATGTGACCAGACATCATGCTCATAGGGGGCGATATTGAAGTCGCCCACCAGGATAAGCGGGGTCTTCTCCGCGTAACGCTTGGCGAAATAGGTCTCCAGACCGGCCAGGAAATCGAGCTTGTGACGGAAGCGTGGATTGGTCTCCGGATCGGGCTCGTCCCCGCCCGCCGGAATATAGAAATTATGGAGCTCAACCCCCTCCACCAGCACCCGCTGATGCCGGGCTTCCGATTTCGGACACAATGCCTCATCGCCAATGTCTTCAAGGGGCAGTTTGGATGCGATCGCAACGCCATGCATGCCTTTTTGTCCGCGCACATGGAAATGGCGGAAGCCCATCTCTCGAAAGGCGTCTTCCGGAAATTCGTGATTCTGGCATTTGATTTCCTGCAGGCAGAGCACGTCCGGGTCGGCCAGCTTGACCCAGTCGGCAACGAGTGGCGCCCGCAGGCGTACCGAGTTGATATTCCAGGTCGCAATAGAAAATCCGGTCATTTCAATTCCTTGTCAGCACGCTGCAGGGCAGTTGCGAAATCATGCAGGCGTTCGCGGTCTAAAACATCATTCTGTCGCAGGGCAGAGCAGAGATCGACGCCGAAGGGCCGAACCCTCCTGACAGCCTGGGCTATATTGTCAGCATTCAAGCCGCCCGCGAGCATCACCGGGCGCGACTGCGAGCCGCGCCTCGAACTCGGATTTGATACAGCAGACTTTGAGCCGCGTCTGGTGTAACAGTGTCACAGGATATTATAGCTGGCACCGGCCAGTCCGACGGGCCAGCGACCTCGGGCAAATAGGCGCCAGCGGGCCAGGAAAGGATGCGGGTCATCATCATTTTCCGCCTCGGCCATGACCACCAGGGCCGCGCCATTGGCCGCCTGAGCCAGTGCGCCGGCAGCGGCATGAACAAGGTCGAGATCCTCGACATCCGACAGGGCGGCGGCATCTTCTACGGCATCGCGGGCGGTATCACCGGTCTTTTGCGCGACCAGGGCAAGGGCCGTGGAGACCGCCTGCTCATCAAGCCGTTCCAGCGCCTGGGAAACCAGGCCTGTGCGAAGCATTTCCTCCGCCTCCCAGCCCAAAGGGTCACGATCAAGCGTCTCGGCCGCCGCTGCCGCATCATCCCAATTGCCCAGAAGTGCCGGCTCGGCCTCGGGAAAGCCCAGACCATCCAGATAGAGGCGGGCCAGATGATGCTCGCGCGCGTCCAGCGGCTCTCCCAGACGGGAGAACCAGGTAATGGCATTCAAGCTGTCGGCAAAGGCCCGGACCCGGTATAGCAGCGGAATCTCGTCCAGCAGGCGCGTGAAGTCGGGATCCTGATCATCAGTTTCGAATTGCATGCCTTCTTCTAGCGAGGCTCGATCCGCTTTCCCAGCCTCTTTTATGCAGGTCGGGTGGATCCGCACCTGCCGTCCAAACGCTAGCGGGTAATAACCGGCGGATAATAACCGGCGGATAATAAAAAGCGCCCGGTCTCGAGGGGGGGAGGAGACCGGGCGCTATGCCATACGCCAATTTCGTTTCGCAGCGCAGCGCCGTGGGGGATCAAACCGGCGCGACTGAGAGGGTCGGGATCCGCAAGCGGGGGGACGACGCCGATCCATGTCGCCCTTCAGTCAGCGTCACAATAGGGCCACAGCTTTAAGAATTCTGCAAATAAAAAAAAAGAAAGAATTGCCTGTGGCAAAATTAATACAGGCTTTAACGCCGGCCGCGGCGGGAATTCCGGTCTGATTCGGGCTCGGGTATGATGAAGAGACGGGGGCTGAGCTCAACGCCAACCTCTTGATCTTCCAATATAATCCGAGTCATATCGCCAAGCGCATCGGTCACGAACCATTCGCGCAGGCTGTAATCCGCACTGTCGAAGACAAATTGGATCTGACCGTCAACATCCGCATTGGGATCGCGAAGGGTGATATAGATCAGCCCGTATTCCTCGAGGATTTCGACAATCTCGCCATCGCTGGCGATATCGATTTCGTCTTTCAGCAGCCACCAGAGCGGGGTTGAACGGATCGGTGCGCGATCCACGGTTTCCAGTGCGCTGTCTTCCAGTGCGACCGTTGTCCCGTCTGAAATCACCGTGATCGGGCTTGGGTCGTCATACTCGAAGCGCAGACGCCCCGGGCGAGCCAGGGAAAGCAGGCCGGCAATGGAGCGCCCGGTCGGATTGATCTGAATAAAGCGCGCGCGCAGCGTATCAATCGCATTGAGATTGGCATTGATACCGGCAAGCGCCGCGTCAGGATCGAAGTCGCTTGCTTCGCCCGGCATAGCGTCAGCCGACCGAGTTGTTTCCTGCGCTCCGGCCGATGGCAGGGCTGTGGCGGCCAGAATGACGGGTGTCGCGGCGGCCGATTTGTTCAGGCCCGGCCGGGCAGGATCATTGAGCGTCGCCGGGTGTGGTTCGGCAATCTGGATCAGGAGTGTGGCAATCAGGGTCGTAAACATGGGTGCAGGCTGTACCGGGATTTGGGCGCGAGCAAGGCCCGCTTATTCATCGAAGGATCATCCGCAGACACGGTGTCCGCTGGTGGATTAATAGAGCGCAGGCGCCAGCTGATAGGTCCGAACCGAGCCGGGTGTCCAGTTCGGGATCATAAGCCGATTGCCGTCAACGATGAAATCATTCATCGCAATTCCGTCTTCGCGCGTATCGAGCAGGTGATGGACATGGCCCGATGCCGTGAGATACGCGATTTGTCCGGGCCATTGGCTGATCAGATAGCCCTCACACCAGCGATCAATTCCGTCAGCATTGACCAGGCCCGACGCCAATTCCGTGATCGCCTGGCTTTCCCAGTCAATGGCCAGGACCAGACCCTCACTCATCGTGGTGACGAGGAGGCGATCCGTTTCGACCAGAAGGCCATTGAGCCCGCCAAACCGGTCCGATTCCATCCACACCGAGACATTGCCCTGATCAAGGACATGGATCCGCCTGGTCTGGCTGTCGGAAACGAGAATCCGGCCATCGGGCAGGCTTGCGGCATCATTGAGGAATTGCGCGCCCTCAACCGGGTGGCGTGCGATCCGGCGACCGGTTTCAATGTCAAACTCGACCAGCGCATCAATATCGGTGACAAAGAGATGGCCGTTGGCAATGGCCAGCCCTTTGGGCGCATCAAGACGGGACGCCCAGCGATAGGCATTGATGCCGCCACTCATCCAAAGACGCGAAATGAAGCCTTCGCCATTGCGATCAGCGGCACCGCCAGACACGTTGGAGACAAAATAACTGCCATCGCCGACGGCAATAATGCTTTCGGGATTCTGCAGCCCGGTAATCTGCCAGCTTTCAACAAGCGTCGGGGCGCTGGGGCCGCAGGCTTCGGCCGCCATGAGAGCGAGGGTGGAAACAGCAAGGGTCAGCATTGAATACTCCCTGATCCTGATGGTGCGTGCACGCGGTCTGGATCAAGCTTCGACCAATCCAGCCCGGCAAGTCACCTAAATTCCGGTCAATCTTCGCCGGGTTCAGGCAGGTAGATCTCACGCCGGCCGGCATGGTCGGCCGGTCCGATCATGCCCTCTTCCTCCATCCGCTCGATGAGGGTTGCCGCCCGATTATAGCCGATCGACAGCCGGCGCTGGATATAGCTGGTAGATGCCTTGCGATCGCGTGCCACCAGGGCCACGGCCTGATCGAACAGGGCATCGCCTGATCCTTCCCCATCCATGCCGGGAATGCCGTCCTGCTCGTCTTCATCGCCGCCGGCGGTGACGGCATCGAGATAATCCGGTGCGCCCTGCTTTTTCAGGAAGCTGGCGACATCCTCGACCTCACGGTCTGACACGAAGGGGCCGTGCAGGCGGCGCAGCCGGCCGCCGGAGGCCATGTAGAGCAGGTCGCCCATGCCCAGCAATTGTTCCGCACCCTGTTCACCGAGAATGGTGCGACTGTCGATTTTAGACGTTACCGAATAGGAGATACGGGTCGGAAAATTCGCCTTGATGGTCCCGGTGATGACATCGACAGAGGGGCGCTGGGTTGCCGTAACCAGGTGAATGCCGGCCGCTCGTGCCATTTGCGCGAGGCGCTGGACAGCGGCTTCAATCTCCTTGCCCGCGACCAGCATGAGGTCGGCCATCTCGTCGATGACGACGACGATATAGGGCATTTTCTCGGCTTCTATGAATTCGGTCTCGAAGATCGGCTCGCCGGTTTCCTTGTCATAGCCCGTCTGCACGGTGCGCGAGAGCGGCTCGCCCGTTTCCTGCGCCTCAAGCACGCGTTCATTGAAGCCGGAAATATTGCGCACCCCGATCTTGGACATGCGCAGATAGCGGCTTTCCATTTCCCGGACCGCCCATTTCAGGGCGACCACCGCTTTTTTCGGGTCTGTGACCACAGGAGTCAGCAGGTGCGGAATGCCGTCATAAACCGACAATTCCAGCATTTTCGGGTCAATCATGATCATCCGGCAATCTTCTGGCGGTAGCCGGTAGAGCAGTGACAGGACCATCGCATTGATGCCGACGGATTTACCCGATCCCGTCGTGCCCGCGATCAACAAGTGCGGCATGCGCGCCAGATCGGCGACAAAGGGTTCACCGCCAATGGTTTCGCCGAGGGCGAGTGGCAGCTCCGACTTGGTATCTTCGAACACTTTGGCATTGAGCAGCGCCCGCAGGAAGACGGTTTCGCGCTGGGCGTTGGGGAGTTCAATCCCGATCGCATTGCGGCCGGGCACGACCGCGACCCGCGCCGCCATTGTGCTCATCGAGCGGGCGATATCATCGGCCAGGTTGATCACGCGGGAGGATTTCACGCCCGGCGCGGGTTCAAACTCATACAGGGTCACTACCGGGCCAGGGCGGACATGGACGATTTCGCCCTTCACACCGAAATCAGATAGCACACCCTGAAGCAATTCAGCATTCTGGCGCAGGCCGGCCTCATCGATCGCATCGCTGCGAATGGCCGGCTTTGCCAACAGGTCCAGTCGCGGCAGCTTGAACCCTTTGGTCTTGGCAAAGGGTAGCGCACCCTGGGCTTCGCGGGCATCGCGGCCGGAGGCCCGGGTCTTTTTCTTGGAGGACACCTTGACCGCCAGGCCCTCAGCCTCGCCCTCGCCCACGGCCTCATCCGGCTCGGGGGCAAATGCGTCATCATCCCGCGCGGTTGCAATGGTTGCGGGAGGAGCGGCAGCGCGCATGGCACGGCGCAGGGCAGGCTCCTCGCGCTCTGGTGCATCATCGGCGTCTCGACTGCCGCCGAACAGCCGTCCCAGCGACATCCCAATACCGGCGATGGCATCGATCCACACGCGCACCGTGGCCCAGGCGAGTGTGGCCACATCAACGGCGGACCCGACATCGCGCGTGCGCAGACCGAAGGTAAAGATGATACCGACCATGGCGAGAATGGCGCCGACCAGTCCGGCAATCGACCGGGCCGCCGGCAGCTCCAGCGCTGCAGGTCCGCTTGCAATCAGTGCGAGCAGGGCATCGCCAATCGTGCCGCCCAGCGTTGTTGGAAAGGGCCAGGTCGCCGGAATTGGGGCCAGGCTGGCCGATACGGCGAGGCCCAGCGTGGCGATAATGGCGAAAATCCACCGTGTCACGGCGATAACCGGCGGCTTGTAGTGCGGCATGCGCCAGACCAGGATTGCCCCCCAGATCAGCCAGCACAGGGCTGGAAAGGCGGCGGCCCAGCCCAGCATTTGCAGGGCGATATCGGCGAGGCCAGCGCCGTGGGCGCCGAGCCAGTTATGAATCTCGCCATCCGAGGCGACATTCCAGCTCGGGTCCAGCGGGTGATAGCTAAGCAGGGCGAGCAGCAGGAAAAGACCGGTAACGGCCAGTGCCAGGCCTGCCAGTACATCCCATGCCCGCATGCGCCAGCGCGGCTTTTGCTGACCGGATTGCTCCGGCTCCTGGTCGGTACGCTTACTCATGACAAAGATTTAGCCTCGCAAGGGTTCCCGGGGGGTTAAGAGAAGATGAAACAGGCCGCGACGCGATGACCGCTTTTCTTGTGCGGTGAAGGCCTTATTCTCCGCCGCATGAAGAAGACAAGTCTGATTGAAGCGGATGTGGCGATTATTGGCGGCGGTCTGGCCGGCCTGACGCTTGCTCTGGGCCTGGAGCAGGCCGGTGTCCGTATTGCCCTGGTGGACAGCCTGCCGGTCGACGACCGGTTGGCGCCCGAATTCGATGGCCGCGCCAGCGCCCTCGCCTACACGTCCTGGCGGATGTTCGAGGCTCTGGGTGTTGCCGATCATCTACGCCCCCACGCGCAACGGATTGAACATATTCTCGTCTGCGATGGCCGGCCCTATGGCGGCACCAGGCCGGGAGGTCCCGGACCGCACAGCCTGCATTTCGACCGTCGGGAAATCAGCGAAGGACCCGATGGCGAACCGCTCGGCTGGATGGCTGAAAACCGTCACACCCGCCACGCCCTGATCAGCGTGCTCAAAGACCGTGACAGGATTATGGCTATCGCTCCTGCCAAAGCCATTCGTCACGAAACGCGCGCGGATGGTGCCAGTGTCTGGCTGGAGGACGGGCGCGAGATCCAGGCCAAGCTGATAATCGCCTGCGATGGCAAGTTTTCGCGAACGCGTCAGCGCGAGGGTGTGAGATCCTATGGCTGGAATTATGGCCAGAAAGGCGTCGTCTGTACCGTCGCACATGAAGAGCCGCACCAGGGTGTCGCCTATGAGTATTTCATGCCCTCAGGGCCCTTCGCCATCCTGCCACTTACTGACAATCGCGCCTCGCTGGTCTGGACCGAGCGGGACCGGACGGCGGATGCGTTGATGGCCGCCTCCGAAAGCGTCTTCCAGGCCGAGCTGGAGAACCGGTTCGGAGATTTTCTCGGTGCGGTAAAACCGGTCGGTCCGCGCTTCAGCTATCCACTCGGGTTGCGCTATGCCGAGCAATTCCATGCCGAACGCATGGCCTTTGTCGGTGATGCGGCCCGGGGCATCCATCCGATCGCCGGACAGGGTTTCAATCTTGGCATTCGCGATGCGGCTGCGCTGGCAGAGGTGATCGGCGAGGCGCGTCGCTGCGGCCTGGATATCGGCGCGCCATCAACCTTGCAGCGCTATCAGGACTGGCGGCGTTTCGACAGCGCCACCCTGGCCCTCGGAACGGATATGTTCACCCGGCTGTTTTCGAATGATATCGAGCCCCTGCGCCAGATCCGCGGGCTGGGCCTGTCGCTGGTCAACAAAATCCCGGCGGCCCGCCGCTTCTTCATGCGGCAGGCCGGTGGCGAGACCGGTGACCCGCCACGCCTGCTCAAGGGTGAGCCCCTGGTTTTCAGCTAGGGTCCGGCGTTAGAACGGGTTGATGGAATAGCCCTGCTGCTGCAGCTGCGCATGCATGGTCATGGCCGAGAGTGCCATTTCGACTCCGGGCAGAAGGTCAGTGGTTTCAACATCATAATATGCTGCGCTCTGACCGCAGACATAGAGGGTCACACCGTGCGCCTGGAGGGCGGCGATAAGGGCCATATTGGCATTTTCAGCTCCGTCATGCCGCGCACCATAACGCTCATTCGTGCTGACATCGTGGACAGCACGCCCATGTATCACGAGCGCGAGCTGCATATTCGCCGGGTCGATACCGGCGCGCGCATGCATGTTCAAAAACCGCGCCGCGCTTTCCAGACCGCGATTCAGACTGCCCGGCTGGCCTTCCTCGGCCAGGTCGAAACTGTGGCGAAACACGAAACCGGCCGGACTCTCCACGGTGGTTTCAATCACAGCATTGGGTCCGAAGTCCGCGATCAATGGCCCGGTGGTAAAATCGTCTGGCCCGACGGCTCCGGCGCGGACAGCCAGTATCGCTGCGAGGCCGATGGCGATGGCGCCATAGCGTGCTGTCTGAAGAATTGATGGGTCCATAAGTCCTCTCCCGATTCTGAACGGAAGAGATTACTGCGCATATCCGGACTTGTCGCTAGCTGGACTGGCCCAGAGCGTAAAGATAATCCCAGGTGAACAGCCCGCTGTCATGACCGTCATCGAAGACCAGGCGGACTGCATAGCGCCCGACGGGTTCAGCAGCGGTGACCTGAACATCTTCCTTGCCGGCCACGACGACTTTCTGATCCGGGCTATGGCCCTGGACTTCGGCACTGGGGCTTTCCACGCGCAGTGTCTCAAACGGGATGGCGAAGCTCGCCCCGTCATCGAAAGTGGCGTGGAGCGCCTTGTCCGTTTTTGAAAAGCGCAATTGTGTCGGCCAGGCGCGGCTCATTTGCCGTCCTCGATCTGCCGGGCTTCCTCGGGCAGCATGATCGGGATCCCGTCACGGACAGGATAGGCGAGGCGCGCACCCTCGGAGACGAGTTCCTGTGCTTCGCGATCAAAACGAAGCGGTCCGCGCGTCACCGGACAGATCAGGATCTCCAGCAGTTTCGGATCGAGCATTGCCTCGCCCTGGTTCGTATCATCGGTCATGGTCTGGCCCTTCCACTCAGCAGGTGACGCAATCAGGCGAACAGGATGGAGGAGAGTCGGCGCCGGCCATCGCGGGTGACATCGCTCATCGGCCCGGCCGCCTCGAAGACTTTGAGCAACAAGGTGCGCGCGGCCTGATCATTCCATTCGCGATCCAGCGCGGTAATGGCGATCAGCTGATCGACCGCGCCAGCCTGGTCGCCCTCTGCCAACAGGGCTTCGGCGAGCTCGTATCGCGCTTCGAAATTGCCCGGTTCAGCGCTGACCTTGGCCTTGAGCGCAGCTGTCTCGCTATCATCAACGGGCGCTCCGGAGGCCAGGTCGAGGGCCGCGCGGGCGCCTTCCACCGCAGGATCAGACTGCTTGTCGGCGGGCACTTGCTCGAGGATCTGGCGCGCCTTCTCCGCATCGCCATTCTTGATCCAGACGCGCGCGAGACCCGCCAGGGCGCCGGCATGTTCCGGGTCGGCCTGCAAGATCGCCCCGAAAGCCTGGGACGCGCCGGCCAGATCGCCGGCTTCCAGCGTCGCCAGCCCCTGTTCGATAATCGCCTGGATTTCCGCATCGCTGGGGCCATTGCCCGAGATGCGTTTGATGAAATCCTTGATCTGGCTTTCCGGGAGGGCGCCCATGAAACCATCCACCGGCTGCCCGTTCTTGAAGGCAAAAACCGCCGGGATAGACTGCACCCGTAATTGCTGGGCGATGCCCGGGTTTTCGTCGATATTGATTTTCACCAGTTTCACCGCGCCCTCGGACTGGCGCACGGCATGCTCGATCATCGGGCCGAGCTGGCGGCATGGACCACACCAGGGTGCCCAGAAGTCGACGAGCACGGGAACCTCGCGGGACGGCTCAATCACATCCTGCATAAAGCTTTGATCGGATGAATCCTTCACCACATCATCCGTGGCCTGTCCGTCCATCATCGTCATTACGGTGTGTCCTTCTATCTCTGGCCTTTAAGTGGCGATAATCCACGCGGCTGGCAAGAGGGTCTATGCGGGCGGATCGATCCGCGTCATGGCGGTAAAGTCGATGATCACCGGTTCATGGGCTGCGGCGCGGGCAAAGCGCAGGAGATCGCGCGCGGCAATCGCGGTCGTCGCGGTATTTTCCAGCGGGTGGAAATTCACGATATCATGATCAAACAAGGCCGCATCCAGGATGAAGCGGACCTGCCCGGCCTGATCATTGAGGATGGAAAATGCGGTGACCGAGCCCGGGCGCACGCCCAGCGTCTCGTAAAGCAGCTCTTCGCGACCGAAGGAGAAGCGCTGGCAATCGACCAGCCGATGCAGTTGATTGACCGGAATCTGCGTCTCCCCCAGCGCGGATAGCAGGGCGAGGCGACCCTTCTTGTCCTTCAAGAACAGGTTCTTGGTATGCCCGCCGGGCATTTGCGCCTTGATCTCCTGGCCTTCCTCAACCGTGAAGACGGCCTCGTGTTCCACCGTGGAATGGGCGATATCATGCTGATCGAGAAAGGCGAAAAGGTCTGAACGGGAAATCGGCATAGGGTTTTGAAGCCCGGTATGACGTCGCGATCAAGTCTCATCTGCGCCGGCGCCTCGACCATGTGCAAAACCTGCGCAGCACAGACTTGCATTCCAAGCGGCTTTGCGCGATATACCCCGCTCCCCGGCGGGACCTGCGGGTCCGGCATTGTTGAGCGGGCGTAGCTCAGGGGTAGAGCGTCACCTTGCCAAGGTGAATGTCGTGAGTTCGAATCTCATCGCCCGCTCCATTCTCTTTCCCTTCAGAATATCTGCCGCTGATCGATCAGGCGCGTCTGTCCTTGGTCGAGCCGAGCGAGATATGGGATGTGATGGATGAGACTTGTGGCAGGACGCCAAGAATATTGGCGTGAAAGTCCTTATAGGCAGGCAAGTCAGCCACTTCGACGCGCAGCAGATATTCAACCGATCCTGTGATGTTGTGGCATTCGCGGACCTGGGGCGCCGCGTCCATGGCGCGCTCGAAGGCGCGGGCGTCCTTGGACAGGTGGGCAGACAGGCCGACCATCACAAATGCGGTGATCCCGGCGCCGAGCTTTTCGCGATCAAGAATGGCGCGATAGCCCTTGATAATCCCGGTCCGCTCCAGCTCCTGCACCCGTCTCAGACAGGCCGAGGGTGACAAGCCGACGCGCTGGGCCAGATCGATATTGCTGATACGGCCATCACGCTCGAGTGTTTGCAATATTTCTTGTGATTTTTTGTCCAAACCATTCATTAGTTGTATTTAGCACGTCAATATCGGCATATTAAGTGAGAAATTGCGTCCATCTTCGATTATTCCTTCGGAATATTCCCAGGGAGGACACCATGCTCAATCTCGCCGACTACGACATGTCACCGGAACGCGGCTTCCTTTGTCGCTACGATGCCGACGAGGTCGTCCTGCGCGATGAGCTGCAGATCATTGGCGAGGTCGCACTCTCGCTGCCCGATCTCTTGCCGACCGGTCGTGTGCGCCAGCTGCTGAGCGACCGTCTGCCGCTGGTCGATCTGCCGCTCGACATGATGAGTGATGCCGAGGCGCGGACCTGCATGGTCCATTATTCATTTATGGTGCAGGCCTATGTCTGGGGCGAGCCCGAGGCGCCGGAAATCCTGCCGCGCAATCTGGCGGTGCCGATCGTGGCGCTCGCTGATCATCTCGGGCAACAACCGCTCCTGCCTTATTCCGGCTATGTGCTGGATAACTGGGCGCTGATCGACAAATCCGGAGCGATTGACCTGGATAATATTCGCATGCTCCAGAATTTCCTGAATGGTCAGGATGAGAACTGGTTCGTGCTGATCCATGTGGCGATCGAGGCGGCAGCCGGCGCCGCCCTGGCAAAATTCGGTCCGATCATTACGGCCAGCGATGCCGGCGATATCGACGCAACACGGTCCGAACTGGAGGCGGTCGGGCAGATCTGGGCGCGGATCAATGTGATCTTCGACCGCATGCCCGAGCGCTGCGACCCTTATGTCTATTTCGAACGGGTTCGCCCATATATTCACGGCTGGAAGGACAATCCTGCCCTGCCGAACGGCATTATCTATGAGGGTGTGGAGCGCTATGGCCAGGCCGGTCAGGCCTTTCGTGGTCAGACCGGGTCGCAATCCTCGATCATCCCGGCGATGGATGCGCTGATGGGTGTTGGCCATGCAACCGACCCGCTGCGTGAATATCTCGATCAGCTGCATATCTACCGCCCGCCATCGCATCGCCGCTTTATCGAGGATGCCCGGGCAGCCAGTGGATTGCGGGGGTTTGTCGAGGCGAGCGGCGATCAGGGCCTGATCGAGGCTTATAATCGCATCATCCAGGCCATGGCGGATTTCCGCACGCGGCATCTTGAATACGCGGCCAGCTATATCAACAAGCAGGGCCGCGCGGCTGCCGGCAATGATACTGATGTCGGAACCGGCGGAACGCCCTTCATGCGCTATCTCAAGAAACACCGCGATGAAACCACGGCTCGCCTGATCGGCCGATCCGCAAATGCGGCCTAGCGGCGTTTGATTCCTGAGGCGAGACGCTTGGCCTCACGCAGGGCAGCGTAGGCAGCGGGTACGCCAGCGCGTTGCTTCAGCCCGTTCTCGAGGTGAAAGTCATAGGGCGCGCGCGTTGTCGGCGTTTTACGATTGTCTGAATTTGCTTTGGCCATGGCCCGGCTCCCGTCTTTGATGCGGTCATCATCGACCGGGCTTGCGGCCTTGCTTGGGCATGACTGGGAAGATTTTGTGAAAGAAAAAAGCCGAATGTGGCGAACATCCGGCTTTTCTACACGATCAGGCTCTTCAAATCCTATTCGGACAGCGAGCGAAGCAGATCAATGACACGACGCCGGACCGTCTGGTCCTTGATGCCTGAGAAGGCCGAGGCGAGCGCCAGGCCGTCCGGGCTGGCAATAAAGTCATAAAGTGTGTCGGACTCATTGCCCTTCAGTTCAGAACTGCCGCTTTCATCCAGGCCTTCAAAGAAATAGGCGACCGGGACTTCCATGACCTTGGCGACATTGAATAAACGGCTGGCGCCAATCCGGTTGGTGCCGCGTTCATATTTCTGGATCTGCTGGAAAGTAACGCCCAGCTTCTGGCCAAGTTCAGACTGGCTCATATCCATAAGAGACCTGCGAAGCCTTAGTCTAGCACCTACGTGTTGATCGATACTGGTCGGGCCCCGTGCACTCATTTTTTCCTCATTTCTGCGGTCTTATGACTTCTATATCGCTGAATTCACTAGGATGACAAAACTCATCCCGGAACCAAGGGTTATTCTTACGACTGAATAATTCTATTATCCAGTCACCAACGCATTTGACCCTGCCAACTCTTTGGCTTTCCGGTAAATACTTCAGCCAGAATCTGACATCCTGTCGAAAGTCAAAATCCAGTACGACGAGTTCATCCGGATAGAGCGCGGCCAGATAGGTCGGCGCCATGGCTATACCGCCACCATGGCGCATCGTTTCGAACAAGACCGAACTGGTATCGGTCCGAAAGTCATAGTTTATATACGAGTCGACGACCTCGACCCGGTCTCCCCACAATTCCAGGTCCCGGTTGTATTGCTGTAGCTGGAGAAATCGGTAGTTGAGGGCGTCATGGGCGGATTTCGGCGTCCCGTAGGTACTAATAAATGACCTTGATGCGAAGGGCATGAAATGCAGGCTGCCCAGGGCAAATGCTTGTGTATCCATGTCTTTCTCGGGAATGAAGGTGACAGCCAGGTCGGGCGCGGGACTGAATCCCGTACCCTGTTCGGACTTGTTGATCGTCAGCTCGATACCGGGATTGATGCGCATGAAACGCGGCAGGTGGCGCCCCAGCCAATACGTGGCCAAACCGTCGGAGATCTGCAATTTCACCTCCCCTGTCGTCGCCCGGTCGCTCCCGGCAATCTGACCCTCCAGCTGTTGCGCTGAGCGCTGCATGGTGCGGGCATAGTCGAGGGCGACTTCGCCTGCCCGGGTTAAGCCGATGCCATCGGCACGCCGGGTGATCAGCTGGGCTCCGAGTCGGCTTTCCAACTGTCGCATTCGCTTGGAGACCGTGGGCTGCTGGCAGCCAAGGACTTGTGCGGCGGCGCTCATCGAACCTGTTGTCGCGACGGCGTGAAAAATCTGCAGGTCTTCCCAATCGAAGACATTGCGACGGAGTTCGGGTGCTGTTTGCTGACTATCCACTATTCCAACTTCGCTGAGGCCTGCTTTGCGTCGGGGTGTTAACCCTGTTCTCGACGTTCAGGAGGCGGCCTTTTGCCCTTTCAAGACTTACAATCTAAGCCAAGCAGGCCGCTTCTTCAATTTCCTCGTGCGAAACTGGACTTTACGCTTGGCCGTTATGGTTTCCAGCCGGTCGGGGCGGCGGATATCGGTGCCTTTCATGGCCTGGCCGATCAGTTGATCGAGGGTGAAATCGCGTCCGCCGCCGCCATAGCCCGGGTGCAGGCCTGGACCGGGCGCTCCTTGCATATGCGCTTTCATCGCGGTTTACCCGATGCTCTTCTGGCCTCCATTCCGCTGACAGAAGCCGGTCGTGCGGCCTTGTTGGACGGGCGGTTTGGCTTTGAAAATGCCCGCGAGGGCTGGGTCTGCACGCTGGATCAACCGGCTGTCGCCCTGCTGTCCTGGGCGATGGCGGGGCGAACGCCGATGGCTCAACTCGCCGCGCTGCGCGGCCTGCTGGCCGGCTGGTATCACTTCTATCGCGATATTCGCGTCTATGCCCGCGCACGTTCCCTCAAGGGGGGCGCCCTGATGAAGCGCCTGCATTTTGTTGAAATTGGTCGTCCGGACGGCACGGCGCCGCTCTATGGCAGCACGCGTTTTCCGACGCGACTAGCCCGCCATCTGAGCGCAACCGGACGCCAAGCAGAGGAGTATCAGCATGCCCAAGACAACTGAACACACTGTCGTGGTCAGCGTGGCGCGCAGTCTCGACCATGTCGTCATGGCCATGACATTGCGCGGCGTGACCTATTTGGGCGAGCAACTCGCACCCTTCCACGAAGAGTATGACGGCAATGATTTTGTTGGCGCCTCACATCTCATCGCCTGGCTCAATGGCGAGCCGGTCGGTGTGCTGCGCCTGCGCTGGTTTGCTGATTTCGCCAAGGTTGAGCGCGCCTCTGTCCTGACCGCCTTCCGTAGATTTGGCGTGATGCATGTTCTGATGCAGGAAGCGCTGCGCTATGCGGCGCGTCGCGGTTATCGCAAAGTCCTTGGCCACGCCCAGCTGGATCGGGTCAAATACTGGCGCAGTCACGGTTTTCGGGTCCGCGAGGACCGTCCGAGCTTTGCGTTTTCCGATTATGAATACGTCGAGATCGAGCGCATCGTTCAGCCCCCGGCGGATGCCATTTCCGACACGACCGACCCGATGGTGCTGATTCGTCCCGACGGAGAGTGGGACCAGCCCGGCCCCTTTGACCACTCCTTGCAGCGGATGCAGCCGGAGAAGGAGGAGGCCGCATGATGCGCCCAACCCTCTTCCTGCTGGACTGCCAGCAATCTGCGGGCACCGGTCCTGCCGAGCATGATCCCGGGCACGCTTCACGGGGTATCGATCCTCGCGTGGTCAGCCATATTCGAAGGCTATTGATAACGGCCCGTCATTCCGGCTGGCGTGTTATCCATAGTCAGTTCCAGGGTGAGCCCGTGCCCGGCGAGCTGGCCCCGCAGGGTGCGGAATCCGGCGCGGCGCTGGCATGTCAGGCCGTGCCGATAACCGGCCTGGAACCGCTGGCACGCGAAACGGTCTTTATCCGCACCGCGCTGTCCGCCTATGCCGATCCTGATTTCGGTCGCGTGATAGAGAGCTGCAGCCAAACCCCGGTTTACGTCGTGGGATGTTCGGCGCCATTTTCAGTGCTGGCCACCGCCTTTGATGCCCATGCCTGTGATCATGTGCTGACCATTATTCCTGAAGCCATGGGCGCCCCGGCCCTGACCGCTGAAACCGGCGGGAAGACCGGAAATATGGCGTTTGAACTTCTAAGCCGCCTGGTGCGCATCGCGCCCTATTCGAGCGTGGAATCCGATTGGATGGCGGGCGCGTTTGATCATGAATTCTTGCTGCGAGGGACTGGATAATGCCGCAACACTCTTTTGACCCGAATTTTCGTCTTAATCCGATGGCGCATAGCGACAGGGAGCGTCTCGAGCGCGCAGAAATGGCGGTCAACCTCGCTAAGCTGGAGCTCGATGGTCTCGAACTGGACGCAGATGATCTGCACTATCTCGTCGAGATTGTGCAGCTGGGATTGCAGCGGGTGCGGGAGTCCCTGCAGTCCGACAAGGTCATTCATGTTCAGCCCGGTCGGGGGCTGCGATCGAACTGATCGGGACCTCACAAAGCTGTGACGTGGTGTGGGGTGCAAAACTGGCGCGCCCTCCCCATATGACCCTTAACAGCGGCGTGGGGCCGCTGTGATGAAAGCGAGGAGATCATGGCACGCTTTGCGTCTATCGCGATCGCCGGACTGGTTCTGATGGCAACGCTTGCGGCTTACTCTTGGAATCAGCCCTCCGGTCTCTACATAAGTTGATATCCGGTGCGCGGACCGACCTCCCCAACAGGTCCGCACATCGAAGAGCGTCAGGCCTCTAACGTGCGTCCCCCCAGCCAGCCGCTTGAGGTCTGAAAGGCGTCACCGGGTCCCCTGTCCCTTTCCCGGTGACGCCGAACGCTCCTGAATAGATTAATATCTACTTGATCTTGTCCTGACCGGCCTTGTCGCCGGCAGGTGTATGCTAGCCCGCAATAACCGCCGACTTCGCTTGCGCTTGGCGCGAACAGGATTAGGCTCGCCTGAGGTCGTCCAAGTCAGGGAGCTGGGCTATGGGAGCGGTCGTCGGAGTCGCGCACGCATACGAACGGGCAGAGTTCATGGAGGCGGCACGCGCGCTATGGCTTAAACGCTATGGCGGTGAATGCGGCGAACTCGGAAACTCCTTTTTTTCTCAAATCTTTGATGATGCGTTACAGGAAGATCTCGAGCACGTTTCCTCGATTGACCTGGCAAGCATAGCGCTGGAATTCTGGGCGTTCGGCCAGCAGCGCGGACATGACGAAATCCTGGTTCGCATGCGACCGGCCCAGCGCGCCGATGGCAGCGAAATGCCTCGGAGCATTCTGGAAATCGTTGGACGAGACCGGCCGTTCATTGTTGACTCGGTGATGGCCGAGATCGGGGCGCAGGGCCATAACATCCTCGCCATGTTCCACCCGATTGTTCAGGCGCGCCGCGATCAGGCTGGCGCCCGGATCGATGAAGGCGGGGTCTGCCTGCCTGAGTCGATGATCCAGGTGCATCTCGCGCCGCTTGACGACCTGTCCCAGCGCACGCTGATCGAGGGCGTGGAAGCGACGCTAAGTGATGTGCGGGTCGCCGTGGAAGACTGGTCCGACATGCGCGCTCAGATGGATGACGCGATCGCGCATCTCGAACAGGCCAAGACCCATGCCTCGCCTGAGGAATTGCAGGAATCCCTCGAATTCCTGCGCTGGATCCGGGATGATCATTTCGCCTTTCTCGGCTGCCGCATGTATGAATTCGATGTCGATGAAGACGGATCCATGGCCGACCGGTTCCCCCGGGTTCGCCTGGAGACCGGGCGCGGCGTGCTGCGGGATCCTGATCGCCATGTCTTGCGCAAGGGATCAGAACCCGCCGTTCTGACGCCGGCGATCGAGACCTTCTTGCGCGAACCCTCACCCATTATCGTGGCCAAGGCGAATATGAAGTCCCGCGTCCATCGCCGGGTCTACAAGGATTATATCGGCGTCAAACGCTATCGTGAGGATGGCGCGGTGATCGGTGAGGCGCGTTTTGTCGGCCTGTTCACCGCCGAGGCCTATGACCAGAGCGCCAGTGCTGTGCCGCTGATCCGGCGCAAGGTTCGCCGCGTGCTCGAGCGAGCGGGCAAGACGCCGGGTACGCACAATGCCAAGAAACTCCGCAATACGGTTGAGAATTTCCCCCGCGATGAACTCTTCCAGATGGATGAGGATGATCTGCTGGAAATCAGCCTCGGCATTTTGCATCTGCACGACCGTCCGCGAACCAAGCTTTTCATTCGCCGGGACCAGTTTGACCGGTTCGTCTCCGCCCTGCTTTTCGTGCCGCGCGACCGCTATAATTCCAAGGTTCGCGAACAGGCGGGCGAACTTATTCGCGAGGCCTTTGATGGCCGCCTGTCCGCCTATTATCCGCAATTCGGTGACAGCGCCCTGGCGCGGGTGCATTTCATCATCGGCCTGAACCCGTTTGATCATCCCGAGCCGGATACCCAGGACCTCGAACGCCGGGTCGCCATGCTGGCACGGACCTGGGAGGATGATTTCGAAACCCATGTGCGCCGCACCGCGACGGAAGTCGTGCGCATGCGCATGCCTGTCTATGACGGTGCCTTCAAGGCCGGCTATCGCGAGCTTTATGACCCGGAAGAGGCGCTCCAGGATGTGCTCAAGATCGAGAGCCTGGATACGGATCCCAAACAGGTCGCTGTGCGCGTCTATCGCGAGCCCGATGATGGGGAGCATGAGCTGCGCCTGAAAATCTACAGGATCGGCAAGCCGGTTTCCCTGTCCCGGGTCATGCCGGTGCTGGAGAATCTGGGCCTGGTCGTGATCCAGGAGACCGGATATCCCATCGACCGGCGCGCACCGGGCGGTGGTAAGCCAGATCGTGCTTATGTGCATGATTTCGAAATGAAATCCGAAGCCGTACGCAAGCACGCTATCGATGAAATCGGGCCGGTCCTGGAAGACGCGCTTCTGGCCATGTCGGAATCGCGTACCGAGGATGACGGCTTCAACCGCCTGATTGTCGAGATCGGCATTAGCTGGCGCGAAGCCGCCCTGTTACGGACATTTGCGCGCTATCGACAGCAGACCGGGCTGGATCCGTCGCAGACCATTCAGGAAGAGGCGCTGGCAACCTATCCGGATATTGCCCGCGGTCTGCTGGAACTGGCCCGCGTCAAGTTCGATCCGGCTTTCGAGGGCGATTGGCGTCAGCGGACGGAGGCTGTGGATACGGTCTGCGAGCAGATCCAGGGCTTGCTCGATGACGTGCCGAGCCTTGATCACGACCGCGCCCTGCGCCGGATCTTCCAGCTGATGCAGGCTACGCTGCGGACAAATTTCTATCAGCGTGATGCCGAGGGCGCAGTCAAACCGCGGATCGCGATCAAGATTGCCAGTGAAAGCCTCGATGCGCTTCCCTTGCCCAAGCCCTATCGCGAAATTTTCGTCTGGGCGCCCGATGTGGAAGGCGTTCATATCCGTTTCGGGCCGGTCGCCCGCGGCGGTTTGCGCTGGTCCGATCGGCGCGATGATTTCCGGACCGAAGTCCTGGGTCTGGTCAAGGCGCAGCAAGTCAAGAATTCTGTCATTGTGCCGGTCGGGTCCAAGGGCGGCTTCTATCCGAAATCCCTGCCACGCAACGGCTCACGCGAAGAGGTGTTCGAGGCAGGGCGGGAGGCCTACAAGACCTTTATTCGCGGCCTGCTGGACCTGACCGATAATATCAGTGACGATACGGTCGTGCCGCCGCCAGGATCCATGTGCTGGGATGATGACGACCCCTATCTCGTGGTCGCGGCGGACAAGGGTACGGCGACCTTCTCGGATACGGCCAATGGGCTGGCCGAGGACGAGTTTGATTTCTGGCTCGGTGATGCTTTCGCCTCGGGAGGCTCCGCCGGCTATGACCACAAGAAAATGGGTATTACTGCACGCGGCGCCTGGGAATCGGTCAAACGCCATTTCCGCGAACTCGGCAAGGATATCCAGAGCCAGCCTTTCACCGTGATCGGCGTCGGCGACATGTCTGGCGATGTGTTCGGCAATGGCATGCTGTTGTCCAAGCAGATCCGCCTTGTCGCCGCCTTCGATCATCGCGATATCTTTATCGACCCGGATCCGCAGGACCCGGAACGCCTGTGGGAAGAACGCAAACGCATGTTCGACCTGCCGCGCAGCAGCTGGCAGGATTATGACAAAGCTCTTATTTCCCAGGGCGGTGGTATTTTCCCACGTAATGTCAAAGCGATCCCGCTCAGCCCCGAAATCAGGGCTTTGACCGGACTGGATGCGGAGAGTGTCAGTCCTGTCGAGCTGATTACCGCCTTGCTCAAGGCTCCCACCGAACTGCTCTGGTTCGGCGGGATCGGAACCTATGTCAAAGCCACGTCCGAACAGCATTATGAGGTCGGGGACAAGGCCAATGATGCGCTTCGCATCAATGCCGACGAGGTCGGCGCCAAGGTGATTGGCGAGGGCGCCAATCTCGGCTTTACCCAGCAGGCCCGAATCGAGTTCTGCAGAGAAGGCGGCCGGGCCAATGCCGACTTTGTCGACAATTCGGCTGGCGTGGACAGTTCTGATAACGAGGTCAATATCAAGATCCTGCTGAGACCCATGGTCAAAGGCGGCGATATGACCCGCGAGTCCCGCAATGAATTGCTGGAATCGATGACCGATAATGTCGCGGAAAATGTCCTCCTGCATAATTATGATCAATCGCTGGCGCTCAGCATGGCCGAGCGGACTTCGGCGGCTGACCTGGACGCGCATGAGCGCTTCATGTCGCGGCTTGAGGAATTGGGTCAGCTCGATCGCGAGGTGGAATTCCTTCCGGGGATCGAGGCGGTCCGGAATCTCAAAGGGCGCGGGCTCGGTCTGACCCGGCCGGAACTCGCGGTGCTGATTTCCTATGCCAAGATCACGCTCTTCGATCAGCTGGTTGCGTCGGATGTACCCGATGATCCGCACTTCACTTCAATGCTTGTGAATTACTTCCCCGGAGCACTGAACGGCTATGGCGATGCCATGCACGGGCACAGGCTGAAGCGGGAGATAATCTCGACCATCCTGGGCAATGAAATCATCAATCTGGGCGGCCCGACCTTTATCCATCGCGCGATTGACTCCACAACGGCGGGTGTGCCGGCAATCGTCCGCGCCTTCGAGGCCGGGCGCGAAATTTTCGGCTATTCTAAAATTATCAGCGGGATCAACGCACTGGACAATCAGGCGCCTGCCGTTGTCCAGATGAATCTGATGGATGAAATCATCCGGCTTCTGCGTCGGCAGACCTATTGGCTGGTCCGGCGCAACCGGAACCGCAATCTCGCCAAGGCCGAACCGATCCGCGATGTGATCGAGACCTATCAGGTGGGCGTCCAGACACTGCGTGGCATGGTGCATGAGATTATTTCCCAGCATGAGAAGGACGGTTTCGCGGCGCGGCGGGATGCCTTTGTCTCCGCTGGGGCACCCGAGGATCTCGCCGTGGCTGTGGCTGAGCTGCGACCCCTGACCTCTTCCACCGATGTCATCGACCTTGCACGTGATGGCGATTGGCCTTTGGCTTCAACAGCCTATCTCTACCATGCGATGGGAGCACGTTTCCGCTTCGACCGCCTGCGCGGGACCGGCCAGGACGTGATTTCAGAACTCCATTGGGACCGGCTGGCTGTACGGCGGTTGATGGAGGACTTCTACGCCTCCCAGCAGGCCTTTACGGCATCTGCCATGCGCTTTGCGCAGCAGGCTGGCGGATCGCTTGCAGCCGGAATTGAGGCCCCGACCCGGGACTGGGCGGAAGGTCTGGTCGAGGCTTGGAACACGATCAATGAGGAGGAGGCCGGCCGGGTCGATCTGGTGCAGCGTCAGTTGGAAACATCGGGAAGCTGGACCTTGTCCAAACTCGCCATTGCTTCGACGCAACTCGGCGAGATGGCGGCCGTCGCTCAGCCCTGATCCGAGATCGGCTCAAAAGCTGCATCCAGCCAGATCAGGGTTTGCGTCCGCGCCTGTTCTGCCGCCTCGGCATCATAGCGAATTCGCGGATCAAGCGGTGGCGCATTCGGCTCGTCGAAAGCATGGGTAAGGTCCGGCCAGATCTCATGCTCAATATCTGTCCCGACTTGTGCGGCGCGATCAAAATCGGCCCGGCAGTCGCCTACCGGCGCAATCGCGTCTTCGCCGGCCAGGATCGCCCGGATCGGCACTGGGCTGCGCGCACGGCCGTCATTGAGGGCCGCAAAACCGCAATAGGGATACATGACGATAGCCAGCTCGACCCCGTCGAGACCGTGAGCTGAACCCGTCAGAGCCGGCGGCGGGTCGCCTCTACCCGCCAGGGCGAGGGCGTCCAGAATGGTCCAGCCGCCATGACTCCACCCGATGAGTGCCAGCCGAGACGCGTCTATCGCGTCATTCGCTTGCGCCAGGGCGATTGCGGCGTGGATATCCGCCGCTCTTTCCTGGCCGGAAAGGCGCAGCGCGGTACAGACCTGGCTCATGGCGCCGAAGCGACCAATATCGCGCGCTGCATTGGAGCCGATGATCATGACCGCATAGCCCCGTTCGAGATAGGCAGTGGCATAATCCTCCTGGACCTGCCGCTGACCGCCACAGCCATGCAGCATGACAACTGCCGGAACCGGCGTTTCGGCTTTCGGAAGGCGGATGTCCGTATGCGGGGCGATCAGTGCGACCTGTTCGGAGAGTGTTCGCTTGGGGATGGCGCAGCCGCCGAGATTCAGCCCGAGCGCCCCCAGGAGGAGGGCGAGAAGGCCGAGACCAGACAGGGCCGGGATGCGGATCCACAACGAACGCAACATGGTCGGCAGCGTCCTGCCAGACGGTCCAAACGTCAATGTTTATTCCGTTCACATCCCGTCGATGGGGCGTGCACGGCGCTAGTGCCGGAAATGGCGCATGCCCGTGAAGACCATGGCGATGCCGGCTTCATCCGCCGCAGCGATTACCTCGTCATCCCGGATGGACCCGCCCGGCTGAATCACGGCGGTCGCGCCGGCCTCGACAGCGGCATGAAGGCCGTCGGCGAAGGGGAAGAAGGCGTCGGAAGCACAGACCGAACCCTGAGTGCGCGGTTCGGACCAGCCATGCTCAGCGGCGGTCGCCTCGGCTTTGCGCACGGCAAGGCGGGCGGCTTCCAGCCGGCTGGTTTGCCCCATGCCAATCCCGGCGGTAATGCCGTTCTGCGCATAGACAATCGCGTTGGATTTCACATGCTTGACTACTTTCCAAGCAAATAGAAGATCGGTCAGCTCAGCCTCAGTGGGCGCGCGTTTGGTCACGGTTTTCAACTGATCAGCGCGGATCATGCCGATATCACGTTCCTGAACGAGAAGCCCGCCGGCGACGGTTTTCGTTAGCCAGCCTGACTGCGCCGGATCCGGAAGCCCGCCGGTGATGAGCACGCGGAGATTGGATTTGGCTGAGAGGATTTCAAGCGCGTCCTCATCGGCTTCAGGCGCGATGACCACTTCCGTGAAGATCTTGGCGAGCTGGTCCGCTGTGCTCGCATCAAGCCGGCGATTCATCGCGACAATACCGCCAAACGCCGAGATCGGATCAGCAGCGAAGGCTTTTTCATAGGCGCTGGGCAGGCTGTCATGCACGGCTACACCGCAGGGATTGGCATGTTTGACGATAACAACGGCGGCTTTGTCGGCCGGGTCAAACTCTCCAACAAGCTCGAAGGCCGCATCGGCATCGGCGAGATTATTATAGCTGAGCGCCTTGCCCTGAACCTGGCGCGCAGTTGCGATACCTGGCCGGTTTTCCGCGGTGCCATAGAAAGCGGCTTTCTGGTGCGGGTTCTCGCCATAGCGCAGGGATTGCGCGAGTGCGCCTCCAAATGCCCGGTAATCGGGGGCGCCTTCGCCGAGTTGATCGGCAAACCAGCCAGAGATGGCGGCGTCATAGGCGCCGGTGCGCGCATAGGCCTTGGCGGCCAGGCGTGTGCGTAAATCCAGCGGTGTGGCGCCATCATTGGACGTCATAGCTGACAAGACTGCATCCAGATCGGTGCCATCCACACAGACAGCCACCCAGGCGTGATTCTTGGCGGCCGCGCGGATCATGGCCGGGCCACCAATATCTATATTCTCGATACAGCTCGCCGCGTCCGCACCGCCTGCTACGGTCTCCTCGAACGGGTAGAGATTTACGTATAGCAAATCGATTTGCGGGATGCCGTGCTCGCCCATGGCGTTGCGGTCTTCGCCATTATCGCGACGGCCCAGCAGCCCGCCATGGACCCGCGGGTGCAGCGTTTTCAGCCGTCCATCCATCATTTCAGGAAACTCGGTGACCTCTGAAACATCCCGAGCAGCGAGTCCGGCATCCTGCAAGGCTTTCAGCGTGCCGCCGGTCGACAGGATTTCGACGCCCGCTTCGATCAGTGCGCGCGCGCGGTCAATCAGGCCGGTCTTGTCGGATACAGAAATCAGGGCACGGCGCAGAGGGACGAGATCCATGTCGGACATGCGGTTCTCCTAGGGTGTTCACTCGCGGAAAGGCGCGGAGTTACCACGTGGCGACGGAGGGGGAAAGCTCTGCGTCAGCAGCCGGTGCGAGGCGGGCCACGCGGTCAAGAATCGCCAGCATGGCCTCGGTGTCATTATTCCGGGCGGCATCGAGAATATTGTCCAAAATGGTATCAATCTCGGCAAGGTCGAGCCGCGTGCCCTTGACCATCCAGACACTGTCGACATCGCTCGAGCCGGTCTCTTCGAAGTCATAGACGAGGCTCTCATGCAGCTTTTCGCCGGGGCGCAGCCCGATGACTTCGATCGCGCCGGGCGCATCCGGGTCGAGCCCACGCAGACGGAGCAATTGCCGAGCCAGGCGCATGATCGATACCGGTTCACCCATATCGAACACGTAAAGTGCGCCATTGCGCGCGGGGTCTGCGCCGGTCTGGGCTGCAGCGGCCAGCACCAGGCCGGAGGCCTCACCAACCGTCATGAAATAGCGGGTCACTTCCGGATCGGTAACCGTGACCGAACGCCCGTTGGCAATCTGGTTTTCAAACAGGGGCACAACGGACCCGGTCGATCCCAGAACATTGCCGAAGCGAACCACACAGATGCGCGTCCGGTTGTCATCTTCGACCTGCGATGAACGCGCAGCGCGTTGAACCAGAAGTTCAGCGGCCCGCTTGGTGGTCCCCATTACATTTTCCGGATCCACCGCCTTGTCGGTGGAGATCAGGGTCAGCACCTTGGTCTTGTGCCGCTGGGCTGCCTCGACGATGACAGATGTACCCAGAACATTGGTTCGAACCGCTTCGCCGGGATTGAGTTCACTCATGGGCACGTGTTTCAGCGCCGCGGCATGCAGGACAACATCCGGCTTTTCCGTCGCGAACACCTTGTCCATACGCGCCGTATCGCGGATATCACCCAGGACGGCGCGCCAGTTCAGCCCCGCATGCTGGCGTCGCATTTCCATGTCGATTTCATAGAGATTGGCTTCTGAGGCATCGACCAGAATAAGGCGTTCCGGATTGAGGACTGTCGCCAGGCGAACCAGCTCGGAGCCAATCGTCCCGCCAGCACCGGTCACCAGGACACGGCGGCCTTCGATAAGCGAGCGCGCACTTTCCAGATCCGGCGAGCGCGGCGGCCGGTTCAAAAGGTCGGCTGTTTCAACCGGCGAGAAGGCGCCTGGTCCATGCGCCGGCCGAGCGCGCGACAGCTTGGCTCCGGTAACCGACGCGATCCGGATCAGGGCATTGACCACATCCGGGCGCATTTGCTGCCCGGTGATGACGAGACGCGGAGCCTGTTTTTCTGCAGCGGACAGACGATTGAGCAGGGCCGGCAATTCATCCAGATCGCCATAGACCGGAACGCCGCGGATAGCGCGTCCGGTCAACTGCCCGTCCGGAACCACCAGGCCTTTGGGTCTGAACGGTGCGGAACCGCTGCGCCGCGACAGATCGCGCAAGGCATCATCCAGCTCGGTTTCCGAGCCCACCAGGATAGCGGCAGGCTTGTCACGGTCCTCGAGGCGGAAGGCGTTCTGCAGGCGTTCGGTACGCCAGGCAGTCGCGGCCATCCGCGCACCGAGCAGAAGAGAAATCAGGATCGGGATCTCGATGAGTATGCTGGTCCGCGGAAAGCCATCCAGGCGATTGAGCAGGAATAGCATGGGCAGGAAGACGAAATTCGCCAGCCCGACAGCACGGATGACGCGGGCGGCGTCGTTCAGTGCCGTATAGCGCCAGACGCCGCGATGCAGTCCGGACAGCAGGAAGACCAGGGCACACGACAGGGAGAAGACGGCGACGGATTGGAAAATCACGCCATCGGGGGCCGGCGAGTCGTGAAAATAATAGCGGATTTGAACCGCCATCCACATCGAGAAGGCGCCTGCGACGAGATCAAATAGCGCCACCCATCCCATGGACGCCCAATTGACGCGCACAGGTTGTGACTTAGAGATCGGACGCGGCGTACTCACTCAATTCCCCCTCCGGTTCCACCAATTCGACCCAGGCGTTGGAAGGCCCACCTCACCCGATTTGGTGGACGATCTCCGGCGCCGAATGGCTCAGCCTCCCCATGTATTACAATTTGTTGAGAGCGTTGTGGAGGGGCTCCGGCCGCTAAATATACAGATCGCTCCAATTCAACCGGTCCGCCATCGGTCCGAAAGCGCCAGCCATCGCCATTGGGCTGGACTAAAAGTGCACTCATGGAGTCCCGGGAAAGCGAGGCCTTTACCGCCGGGTGCAAATGGAAGCGAATGGCAAAACGCCATCGAATATCAACATCTTCCGGTGGACCATCGGTGACCGGCCGGAACAGGGCATCCTCGCCACGCAGATCACCGCCATCCGCGGCCAGAAAAATTCTGCGACGATGGGAGAGGCCATAATCCTCCCGGTAGCCTTCATGGATACCTTCCAGCCAGACGCCCATTTCCTCCTCATTGCGGCGTGCCACGACCTGACCGGGACGTGTGGCCAGGCGCGGACCGAGCAAGTCGCGCTTCCAGCCGGGCGGCAACAGGCGGGAGGAGGAGGCCTCTTCCAGAACCAGTGTCGAATGAGCGGCTGTCGCCCTGACGGCCTCGCGCCAGTCTGCTGTCTGGTCATCATGCCAGCCGCAATTGACGATCAGTCGTCCGCCCGGAGTGCACATCTCGATGGCAAGGGCGCTGGCATGCGCACCGGTGCTGAGCGAGCCACGTGGCGTATCGCCCACATCGAAGATCACGGTCGCACCACCGGCTTCGGACCGATGATACCCGGAATGGGGCGCAAATCCGAAGGGTCGCGACGGTTTTCCGCGTTCCAAAATCGCTTTCAGCGCATCCCGGTCGCACTCGCCGCCGCCATGAAACGCCGCCAGACCGCCATCCGCCATCTGAAAGAAGCGGGTCATCGGGCGCAAGCGCTCCATCGCCTTGTCGAGACCGGAGGGAAGCGGCATGTCCAGGGCTTCGGCGCACCCGGCGATTGTCGTCAGATCGATCAGGGCTTCCGAGGTGGCGCGCGGCGAACGCGAGACATGTCCGCCATCCGGCAGGATCTGGCGCTGCACTTCCTTTTCCAGCCGCTGGAGCGAGGATTTCAAAAGGGAGGTTTGGCGGGGCAGGCACAGGCCGACCAGGGCCAGGGCGCTGGCCGATCGCAGGCGGATGCGCCCGTCCGTTGCCAGCGGAAAACTTCGCTCCAGATACCGCGCCTGGCGCAGCAGGGCACGCAGGCGGCGCTGGCGCAGCTTGGCCGGTTCGGCCTCGTCCTGAAACAGGACCGGCGCCGATCTCAGCCAGTTCAGCAGCCGGGCGGACAAGGTGTTCTCGGACCAGACGAAACTATTCCACCGCCCATAGCGGTCAATCCAGCTGTCGGTCAGGCGACGGGCCTCTGCGACGCCGTCCTCGCCGCGCGCACTTGCGCAATCGCGCAGCCAGCTGAAGCTGTGTAACTGGGTTGCGAAGGCCCGGCTTGGACTGAGCGCGGTCCAGATATCTGCATCGCCATGCGCTTGGACCTGATCGCCTGCGAGCGGGAAGCGACCATCGCAAATGGCCTCCCCGCGACTTTCATTGGCCGCATAGAAATCCGGCGGACTATGGGTCAGCTGATCGCCGCTCAGCCCGGTTCGGTCGAAGGCTTGCGGCAGACCCACAGCGTTCAGGCTGGAAGACAATTCTCGCCGTCCGGCAAGCCAGAGCGCGCTGGCATAATCAGACAGGCGGATCGCCTTAGCCATGGTTTCAACCCCGAAGCGCCTGGATGTTCTCGCGATACTTGTCCGGACCACCCTTAAAGACGGCAGAGCCGGCCACAAGTGCCCGCGCACCCGCGTCAATACAGGCTCTCGCGGTGACCGGGTTCACCCCGCCATCGACCTCTATGACGGTGTCGAGGCCGCGGGCCTGAATTCGGGCGTTCAGATCAGCGATCTTGCGGACCTGGCTGTCGATGAAACTCTGGCCGCCAAAGCCGGGATTGACGCTCATGATCAGAACAAGATCGAGCTCGTCGAGCACGTAATCAATGACATCCAGCGAGGTTGACGGATTCAAGGCGGCTCCGGCCTTCTTGCCGAGCGCCTTGATGGACTGCACGGTCCTATGAAAGTGCGGACCAGCTTCCGGGTGCGCCGTGATGATATCCGCACCGACATCGGCGAAGGCCTCAAGGAACGGGTCAATCGGTTCGATCATCAAATGGACGTCAAACGGCTTGTCCGTATGTGGCCGCAGGGATTTCACCACGCCGGGACCGATTGTGAGATTGGGCACGAAATGGCCGTCCATCACATCGATATGGATCCAGTCGGCGCCAGCGGCGTCAATCGCGCGAACCTCGTCTCCGAGTTTGGAAAAGTCTGCGGAGAGGATGGAGGGTGAGATTTGAATGTCGTGAGTCATATCGCCCCGATACCAGTGGCCTGGGTCCTAGGCAAGCGAGCCGGCTGGCCGCAAGCAGAGCGGAAAACATCACCCTGATTTCCGGAATCTGGCAATGAAGAATCCGTCCAGCCCACCCCGTTCAGACCAGTGGGCCGGTGTGGTCCGTACGCAACCTTCCGGGGTCAGCGCACTCGCCAGACCGCCGATCTCGTCTGCCGTCACCGGCGCCAGCTCTAGGGTCTTGTCCCGACGAAGGATATCCGCGAGCAGGCGTTCGCCCTCCTCGGGCTGCAAAGAGCACGTACAAACCACCAGATGTCCGCCGGGCTTTACCATTTTGGATGCGGCCCGGGCGAGGTCACGCTGGATCTTGCCAAAGCGAGTGACATCCTCTGCGGATTTGATCCACACGCTTTCTGGGTGACGGCGCAGCGTCCCGGTCGCGGAGCAGGGTGCATCAAGCAGGACATGGTCGACCTGTCGTTCCGGCTTCCAGACCCGCGCATCACCGGCGACGATATGCGCCGACAGACCCGTGCGTTGCAGATTCTCTTCCAGGCGCTTCAGACGTTTCGCAGACAGGTCGAGCGCAGTGACCTCGGCCCCCATTGCCGCCAACTGCATGGTCTTGCCGCCCGGCGCCGCGCAGAGATCAATGACCGACTGCCCGGGTTCAACTCCAAGAAGCTGCGCCGGCAGGGCGGCGGCGGCATCCTGGGCCCACCAGGCGCCCTCTGCAAAGCCCGGCAGATCGGGGATCTGACCCGCATCGGTTTTGCGCAGGCTCCCCGTCGGGAGGCGTTTGGCGTCCAGTGCGCTGGCCCAGTGCTCGGCCTCTGCCGGGTTTTTCACACTGAGATCAAGAGCCGGCGGGGTCTGACAGGCCAGGGCGATACGGCTGAGCCCGCCCGGCCCGTATTGTGACCGCCAGGACTGGCGCAGCCAGTCCGGCAGATTGTCCTGCGGCGGCAGTTTTGCGGCGAGGGCTGCACCTTCGCCCGCGACCTTGCGCAGCACGGCATTGATAAGCCCTTTGAGTTTGCGAGCGGCGGGCCATGTCTCTGCAAGGGCAACGCTGGCCGATACGGCCGCGTGAGCAGGTGTTTCCAGCCAGAGTAATTGCGTGGCCCCGGTGATCAATAGCGCGCGGGCGGGGGCGGATGTCTCTTCGAGCGGTTTGGTCAGAAAATGGTCCAGCACCTGGCGGGTCTGGCCCAGGCGCCGGAATGTAGTCGCCAGGATTGCCCGGGCAAAGGCCCGGTCACGGGCCGCCAGATCGGCAAAGCCCGGCTGGGTCTCCAGGGCAATTTCGAGCACCAGCCCGTCTTTGAGAATGCGCAGAAATGCGTCCGCTGCAAGGCGACGCGCGTCCAGTCCCTCAGTCATGCCTGTCGGCTAGCATGCTTGCTGGTCCGGGTCTAATCGTGTGGCTGCAACGGTGCCATGCGTCTCTGCGATAGTTTGCATCAGGATGTTCACATCAAGCGGCTTGGTCGCGTGCGCAGTTGCGCCCAGCGCTGACAGGCGTGCCTGCTCGCCGAGCGTTGCATTCGCCGTCACGGTAATGATCGGGATGTCCGCATAGGCCTTGCCGGAAGACCGGATGCTCTGGATCGCTTCATCGCCTGACATGACCGGCATTTGGACATCCATCAGGACGAGATCGACCGGTGTGTTGTCCAGAACCTCGATCGCTTCCGCGCCGTTTTCCGCCAGGACCACATGGTGGCCGGCATTCTCCAGCATCGCCTTGGCGACGATGCGATTGGTACTGATATCGTCGGCTACAAGGATGTTGAGGTTCGGACCTGTCTGAGGCTCGTCTGCCTTGCTCTCGTCTGCCTGATTGCCTGCCCCGCTTTCGGCATCACGTCGCGCCGCTGGCAGTCTTAGATACAGGCTGAAACACGATCCTTGTCCCGGCTTCGACTCCACATCGATGCGACCAGACATCAAGCGCGCCAACTCACCAGAGATGGCCAGGCCCAACCCGGTTCCCCCATGTCGCCGTGTCGAAGAATTATCAGCCTGCGCAAACCGTTCGAATACGGTCTGGCACTGTTCCGGAGTTAGCCCCGGGCCGGTGTCCACCACATCAAACCGGAAATGATCCCGCTTTTCCTCGCTTACGCTGAGCCGTATCGAGCCTGTTTCGGTGAATTTGGCGGCATTGCCCAGCAGGTTGATGAGGATCTGCTGGACGCGTTGCTGGTCGCCCAGACGTTGAATATTGATCGTCTCGGGCAGATCGACCTTGAGGCTGATTCCCTTGTCGGCAGCCTGTGCCGAGATGGTGCCAATACTCGTATCCACGAGTTCGCGCAGGTTCAGCGGCTGGAATTTTATGTCCATGGAGCCCGCTTCGATACGCGAGAAATCGAGCACATCCTCGATCACACCAAGCAGGGCGCGCCCCGAAGAGGCAATTGTGCTCGCATAGTCCCGCTGGTCGCGCGACAGGCCGGACTGTTCCAGCAATTGCACCATGCCCAGCACACCATTGAGAGGTGTGCGGATCTCATGACTCATATTCGCCAGGAAGCGCGACTTGGCGACCGTCGCAGATTCAGCCGCAGTCAGAGCTTTTTGCAGGTCGTCCGCCATGAGCTGGATTTCGACCGCCTGTTCCTCAGCGCGCAATTGCGCGTGGTAGGCGTTCTCGACCATCCGCTTATTGCTCCGCGCCATGCCCGTTGTCGTGAACAGATACATCACGATGACCAGGGCCAGCACCGCGTTCAGCGCGCCGCCGAGGCCAATGAAATGGGAGGCGGTGATTGTTAGTAGCGGCACATTATAGGCCAGGACGACGCTGAGCCGGCTTCCAAAGGCGACCGATGCGCCAGCGCTCATCCCTGCAATCATGAATATGGTGACGAAGCTCGTCGTGTCCGCGAAGCTGCCGGAAAACAGATAGAGCGGCAGCCCCCAGACGATACCGCTGACTAGAGCCAGCCCGATCGAGACAGGAATGTCGGAGCTATCTCGCGGGCCTTTCAGCCAACGAGACGCGAGACCGATCCGTGCCAGCGCAAGCAGGATAAGTGTTGCTGCCCAGCCGACCACGGCATTGATCGGTGAGGCCTGCAAATAAAAGGCAGACAGGACTAGGGTATTGAAAATTGAGGCGGCTAGACCGGGAATTGTATTGCGGAAGAGTGCCGTCGTGTGCACGCGCTCCAGTTCCGATCCCGCCGGCAAGGATGTCTTCGCTTCTTCCATCAATCCGACCTTGGCGGGTGGCTTGGCTGAGTGTTTCAACCTTGGATTAAGCGCATAAAATCATTAAATTAACCTTACATCGGCGCGGATATTTTACACGGTTGCCATCCTAGCCCCAGGGACCGCGCTGCCCCCAGGGACCCGAGCGGACAGCCGCGGCCGATCCAGCCATCTGGCGCAGTCGATGGATGCGATTGGCCGTGTCGGGGTGGGTGGAGAAAAGATTGTCCATATTCTGGCCGTTCAGCGGGTTGATGATGAACATGTGTGCCGTCGCCGGATTGCGTTCCGCCGCCGGGTTCAGCGTCTGTCGGGCGGACCGCTCGATCTTTTCCAGTGCCGCTGCGAGCGCCATGGGGTTGCCGTGAATCTCCGCGCCAACACGATCGGCCTCATATTCGCGCGAGCGGCTGATCGCGGATTGCACCATCATCGCGGCCATCGGGGCGAAAATCATCAGGGCGATCGTGCCGATCAGGCCGGCCCGGTTATTGCCGCCGAAGAAGAGGGCGAAATTGGCCAGCATGCCGATGGCCCCAGCGAGCGTCGCAGTTACCGTCATCGTGAGCGTGTCGCGATTTCTTACATGTGCGAGCTCGTGCGCCATGACGCCCTGAACCTCCTCGCGCGTCAGACGATTGAGCAGGCCGGTCGTGGCGGCGACAGCGGCGTGTCCCGGATCGCGTCCAGTGGCAAAGGCATTGGGCTGGTCCGTATTGATCACAAATACCCGAGGCAGGGGCATGCCGGCGCGATGGGCGAGCTGGTGGACATCCTCGGCATAGCGGCGCAGGGACGGATCACGCTCATCACTTCGAATTTCCTGCGCGCCGTGCATGCGCAGCACCATGTCGGCGGAATGCCACCAGGCGAAAAGATTCATACTGGCGGCGATTACCAGGGCGATCATGGCGCCGCCGGCGCCGCCCAACAGGAAGCCTATCCCCATGAACAGGGCAGTCATGGCAGCCAAAAGGAGGAAGGTTCGAAGCGTGTTCGCGGTCATGATATCTTTTTCAGCTCATCTCTTGGTGGCAAACCCATCAGCCCTTACTAGCTATTGGGCCCTGCCACGCTAATTGGGATTTGCACAGGCATGGATCAAGAAGGGATTAGCGCCATGAGTATTCCCGGTCAGAACCCGGACAAGACAGAGCTCAGCCCCGCTGCACGACGCGCGCTTGAAGAGGCGGCCGAGCGTCGGGCGGAAGCTGAAGGCCTGGACGCGGCCGCGAAACCACAGGAAAAGGGTGGTCCCAAGGGCCCCGAGCCAACCCGCTTTGGCGACTGGGAGCGCAAAGGGATCGTCAGCGACTTCTAGGCCCGGCTCGGCTGCCCTCTCCGGCGGTTCGGCAGTCGCTGTTTTCCCCTGTCAGTTGCGCGGGCTTTCAACGGTGATTTGGCCGGTGCTAGCCTAATCCGATGCGACATCTAGCGCTGATACTGACCCTTACGGGCATGACCGGGATGGCCGCGGCCGAGCCCGTCACGGATACGCCAATCCACTTGCCAGACAGTTTTTTCGAAGGGCGTTTGAGCGGCGGTGTCGAACCGCCTCAGCAATGGCGCTGGGTCGCGGTGGGTGGCTATATCTATGCCGTCCCGGTCAGGCGCGAGCCGGCACGGCTTGCTCCATTTCCGCAACAATGGCAGCGGCCGCCTGCGCCGGATCGGGCGCGCCATGAATGGGTCGACCGACAACCAGATGTGTGGCGCCATCCTGCAGCGCATTCGCCGGAGTAGCGACACGTTTCTGATCGCCGACAGCAGCGCCCGCCGGCCTGATGCCCGGCGTCACGATGAGGAAGTCACCGCCAAATCTCTCCCGGATCTCGGCGGCCTCCTGAGCGCTGGCGACGACCCCATCAATACCGGCCTCCAGGCTTTGCTCGACACGGCGCAGAACCAGGTCTCGTGCCTTCATGGCATAGCCCATCTCGGCGAGCATGGCGTCGTCATAACAGGTCATGACAGTCACACCGAGAATTTTCAGCGCGCTGTCCCCGCGCCCCGCCGCGGCGGCTTTCATGACAGCCGGCTCGGCATGAACTGTCAGCAGATCGGCCCCTGCACTGGTGATGCTGACTGTCGCCTTTTCAACGGTCGCCGGTATGTCGTGCAGCTTGTAATCGAGAAAGACGTGCTTGCCGCGTGCCTTGAGATGGCTGCACAGATCCATGCCGCCAATCGGTAGTAGCTGGAGTCCGATCTTGTAGAAGGAAACGGCCTCACCAATGCGGTCGACAATGGCTTCGGCGGCGGCCGTGGTCGGCTGATCGAGCGCGACGATAAGGCGAGGGTCGGTCTGGGTCATGGGTTCTGCTTCTGGATGGACGGGATCTAGTCGGCGACGGCGTCAGCGCCCTTGTCCGGCGCGGTATTGCGCAAGCGTGCGCTGGAGCGCGCCGTCAGCCAAAGGGCCAGACTGCGCGGCATGAGCTTGTAGAGGCCGGTGAGAAATTGCCACCACAATCCGGGCACGGCGACTGCGCGGTTCGCCTGGACTGCGGCATAGCCGATACGAGCCACGCTGCCCGCGGGCAGCCACCAGTATTTCGGCAATTTGGATACAGCGCCGCGCGTGCCATTCACATCGTGAAACTCAGAATAGGTCAGGCCCGGACAAAGCGCAGTGACATGAATTCCGGTCTCGGCGTTTTCCAGATGCAGGGATTCGCTGAACTTGATCAGGGCGGCTTTCACAGCCGCGTAGAGCGTATGGCCGCGTGTGCCCGGCATAATGCCGGCGACCGAGGCGACATTGATGATGCGGCCATATCCGCGCTCCTGCATGCCGGGCAGGAGGCGATGGACCAGCTCGCAATAACTGGTCAGCATGAGTTGGAGGAAGTCCGCTTGCTGTTTCCAGCCGGTCTGGACATAGGTCCCTGGCAGGCCGAAGCCGGCATTGTTGACCAGTGCATCGACATCACGCTCGGCGGCATCGATCGCGGCAAGGATAAGGGACGGCGCATCGGGGTGGTTCAGATCCGCTTCAATGACGAGCGTATCGACATTATAGCTTTCCTCGATCGACAGGGCGACGGCGCGCAACCTGTCTGCCCGGCGGGCGACCAGGGCGACATCCCATCCATTGGCTGCGAATTCACGGGCCAGAGCCTCGCCGATTCCGGCTGAGGCTCCGGTTATCAAAGCGAGTTTTCGACTCATTCCGGCCTCCCTTGCTGCACAGATTGGCAGCTGTACGGCGCTTGTCCAGCCGGGCGGTCACAGGCAGTGCATGACTGCATGCAGGCTTGCGGCCCGGCGTCGCTGGGTTTAGGCGGTAAGCGCATACAAGCCAGGGGACCCAATATGAGCGCGTCGCGTCCGATCAAGAAAATCGTTCTCGCCTATTCAGGCGGTCTGGACACATCGGTTATCCTGAAATGGCTGCAGGAAGCTTATAACGCTGAAGTCGTGACCTTCACTGCCGATCTCGGTCAGGGCGAGGAGCTGGAACCGGCTCGCGAAAAGGCTGTTGCGGCGGGCGTTTCGGAAATCTTTATCGAGGATCTGCGCGAGGAGTTCGTCCGTGATTTCGTCTATCCGATGGTGCGCGCCAATGCCTTGTATGAGGGGCTTTACCTGCTGGGGACCTCGATTGCTCGTCCGCTGATCTCCAAGCGTCTCGTCGAGATCGCGCATGAGACCGGAGCCGATGCCGTGGCGCACGGTGCCACTGGCAAGGGCAATGACCAGGTCCGCTTTGAGCTCGGCGTTTATGCGCTGGACCCGGATCTTCACGTTATCGCGCCCTGGCGCGAGTGGGACCTGACTTCCCGGACCCGTCTGATTGAATATGCCGAGTCCAGGGGCATTACCGTGCCCACGGACAAGCGCGGCGAGGCGCCTTTCTCTGTTGATGCCAATCTCTGGCACACGTCTTCGGAAGGCAAGATGTTGGAAGACCCGGGTGAGGAGGCTGCCGAGATCGTCTATCAACGCACCCGCCGCCCGGAGGATGCACCGGACACGCCTGCCTATATCACGATTGGCTTTGAGCGCGGGGATGCGGTCTCGCTCAATGGCGAGGCGATGTCGCCTGCGGTCCTGCTGGCAGCGCTCAACGCGCTGGGTCGCGAGCATGGCATCGGCCGGCTCGACCTGGTCGAAAATCGCTTTGTCGGCATGAAATCGCGGGGCATTTATGAAACGCCGGGCGGTATGATCCTGATGGAAGCCCATCGCGGGATCGAGCAGATCACCCTGGACCGTGGCGCAGCGCATCTCAAGGACGAGCTAATGCCGCGCTATGCCAAGCTGGTTTACGAGGGTTTCTGGTTTTCGCCGGAGCGCGAGATGCTGCAGGCGGCGATCGATGCCAGCCAGGATTTCGTGAGCGGCGAGGTGCGCCTCAAGCTCTATAAGGGGCGCGCCGATGTGGTTGGGCGGACTTCACCTGCCTCACTCTACTCCCTGGAACATGTCACTTTCGAGGATGACGAGGTTTACGATCAGAAGGACGCGGAAGGCTTTATCCGCCTGAATGCGCTGCGGTTACAGCTTCTGGCGCGGCGTCGGCGCAAGCTCGGCCGCAATCAGTGATCGCGATTGCGTGACTTGACGCGAAATCAAGCCTCGCTCATGAAAAATTCATCGGGGGCGTATTGCCTTTACATATGAAATCTGGGGCGGCAGCGTGATTCTGGGGAGTGATCCCATTCGATCGCGCTGCGGCGCTGCATGTCGAGTTTAGCCATGGTTCGGGGGGACCGTAAGGGCGCGTAATGATCTTGGACCCTTTGCTATTCACAGTTGTCCTTGATGTGTTCGTGATAGCCGCTGCTGGCTATGGCGCGCATTTGAGCCTGTACTACGCCCGGCGACCGGTGTTTCAGCCGGTCCGAACCCCGCTCATTCTTCTGGTGATCGGGATGAGCATCTGGATCATCCTGCACTTGACGAACCTGCTCGCAATTGCTGCTGGCGCGCTGGCCCCGCAATTCATTGATGCGAGTTCGGCGTCGGCCTTTATTCACGATGATCTGGGTTTCCTGTCCGATCTCTTCGCCACGGCATTTTTGGCGGTCGGCTTTGTGCAATTGCTGGTTCGCATTTCTGCCATCTATTCAGATCTCAATCGCTCTGCCGCCGAATTGAAAGCCGAGATCGGCTCGCGCGACCGGGCTGAGGAGGAGTTGCTTGCGAGCGCTCAGCGTCAGCGCGAGAGCAGTCGCCTGAAATCGGAATTCCTGGTTTCGATCAGCCATGAATTACGCACGCCGCTTAATGGGATACTGGGGCTGGCGAGCCTGCTTTCGAATACCGGCCTGGCCGAGGATCAGCGCCGCTTGCTGGGTACGCTGGAACAGTCCGCCAAGGCTATGTTGACCCGCGTCAGCGATGTGCTTGATCTCGCCCGTCTGGAAAGCGGCCAGACCGACGTGCGCACCATCCTCTTCAACCCTGTCGAGCTGGCGACCAGCATCGAGGCGCTATTCCAGCCGATTGCGAGTGAGAAAGGCCTTTCCATCAATGTGAAGGCAGGCGCGGATGTCGACCGCAATGTGATCGGTGACCAAATCCTTCTGCGCCAGGCGCTGAACAATCTCGTCTCCAATGCGATCAAATATGCGCCGTCGGGCAGTGTTGATATCGAGGTTCGTGTCCAGGCAGCCGAGGCTGAACGGATCTGGCTGGAGTTTGAAGTTGTCGATACCGGGATTGGTGTCGAACAAGACGTATTGGACGGGCTCGCGCGCACCAGTGGCAATGTAAACCAGGGCGAGGTCGGGCTGGGCCTGGCTATTTGCTGGCATATCGCGCGATTGATGGATGGGCAGGTGACGCTTGAGCGCTTGTCGCGCGGCACCCGCGCCCTGCTTCGTGTCCAGGTCCAGTGTGAGCCGGAAACCACCGACTCTGACGACGCGCTCTAACCGAGCCGATAGTCCGCAATGGGTGTGTAGATATTGGGCCCGCCCTTATGCGACAGGCTTTCGAACAGGCTGAAATGGGTAATAGCCACAGCCTCTGTGCCAAAGCTGTACCGGTCCCGACACCAGGCGGCGAGGCGTTCGACCGGGGTCTTGCCGAGATAGGCGAGCGTCATATGCGGTTTGAACTTTCGCGTCTCAGCCACAAGCCCGGCGTGCCGGGCAGCGCGTTCGCACCGCGCCTGGAGCTGGAGCAAGGCGTCGCAGGCGCGCACGCCGATCCAGAGCGTGTGCGGATCGGATTTGCCGAACCAGTCCGCCCCGGCGAGCGATAATGTGAAGCTGGGCAATGTAATCGCGCGGAGCTCAGCATCGAAATCCTCGGCCTGGAGCGCGGTCACATCACCGGCGAAGCGCAGGGTGATATGGAAATTCTCGCTCGGTCGCCAGCTTGCGCCGGGCAGGCCGCGTTGAAGCCGCAACAATTCGGGATGCAGCGCGACCGGTATGGGAATGGCGGCAAACAGGCGAAGCGACATGGAAATCAAACAGCTGGCTGAGGAGCACGCTCTACTGCCAAGCCAGGTCGGGGTCCAGTGAAATCACCAAGGGGGGACGCGACCCCCGCCCGTCCCGCCTTGCCATTCAGGTCCTGGAGGCGATATTATAAACCAAACCGCCCTGACAGGCGGCGTCTGTCTATTTTGCGACGCAACACTTGTGAGACGTGAACCATGAATGATTTCTCCCGTCCGTACGGCGCCGCGCCGTCCATGGATATGTCGGTTGATGCCGGCCTGCGCAGCTTCATGCTGGGCGTTTACAACAAGATGGGCCTGGGGCTTTTGCTGTCCGCCGCTCTGGCTTACGCGGTCGGCACGATCGCGCCGCTGACCCAGCTCGTCTTCGGCACGCCATTGCTCTACGTGGTCCAGTTCGGGCCTCTCGTCCTTTTGTTCGGTTCCATGTTCTTCATGCGCAACCCGTCCCCGGCCGGATCCGCCTTTCTTTACTGGGCAGTGGTCACGCTGATCGGCATTTCGCTGAGCTTCTGGGTCATCCTGGCGTCCGGTAATGCCACGGTCCAGAATTACGCGGGCAATACGCTGAACGTCGATTTCGGGACAATTGCCCAGGCCTTCGTCATCACGGCGGCCGCCTTCATGGGTCTGTCCATCTTCGGCTATACGACCAAGATCAATCTGATGCCGCTGCAGTCTTTCCTGTTTATGGCGATCATCGGTGCAGTCGTTCTCGGTTTGCTGAATGTCTTCTTCTTCCAGTCCGGCGTTCTGGAACTGCTACTGCAATTCGCTGTTCTTCTGCTGATGGCGGGCGTTACCGCTTGGCAGACGCAGGCGCTCAAAGTCACCTATTACGAGATCGCCGGCGATCAGCGTTCGATGGCGGTCATGACCAATTATGGCGCACTGAACCTCTATATCGCCTTCGTGAACATGTTCCAGATCATCCTTTCGCTGCTCTCTAGCCGCGAATAGAATCCTGGACCATCCACCAGAAAACCCCGCACTTCGGTGCGGGGTCTGACGTGCCGGTGGCTCGCAACCCACGCTTCTGGGTCACTCCTGGCCGGTTGCTGCTTCAC